>JAAWQM010000013.1 GCA_022800525.1 Oscillospiraceae bacterium
TCCCGTGTCCATCCTGACCCCGGAGCAGACCCAGTACTACTTCCTGTCCGGCTTCACCTCCAAGCTGGCCGGCACCGAGCGGGGCATCACCGAGCCCACTCCCACCTTCTCCGCCTGCTTCGGTCAGGCCTTCCTGGAGCTGCATCCCACCAAGTACGGCGAGGAGCTGGTCAAGAAGATGCAGAAGAGCGGCGCCAAGGCCTATCTGGTCAATACCGGCTGGAACGGCACTGGCAAGCGCATCTCCATCAAGGATACCCGCGGCATCATCGACGCCATCCTGGACGGCTCCATCCTCAAGGCTGAGACCAAGACCATCCCCTATTTCAACCTGGCTGTGCCCACCTCCCTGCCCGGTGTGGATCCCGCGATCCTGGATCCCCGCGATACCTACGGCGATCCCTCCGAGTGGGACACCAAGGCCAAGGATCTGGCTGGCCGCTTCGTGAAGAACTTCGTCAAGTATACCGGCAACGACGCCGGCAAGGCCCTCGTGGACGCTGGTCCCAAGATCTGAGCGCGATTTACCGGAATATGAAAACAGGACGCTTCGGCGTCCTGTTTCTTTGCGCCATGTCTTCTCCGTCCTGCCGCCGGGAGAGTTTCCCTCTTTGTAACAGTTATGTTACATTTTTTCCAAATTCATAATGTGTTGTTGACAGACGGACAGCGAAGTGATAGACTGTCCGGGAAGAAATTCAGACCAGTAAATTTGAGGAAAGGATAGTGGGTAAAAACGGTATGATTTTCGGGAAATACATCAACAAATACTACATAAAATACGCCGGATGGCTGCTGCTGGGGCTGGCGGCGCTGATTATGGTGGACTACATGCAGCTCATCACGCCCAATCTGTACCAAATGGTAATCAATGGCATGAACCAAGGCTGGGTCATGGTGGACGGCGTACAGATGGCCTTTGACATGGACTTTCTGCTGGACCGGATTTGTATGCCTATGGTCTGGATCGTGCTGTCCATGGTGGTGGGCCGTTTCCTGTGGCGCGTGTGCATCTTCGGCGCGGCCATCAAGGTGGAGACCGACCTGCGCAACGAGATGTTCTCCCACGCCAAGGATCTCTCCCGTCAGTTCTACCAGGAGAACAAGGTGGGCGGCCTCATGAGCCTGTTCACCAACGATCTGGAGACCGTGCAGGACTGCTACGGCTCCGGCATCCTCATGTTCTTCGACGCGCTGTTCCTGGGCGTGCTGGCAGTCATCAAAATGTGGAACATGAATCCGCTGATGACGGTCTTTTCCATGATCCCCATGGCGCTGTTGCTGGCCTCCAGCGCGGTGGTTGGGCAGTATATGAGCAAGAAGTGGGATATCCGCCAGGAGGCCTTTTCCAAGCTCAGCGACTTCTCCCAGGAGAGCTTCTCCGGCATCTCCGTCATCAAGGCCTTTGTCAAGGAGGCCAAGGAGCTGCTGGCCTTCAAGAAGCTCAACAAGGAGAACGAGGTTGCCAACGTGGATTTCACCCGTTCCTCGGTGCTTCTGCGCATCCTGGTGACGCTGTTTGTGGAGTCTGTCATCTGCATCATCCTGGGCTACGGCGGCTATCTGGTGTACCGGGGCGACTTCAACGCCGGACAGCTGATGGAGTTCATCGGCTACTTCAACGCCATCGTCTGGCCTATCATGGCGGTATCTGAGCTGATTGACATGACAAGCCGGGGCCGCGCTTCCCTCAAGCGTATCAGCGAGCTGCTGGACGCCAAGCAGGACGTCATCGACCGCCCCGGCGTCCACGAGCTGGAGAACGTCAAGGGCGACATCGAGTTCCGCCACCTGACCTTCCGCTATCCCGACGGGGAGTACGACGCCCTTCAGGATGTATCCTTCACCATCCGGGCCGGGGAGAACGTGGGGCTGGTGGGCCGCACCGGCTCCGGCAAGACCACCCTGGTGGACCTGCTGCTACGCACCTGCAACGTGCCCGACGGCACCGTGTTTCTGGACGGCAACGACGTCAACGCCGTAGCCATCCGGGACGTGCGGCAGGCGGTGGCCTATGTGCCCCAGGATAACTTCCTGTTCAGCGACACCATCTCCCGGAACATCGGCTTCACCACCAGCGCCCCCGATGAGAACAAGGTGGCCGCCGCCGCTGTCCTGGCGGACGTGGACAACGACGTCCGGGGGTTCAGCGAGGGCTACCGCACCGTCCTGGGCGAGCGTGGCGTCACCGTCTCCGGCGGGCAGAAGCAGCGCATCTCCATCGCCCGGGCGCTGATGAAGGACGCGCCCATCCTGATTCTGGACGACTCCGTCTCCGCTGTGGATACCAGCACGGAGCGGGCCATCCTGGATAACCTCCGGTCCACCCGGAACGGGCGCACCACCATCCTGATCGCCCACCGGATCTCCACCATTGAGCAGATGGACCGCATCATCTTCATCGACGACGGCAAGGTGGCCGCCACCGGCCGTCACGAGGAGCTGTATGACACATGCAGCGCTTACCGCCACATGGTAGACCTGCAAAAACTGGAAGAGGAGGGAGAACGCCATAATGCGTGAGTATTTGCCTGTACTGATCGTAGGCGCGATCATCGGCGTGTTTGCCATCGTATTCGTCGTCGCCTACCTCGGTGTGAAAAACAAAAAGGAGGCCCTGGGCTTCAACCGCCACATCCCGGACGGGGAGATCATCCGCCGTCTTGCGAAGTACGCTCTGCCCTACAAGAAGGAGTTTGCGCTGGTTCTGGTCATCATGCTGGTCTCCATCTCCTATGAGCTGGCCGCGCCGCTGATTATGGGCCGGATTGAGGAGCTGATCAAGGACCGCTTCCCCCTCAGCAGCCTGTACCGATGGGTGGGCCTGTATGTGAGCTTCCTGATTGTCTCTATGCTGTGTACCTATTTTCAATCCATCATTCTGCAAAAGACGGGACAGAAGGTCCTCTCCGCCCTGCGGCAGGACCTGTTCACCCACATTGAGAGCCTGTCCCATGATCAGCTCAACAAGATCCCCGTGGGCAAGCTGGTGACCCGTGTAGCCAACGACACCAACGCCATCTCCATGATGTTCACCAACATCCTGGTGAACATGGCAAAGAATGTGTTCATTGTCGTGGGCGTGCTGGCCGCCATGCTGATGCTGAACTACGCCCTGACCCTGATGATTCTGTGCTTCGTGCCATTCCTGGTGCTGTTCACCCTGATCTTCCGGAAGTTCACCCGGAAGGTCTACCGGGTGGTGAAGGACCGCACCACGGACATCAACACCTTCCTCTCCGAAAACCTGTCCGGCATCAAGATCACCCAGATCTTCAACCAGGAGCAGAGGAAGCTGGACGAATTCCTGGAGAAGAGCCAGCAGCTGAAAAAGGCCAAGCAGAACCAGATTTTCGTATTCAGTATTTTCCGCCCCATGGTATACATGCTGTATATTTCCTCTGTGCTGTGCCTGCTGTACATGGGCGGCAGGGGATATATCCGGAATGTCACCTTTATGGGGCAGACCCTGTCCAGCGGCGTCATCGTCTCCTTCTACATGTATATCTCCAAGTTCTTCAACCCCATCCAGAATCTGGCGGAGCAGTTCAACATGCTGCAGTCCGCCTTTGCCTCGGCGGAGAAGATCTTCACGGTCTTCGATATGGTCCCGGAGGTGGTGGACGAACCCGACGCCATTGAGCTGGATGAGATCCGGGGCGAAATCGAGTTCCAGGACGTCTGGTTCTCCTACATCCCCGGCGAATGGGTGCTCAAGGGCGTGTCCTTCCACGTCCACCCCCGGCAGACGGCGGCCTTCGTGGGCGCTACCGGCTCCGGCAAGACCACGATTCTCTCCCTGATCTGCCGCAACTACGATATCCAGAAGGGCCGCATCCTCATCGACGGCATTGACATCAAACGCATCAAGATCTCCTCCCTGCGCAAGCACTTCGGCCAGATGCTCCAGGATGTGTTCCTGTTCTCTGGCACCATCCGGGGGAACATCGTCCTGCGGGAGGAATCCTTCACTGACGACGAAATCTGGAACGCCTGCCGCTATGTCAACGCGGACTCCTTCATCAACAAGTTTGAGCAGGGGCTGGATGAGCCGGTCCGGGAGCGTGGCAGCAACTTTTCCGCCGGACAGCGGCAGCTACTCAGCTTCGCCCGCACCATCATCCACCGCCCGGAGGTCATGATCCTGGACGAGGCCACCGCCAACATCGATACGGAGACGGAAATCCTGATTCAGGATTCCCTGGAGAAGATGAAGAGCATCGGCACCATGCTGATTGTGGCCCACCGGCTGTCCACCATTCAGCACGCGGACAACATCATCGTCCTCAACCGCGGCGAGATTCTGGAGCAGGGCACCCACCAGGAGCTGCTTCACAAAAAGGGCCGGTATTACCAGCTCTACACCCTGCAATACAGCAAGCAGCAGCTGAAGATGAAGGGCGCGTGACCACGCTCCCCGGCGGCAAAAAATCTGAATTCAGCTCTTTATTAAATCCTCCTTCTGTGCGAAATTATATTATATCGCACAAAAGGAGGATTTTATGACAATTTTGAAGGAAGACATTGCGCGGTTTGTGCGCCAGCTTCGCGCCGAATGCCGCAGCGCGGGCACGATTGAGAAATACCTGCGGGACGGGCGGGCCTTTGCCGGCTGGCTGGACGGACGGCCGCTGACCACGGAGACCGCCGCCCTGTGGCGGGAGCATCTGCTGGATCGGGGGTATGCCTCCGCTACCATCAATTCCATGCTGGCCGCCGTCAATGCGCTCCTCGGATTTCTGGGCTGTGAGGAGTGCAGGCTCAGGCTTCTGCGCGTTCAGCGCCGCACCTTCCGGGCCCAGGACAAGGAGCTGACGCGGGCCGAATACCAGAAGCTCCTGGACACAGCCAACGTCTTGGGGCAGGAGCGTCTGGCCCTCCTGATGGAAACCATCTGCGCCACAGGAATCCGCGTATCGGAGGTCAGGTACGTCACGGTTGAAGCCGCGCAGCGGGGTCGGGCGGAGATCAGTCTGAAGGGCAAGATCCGGACGATCCTGCTGCCCGCCAGACTCTGCCGGAAGCTGTTGAAATACGCGAAGCGGCAGGAAACCGTCTCCGGCGAGATTTTTGTTACCAGAAGCGGAAAGAGCCTGTCCCGCCGCCAGATCTGGCGGGAGATGAAGCAGCTGTGTGCCAGGGCGGGGGTGGCTCCATCCAAGGTGTTCCCCCACAATCTCCGGCACCTGTTCGCCGCCGTTTTTTACCGGGCCTGCCGGGACATTGTGAAGCTGGCGGACATCCTGGGGCACAGCTCCATCAATACGACGAGAATCTATCTCATGACCACCGGTGCGGAACATGCCCGGCAATTGGAAAAGCTGGGGCTGGTCACATAGAGGCTTTGGCGGAATAGACAAAATTTTTCTTTTGCCCTATCAGGGCGTGAAATACCTGTTATCATTATATCATAATTGCGTTCTGCTTGAAGCGCATTTATGTATTTTCGTCATAATGACAAGAAAACAATAGAAAAGAGCGCAAAAAACAAGGGGCTGCAAGATCGCTTTTTTGCAGTCCTGGTTTTTTGCGCTCTTTTTTGTTCACTTTTCCCCTGCTTTACAGGAAATGGCTGGCCGCTGTTGACAAAAGAAAAATTTTGTCAACAGAAGGGAGCGCGGCAGGACATGAGTCATTCGAGAAAAAAACTGGACCTGACCGGCCAGCGGTTTGGACGGCTGACCGTGCTGGAGCAGGCGGAGAACGTGAACGGCAGGACAGCCTGGAGGTGCAGGTGCGACTGCGGCAGGGAGACTATTGCAAAAAGCTGCCACCTCCGCAACGGCCACGTGCGGAGCTGCGGCTGCGCCAGGGACGGCTGCCTGACTTACGTGGATGGTACCTGCGTGGAGCTGCTGCGGGCGAAGACTGTGCGCCGCAACAACACCAGCGGCGTCCCCGGCGTGGACTGGCGGGCCTCCAAGCACAGCTGGCGGGCGTCCATCTGCTTCAAAGGGAAGCGGTACTATCTGGGCAGCTACGCCCGGTTTGAGGACGCAGTGAAGGCCCGGAAGCTGGCGGAGGAAAACCTGCATGACAGCTTTCTGCGCGAATTTGAGAGGGAGGCGCAGGCGGAGCGGCAGGCTATACCGTCTGATTGATATTCCGTACCCATTGCTGAAATCTTCCATCCCCGCATCCTGTTTTTTTCCCCGATTCCGTCCATCCTGCCGCACCGTTTGTGTCTCCCTCTATGATTTCCGTTTCTGATCGATGTTGCTTTTGTGACATAAAAGCTCCCCCTATGATTGACAGTTTTGTTCTTTCCCTGTCACTCATAGAGGGAGTATATCATTATAGCTCCCGGTCAATTATCTATCCACTGCTCCCGCACATGCAGCCGGTTCAGCGCCCGGACCATCCGCGCCCGGGCGGTGTGGTGGTCCTGGAGGCTCCGCTTTTGCAGCAGGATCTCCCGGGCCTCGTCGGCATCCCGCTTGGCGCGGTTGACGTCGATGTCCTCCGGCCGCTCAATGGTGTCCGCCAAGATCAGCACGTGGTTGTCCTCCACCTTGATGAGCCCCTCCGATATGGCGGCCACCTGCTCCTCCGCCGCCGTCTGGAAGCGCAGGGTCCCCGGTACGATGGCGGCGATCATGTTGCGGTGGTTGGCCTGAATGCCGTACTGCCCGTCGCTCCCAGGGAAGCGCAGGGACTCGCAGGGGCCGTCGTAAAAGGGCTTATCCGCCGCCAGGACGGTCAGCTGGAAAACGTTCATCGCGCCGCCTCCGCCGTCCGGCGCAGCACGTCGCCGATGGTCCCCACGTTATAGAAAGCGGCCTCCGGGCAGTGGTCCACGCTGCCGTCCACGATGGCCTGGAAGCCCCGCAGGGTCTCCGACATCGGCACATAGACGCCGGGGATACCGGTGAACTTCTCCGCCACATGGGTGGGCTGGGCCAGGAACCGCTGGATCTTCCTGGCGCGGCTCACCACCAGCTTATCCTCGTCGCTGAGCTCATCCATGCCCAGAATGGCGATGATGTCCTGGAGCTCCCGGTATTTTTGCAGGATGGTCTGGACCTCCCGGGCGATCCGGTAGTGCTCCTCGCCCACTACGTCAGCCTCCAGAATCCGGGAGGTGGATCCCAGGGGGTCCACAGCGGGGTAGATGCCCTGCTCCGCAATCTTGCGGCTGAGCACTGTGGTGGCGTCCAGATGGGAGAAGGTGGTGGCCGGGGCGGGGTCCGTCAGGTCGTCCGCTGGGACGTACACTGCCTGCACCGAGGTCACTGAGCCGTTTCGGGTGGAGGTGATCCGTTCCTGGAGGGCGCCCATTTCCTGGGCCAGGGTGGGCTGGTAGCCCACGGCGCTGGGCATCCGGCCCAGCAGGGTGGAGACCTCGCTGCCCGCCTGGACGAAGCGGAAGATGTTGTCGATAAACAGCAGCACATCCTTGTGCTCCTTGTCCCGGAAGTACTCCGCCATGGTCAGCCCCGACAGGGCCACCCGCATACGCACGCCGGGGGACTCGTTCATCTGTCCGAAGACCAGGGCGGTCTTGTCCGCCACGCCGCTCTCCCGCATCTCCCGCCACAGATCGTTGCCCTCGCGGCTGCGCTCGCCCACGCCGGTGAAGATGGAGTAGCCGCCGTGCTGCATGGCCACATTGTGGATCAGCTCCTGAATCAGCACTGTCTTGCCCACGCCGGCGCCGCCGAACAGGCCGATTTTGCCCCCCTTGGGGTAGGGCTCCAGCAGGTCGATGACCTTGATGCCCGTCTCCAGGACCTCCACTGCGGGCATCTGCTCGATGAAGGACGGGGCCTTGTGGTGGATGGGCCACCGCTCCGCGTCCTGGATGGGCTCGCCGCCGTCGATGGGCTCCCCCAATACGTTCAGCATCCGCCCCAGGGTCTTCTCCCCCACGGGCACCTGGATGCCGCTGCCGGTGGCGGTGACGCTCATCCCCCGGGCCAGCCCCTCACTGGCGGCCAGCATGATGCACCGTACCCGGCTGCGCCCGATATGCTGGGCGGTCTCCATGGTCAGCGTCCGGCCCTCCACCGTAACGGTCAGCGCCTCCTGGAGCCTGGGCAGGTAGGCCGGTTCAAATTCCACGTCCACCACCGAGCCGGATACCTGTCTGATCACACCGCGTTTCATAGCGCGCCTCCCTCCATTTGTTCTTGATAACGCCTCTGGCCCTTGGCCCCGGCGGCGATCTCCGTGATCTCCTGGGTGATGGCCCCCTGCCGCACGTGGTTGTACTCCACCGCCAGAGCGTCCAGAAGCTCCTGGGCGTTACGGTTGGCGGCGTCCATGGCCGTCATGCGGGCGTTCTGCTCGCAGCAGAAGCTGTCCACCAGAGCGCTGTAGATGTACCCGGTGAGATAGCTGGGGATGATGCTGTCCAGCACCTTTTCCACCGTGGGGAAGAAGTCAAAGGGGAATTTGACGGCCTTCTCCGTCTCCGCCGCCGGAGAGACAAACTGCGCCCGGTGAAAGGGCAGCAGCCGGATCGTCCGGGCGCTGGAGTCCAGGCCGTTGTTGAAGTCCGTATAGATGACATAAATCTTGGATACCTCGCCCCGCTTGTAGAGGTCCAGCAGCAGGGAGCAGATGTCCCTGGCCCGCTGGAGGGTGGGGTTCTGGGCGGTATAGAGGAAGCTCTTCTCAATGGGAATCCTGTGGGCGGCGAAATACTGCCGCCCGTAGTCCCCGACCACGAACAGCTTGCTGCCGCCGCCCCGCTGGTCCATCTGCCGCTGGGCCTCCCGGATGACGTTCTGGTTATAGGCGCCCGCCAGCCCTTTGTCCGCTGTGATAACCAGATAGGCCCGGTCGCCGGGCCGCTCCCTCTCGCCGGAGGCGGGATAGAAGTAGCGGTTATCCACCTTCTCCGCCGTGCGGAAGATCCGTTTGATCTCCCCCTGGAGGGCGTCGAAGTAGGGGCGGGTCTGATCCAGCTCCCGCTTGGCCTTGCGCATCTTGGTGGAGGCGATGAGGTACATGGCGTTGGTAATCTTCTGGGTGTCCTTTACGCTGGCGATACGGCTTTTGATCTCCTTGGTGTTTGCCATGGGCTCACCTCTTCCTCCATGCCGCCGCCCGCTCCCTGGCGGCGGTTATGATCTCTTCCCGGTCCTGATCCGTCAGGATGCCTGTGCGCTCGATCTGGCCGCACAGCCCCTGGTGATGGAGCTGGAAGAAGTCCAGCAGCTCCGCCATAAAGGGGGCGATGCCGTCCATTGGGATGTCCTCCATGGCGTGGTTCAGGGCGGCGACCAGCAGGATGACCTGCTGGTACTGCTGCAAGGGCTGGTACTGGCCCTGCCGCAGCATCCGCATCAGCCCCTGGCCGTAGACCAGCTGCCGCTTGGTGGCGTCGTCCAGGTCACTGGAGAACTGGGTGAACACCTCCATCTCGCGGTACTGGGCCAGATCCAGGCGGATGGCTCCGGCGGCCTTTTTCATGGCCTTGGTCTGGGCGTCGCCGCCCACGCGAGAGACCGACAGGCCCACGTTCACCGCCGGGCGCTGTCCGGAGAAGAACAGGCTGCTCTCCAGAAAGATCTGACCGTCGGTGATGGAGATGATGTTGGTGGGGATATAGGCGGACACGTCGCCCGCCTGGGTCTCCACAATGGGCAGGGCGGTCATGCTGCCGCCGCCCCGCTCCTCACTGAGCTGGGCGGACCGCTCCAGCAGCCGGGAGTGGAGGTAGAACACGTCCCCCGGGAACGCCTCCCGCCCCGGTGACCGGCCCAGCAGCAGGCTGAGGGTCCGGTAGGCGATGGCGTGCTTGCTCAGGTCATCGTAGACGATGAGCACGTCATTGCCCTGCTCCATGAAGTACTCGGCGATGGCGCAGCCCGCGTAGGGGGCGATATATTGCAGCGGCGCGGGGTCACTGGCGGAGGCGTGGACGACGATGGTGTAGTCCATGGCGCCTCTGGAGCGCAGGTTCTCTGTCAGCTGGGCCACGGAGCTGGTCTTCTGTCCGATGGACACGTAGATGCAGATGACGTCCTTGCCCTTCTGGTTGAGGATGGTGTCCAGGGCGATGGCGGTCTTGCCGGTCTGCCGGTCGCCGATAATCAGCTCCCGCTGGCCCTTCCCGATGGGGAACATGGAGTCGATGGCCAGGATGCCGGTTTCCAGAGGCCGGCTGACGCTCTGACGGTCGATGATGCCGGGAGCGGGGGACTCGATGGGGCGGTAGGCCCGCACGGGGATGTCGCCCTTGCCGTCAATGGCCCCGCCCAGGGCATCCACCACCCGGCCGATCATGTCCTCGCTCACGCCGATGCCCGCCGTCCTGCCGGTGCGCCAGACGGGGCTGCCCTGGCGGAGCTTGTCGCCGTTCTCAAAAAGGATGCACCCGGTCTCGTGCTCCCGCAGGTCCTGGATCATGCCCCGCACGCCGTGGTTGAAGAGCAGAATCTCGCCGTAGGTTGCGTAGTCCAGCTCAGCCACGGTGGCGATGCCGTCGCCGATGGAGACCACACGGCCCTCCTCCTCGGCGATGACCTCCGGCTGCCAGGACTCCACGGCCTTCCGCAGCAGGGGAATGACCTTATCTGACTCCTCTCCCTGGATGCGGGAGAGGGCGCTTCTCAGCTGGCGGAGCCGTCCGTCGATGCTCCAATCGTAGCTGTCCAGTCCCACCTCCAGCCGGAAGCCCTTGGGAAACTCCCAGCTCTCCTCCCAGACCAGGGGGATCTCCTCATCATACCGGGATTCCAGAAACTCCTGGAACCGCTTGGTTTGTTCCGGCGTGGGCGGCTGGTTGGAGTAGAGGACGGCCCGCCGCTCGACAGGTTTCTCACGCATCCTGCTCCTCCTTCCCGGCGGCCTCCAGGAATTGGTCGTAGGCTGCCGAGGTGTTGGCCAGAATCAGCTTTTCCGCCACAACGGCGATCATCTCCTCCACCTCGCCCCGGGCCTCGTGGATGATGCGCTCCTTTTCCGCCTTGGCCTCGGCGCTGGCCTTGGCTACGACATGGGCGGCTTCGGCCTGCGCCTTTTTCAGCTGCTGCTCGGCGGCCTCCATGGCCAGCTTCTGGGCCTGGGCGGACTTCTCCTGGATCTCGCCGGCGGCGGCCTCCAGCTTGTGCTGGTAGTCCAGGCGCACGCGCTCCGCCTCCTCCAGCTTCTCCTGGGCCTGCCGGTCCAGGTCCGTATAGTAGGCGGCCCGCTTGTCCATGAAGGACTTCACTGGTTTGTAGAGCAGGAAGTACATGGCCGCGAACAGGATGGTGAAGTTGAGCAGATGTAAGAAAATCTGCTGGAAATTAATGTTCAAAGGCATGGCTTCCCGCCTCCTACAGCACAAAGATGACCAGGATTGCGACGATCAGCGCGTAAATGACGACGGTCTCGATAAACACCAGACCCAGCATCAGCAGGGTCCTGATCTTGCCCTCCGCCTCCGGCTGGCGGGAGATGCCGTCGGCGGATTTGGCGATGGCCATGCCCATGCCGATGGCGCCGGCTCCGGCGGCCAGACCGACCACGATGGCGGCGGCGATGGCCTTGGCGCTGACGCTGTTGTCCGGCTGGACGGCGGCAGCCGCCGTTTCGGAATCAGCGGCATAGGCGGTGGCGGTGACGGCGGAGAGGACCACCGTCAGCAGAAGGACGGCGCAGAGGGTCCTGCCCAGGATTTTGACAAAATTTTTCATGATGGTTGACCTCCTTTTTATCAATGGGCCGCGGCTTTTTTTGCGGCGCTGTGTTTGGATTTCTCCGAGGGCTCGGTCACCTCGCCGTAGAAGACGGAGGTGAGCATGGTCAGCACGTAGGCCTGGATCAGCGCGTGCAGCAGCGTGAACAGCACGCCCACCACCACAGGGAGTACGAAGCTGAGCTGGATATAGTAGTAGACCAGCTCTGTCACCAGCGCGCCGCTGAGCAGAGCGCCGAAGAGCCGGAAGCTCATGGAGATGGGCAGGGAGAAGTCCTTCAGGGTCTTCCCGGCGCCCCGCAGCCCGTTGGCGGCAATGCCGCCGGCGAGGATCACGCCATAGGAGAGAAAACCCATGGCGATAGCCCCGTTGATGTCCGACAGGGGTGCGGGAAGGGAGACGGAGTGTCCCGCCGTTGTGACGGCCTGGACGCCGAAGAGCTCAAAGAGGGTCCCCACAAAGATATAGGTTCCCGCGGCGAAGATATAGGCCCCCAGGAAGCCGTTTCTGTGGGGGCTGTTGGTTTTTGCCAGTCCGTCGAACAGGCCCACCGCCTGCTCCAGCAGGAGCTGTACGCGGCCCGGAATGAGCTGGAATCTGGGAATCACGAAGACGCGCAGGACCAGGGCGGCCAGGACCAGAACGCCCGTCACCGTAAAGGCGGAGATCAGGCCGGGGTTGACCTCCAGCCCGAAGAACCCGATCTGCGCGGAGGTGTGGAGCACGGCGTCCTGCATGACCTCCTGGATGGACTCATGCTCTCCGCCTCCGCCGGTGCACAGCGAGGCGATGAGGAACGCCAGCGCCGCGCAGGTGAACAGGGCGATGCGCCCCGCCCGTTTTTTCTTATCCATGCTGAAAAGCTCCTTTCTTGTCTGGCGGTCCGGGAACGGGCACGGTCCGTTCCCTGCCGGTATTGGCCCGCCTGCCCCTTGGAGGCAAATACCGGAGCGGCAGTTGTCTCCAAAGGGCAGGTGCGGATGCATTATACTACTATTTTAAGGGGGAGTCAATGGATGGACCGGGCGGTTTCACGAGGATTTTGCACAAAAAATCAGATTGCGCGGCTGCACAGGGTGGAAATTTTTTGCAAATTCAAACTGGTATGCACGGCCTCTCAGCAAAGCGTGCAATAAGATTGTAGAATCAGACGAAATTTTAGCTGCACTGGCGGTAAAATGTAGAGCTGGATAAATATTTATACATTTTCTTTGAAAATCTATTGACATTTGCAGGGAATTGTAGTATGCTCCCTATCACCCGGTAAAAAGGGCTGGGATGGAAGAGACTGGATGAAATTTACCGTTTGAAAGGAAGTTTTTCGTATGAAAAAGTTTGTAACCCTGCTGCTGGCGCTGGTCATAGCGCTGAGCCTGGCCGCCTGTGGCGGCGGAAAGGATGGCCTGACCGTTGAGGAGGGCAAGCTGCATATGTCCACCAACGCCGAGTTCCCTCCCTATGAGATGGTCACCAACGACGGCGGTTTTGAGGGCATCGACGTGGAGATCGCGGGCCTGATTGCCGGAAAGCTGGGCCTGGAGCTGGTGGTGGACGATATGGGCTTCACCGCCGCCCTGGAGGCTGTGCAGAACGGCAAGAGCGATATCGCCATGGCCGGTATCACCGTCGACGAGGACCGCCTGGTCAACATGGACTTCACCGACACCTACGCCACCGGTATCCAGGTGATCGTCGTCCCCGAGGGCTCTGCGGCCATCGACAGTGTGGACGACCTGGAGAGCGCCGCTCTCATCGGCACCCAGGAGGGTACCACCGGCTACAAGTACTGCTCCGACACGCCGGAAAATGGCGGCTACGGCGAGGACCATGTGGTGGCCTACGAGACCGGCGCAATGGCGATCCAGGCGCTGCTGGCGGGTAAGGTGGACTGTGTGGTTATCGACAACCAGCCCGCCCAGGAGTATGTGAAGGCGAACCCCGGCCTGAAGATTCTGGACACGGAGTTTGCAGTGGAGGATTATGCCATTGCCGTGAAGAAAGGCAACAGCCAGCTGCTGGACGAGGTGAACAAGGCCCTCGGCGAGCTGATTGCCGACGGCTCTGTCCAGAGGGTGGTTGACAAGTACATCAAGGCGGACTGATCCTTTCTCTTTCAAGAAAAAGTATCAAAAAGAACGTATCCTCGCTCTTTCGCACGGTGCGGATCTTGGATTACCGCACGGTGACAGGTGAAGGCTGGAGATCGTGTATGTTCTGACAGGGCGGCCCTGTACGGGCCGCCCTTGTCCGGTTATGGGGGAGAACAGGAAAGGAGTATGGCGCGGTGGATTGGATCGCATGGTGTGAGAAGCTGCTGGCCCAGGCCCGGGACGGAGAGGCGATGGGCCTGTGGGCGGAATTGAATAAGGACTTTTACCAGGCTTTTGTCCAGGAGGGACGGTGGAAGCTGTACGCGGAGGGCGTGGGAAACACCTTGAAGGTGGCGGTGCTGGCCCTGGTCCTGGGCGTTGCGCTGGGACTGCTGGTGGCTGTGGTGCGCACGTTCCACGACCAGCAGCGGGAGGAACGGCCCCATATTTTTCTGGGCGTCCTGAACATTATCTGCAAGACGTACACAACTGTCATCCGCGGTACCCCCATGATGGTGCAGCTTTTGATTATGGCTTTCGTTGTCTTCAAGTCCAGCCGGAATCTGGTGGGCGTGGCCGCCCTGGCCTTCGGCATCAACTCCGGAGCATATGTGGCGGAGATTATCCGGGGCGGTCTGATGAGCGTGGACGCGGGGCAGATGGAGGCTGGACGCTCCCTGGGATTGAATTACTTACAGACCATGTGGTACATCATCATCCCCCAGGCTGTGAAGAACATCCTGCCCGCGCTGGGCAACGAGCTGATTACCCTGCTGAAGGAGACCTCCATCGTCACGGTCATCGGACTGCGTGACCTGACCAAGGCGGCGCAGCTGGTCACCAGCAAGACCTATGGAGGCTTTATGGCGCTGTTCGGCGTAGCGCTGGTGTACCTGGCGATGGTGATGGTCCTCAGCTGGCTGATGGGCAGACTGGAGAGGAGGCTGAGAAGCAGTGAGCGGTAACGTATTGATCCAGGTCCGGAACCTGGAAAAGCACTTTGACGGCGGCAGCATCCGCGCTCTGGCCGGTGTGTCCGCCGATATCCACAGGGGCGAGGTTGTGGTAGTCATCGGGCCCTCCGGGTCCGGAAAGTCCACGTTCCTGCGCTGCCTCAACCTGCTGGAGCGGCCCACAGGCGGGAGCATCACCTTTGACTGCGTGGACATCACGGACCCCAAGGTAGACATCAACCTCCACCGGCAGAAGATGGGTATGGTGTTCCAGCATTTCAACCTGTTCCCCCATATGACCATTCTGGATAACATGACCCTGGCCCCTGTCAAGCTGCTGAAAAAGGGCGGGGAGGAGGCTGCGTCCAAGGCGAACGCCCTGCTGGAGCGGGTGGGGCTGGCGGACCGGGCCGGCGCGTATCCCAGCCAGCTCTCCGGCGGACAGAAGCAGCGGATTGCCATTGTCCGAGCGCTGTGCATGGAGCCGGAGGTGATGCTGTTCGACGAGCCAACCTCCGCCCTGGACCCGGAAATGGTGGGCGAGGTGCTGGAGGTCATGAAGGACCTGGCCCATGAGGGTATGACCATGGTGGTGGTGACTCACGAGATGGGCTTCGCCCGGGAGGTGGGCAGCCGGGTTATCTTCATGGACGGCGGGGCCATCGTAGAGGAAAACGCTCCCGCAGAGCTGTTCGGCGCTCCCAGGAGCGAACGGCTGAAGACGTTTTTGGCAAAGGTGCTGTGACTGCGGCCGCAGAGGCGGCGGAGCCCGGTATAAAAAAGGAGGGTCCCGGATACCGGGACCCTCCTTTTTTGTTGGGAAGGGAAAGGAACAGGACCCTTACTCCGCCTCAGCCAGGGCCTTCGCCTCAGCGATGGCCTTCTCCTGGGCGGCAGCCGGGCAGTCCTCGTAACGGACGAAGTGGAAGGTGAAGGAACCGCGGCTCTGGGTCATGGACCGCAGGTCGATGGCGTAGGTCATCATCTCGGCCTCGGGGACCTCGGCCTCCACAATCTGGTCGCCGTCGCCGGTGGGGTTCATGCCCATGACGCGGCCGCGCCGCTTGTTCAGATCGCCCAGAATATCGCCCATGTAGCTGTCGGGAATCTTGACCTTCAGCTCGCCGATGGGTTCCAGCAGGACAGGGGACGCCTCGGGCAGCGCCGCCTTGTAGGCCAGCTGTGCGGCGGTCTTGAAGGCAATTTCGGAGGAGTCCACCGGATGGTAGGAGCCGTCCACCAGCGTGGCCTTCAGGAAGACCATAGGATAGCCCGCCAGCACACCGTGGGCGCAGGCCTCCCGCAGGCCCTTCTCGACAGCAGGGAAGAAGTTCTTGGGTACGCTGCCGCCGAAGACCTCCTCGGCAAAGATCATATCCTCCTGCTCATCCTGGGGCTCAAAGACGATATGCACGTCGCCGAACTGGCCGCTGCCGCCGGTCTGCTTCTTGTGGCGGCCCTGCTTGCGGACCTGCTTGCGGATCTTCTCGCGGTAGGCCACCCGGGGGGTATCCAGCTCGGCGTCCACACCGAAGCGGCTCTTGAGCTTGCTGACCAGCACGTCGATCTGGATATCACCCGCGCCGGAGACCACCACCTGATGGGTCTCGGCGTTGTTGAAGATGGTGAAGGTGGGATCCTCCTCGTTCAGGCGGATCAGGCCGGAGCCAACCTTCTCATCCTGGCCCCGGGTCTTGGGGGCGATGGCGCGGGAGTAGCAGGGCTCGGCGAAGGGGGTGGGAGCCAGTTTCACAACCTGCTTGGGGTCGCACAGGGTGTCACCGGTCTTCAGACGGTCCATCTTGGCGATGGCGCCGATGTCGCCGCAGGCGATCTCCTTGACCTCCTCGTTCTTTTTGCCCTTGATGGTATACAGGCGCCCCAGCTTCTCGGTCTTGCCGGTGGCGGGGTTGTAGAGGGACATATCGCTGGTGACCTTGCCGGAGACCACCTTGACCAGGGAGTACTTGCCGTACTGGTCGGAAATGGTCTTGAAGACGATGGCGGCGGCGGGGCCGTTGGGGTCGCGCCTGACCTCCACGGCGTTCTCGCCGGACTCGTCCGTCGCCGCCTCGGCGGGCATTTCTGTAGAGGCGGGAACCAGATCGATGATGGTGGACATGAGCATTTCGGTGCCCAGACCGGTCAGGGCGGAGCCGCAGACCACGGGCGCCAGGGTACCCTCCCGCACGCCGATCTTCAGGCCCTCCATGATTTCCTCCTTGGTAAAGGGTTCGCCCTCAAAGAACTTCTCCATCTTCTCGTCGCTGGTCTCGGCCACGGCCTCCATCAGCTCGCCGTACAGCTCGTCCAGCACAGCCTGCTTGCTGTCGGGGATGGGGATCTCCACCCGCTTGCCCTTCTTGTTCTCGGGCATCTGGTAGGCTTTGCGGTTGATGACATCAATGATGCCGATGGTGCGCTTGTTGCCGTCCCAGATGGGAGCCACCACGGGGGCGATGGACTTTGACAGCTTCTCGCGCAGGGCGGCCAGGGTCTCGGAGAAGTTGGCGTTCTCCTCGTCCTCCTTGGAGATGTAGACGATGCAGGGCTTCTTGCGCTCCTTGAGGTACTTCCAGCAGCGCTCCGCGCCCACGCTGAGCCCGTCCTTGGAGGCGCACACCAGCACGCCCACCTCGGCGGCCCGGACGCCGGACTGCATCTCGCCGGCGAAGTCGAAGTTGCCCGGGGTGTCCAGGACGTTGATCTTCACGCCGTTGTAGATGACCGGGGTCATGGCCAGGGAGATGGAAATCTGGCGCTTGATCTCCTCGGGATCGTAATCGCAAACGGTGTTGCCGTCCGCGGGCTTGCCCAGGCGGTCGGTGGCACCGGTGAGATACAGCATACTCTCCACCAGAGAGGTTTTTCCGCTGCCGCCGTGGCCCAGCAGGCAGATGTTGCGAATGTCCATAGAGTTTTGTCTCCTTCCGTTTATCGTGCCCGCTGACGCGGACCCTGCTTAACGAATTAATTATAGTACTTTTTCCGGTATTGCACAACTGGAATTTTCTTTAGCTCTTGAATTTAGACAGATTCAACAAAAATCGCCCCTGTTTTTTGATGGATCCGGCAATGGAAAGAGCCATTCAGAGCTGGAACTCCAGCTGCATGTCACAGGGCTCCTTCTCTGCCAGAAATTGGTTGACCTCCCGCGCCTCCACGCAGCCGTATTTTCGGTATGCGGCAATACTCTCGCGGGCAGAGTGGGCGGAGATGTATAATTTGGACGCGCCCAGCTCCCTGGCTCCCTGGCAGGCGAGGGCAAAGAGCTTTTCTCCAATTCCCTGGCGGCGGCAGGGCTGGGAGACGTAAAACTCCGTCAGGCCGATATATTGCGCTTCGCTGCCGAACCGTTCCTTCGCCAGAAGCGCAAAGCCTGCCAGCTCTCCCCCGAGCCACGCGCCGAAAGCCGGATTCCCAGCCCGCAGCGCGGCCAGAATCGTTTGTGCGTCCGGCCCGGAGTCGTCCGTATAGGCGATGGGCAGCAGCTTCCATTGGCCGTCCGCCTTCCGCCAGCATTCCCGGACCTCCTGGTGGCTGATGAAGCCGTCCAGGGATGTCGGAAGGAAATTTTCTTCTGAAATTTTACAATAAGTAATGTCCATAGCAGCTTCCCATTTATGCTTTATCAATCGTCCAGACCAGGGGGAGCATGGGGACGATCCACAGCAGCTGATAGGTCAGCACCAGCAGGGGCGTCAGCGCGGCGTAGCTCCCGGCGAAGGTGAGATAGAACGCCAGCAGGGCCCCCGCGATGCTGCTGAAAATGGCAATCAGGTTGCCCGCCCTGGCGGTCTGGCACAGGCGGCGGCCGCTGGTGACCAGACTGACGAAGGGCAGCAGGTTGTCCCGGTACAGCAGGCCGTTGGGTCCGTCAGGCGTCCAGTCCGGAGCCGACAGAGCCAGCCAGTCGTCCCGCTCCAGAAGCTGTGCGCCGCAGTCCGTGCCGAACCGGGCCCGGAGCAGCCTGGGGGTAAGGTTGCCGTCCCGGGAGGCCAGGGTCAGGCGGAACCCGCCCCTGCGCAGGACCCGGAGGGCGTACTCCACCGGCTCGGCGGCGGTGTAGCGGATGCCGAACACCGCCGTCAGGGTCCCGTCCACCGCCAGACATACCGCCAGCTTGGAGGGCAGGGAGGGGGGCAGCCGCACTGCCTGGTGGCGCATGAAGGCGGGAGTGCCCAGCAGGACAGTCTCGCCGCGGATCATGCCGCTGAGTCCGCCGTCATCGTGGATATGGAAATGTTCCGGCGTCTGAGGGATCACCAGCGCGGCCTGGCAGGCCTTCTCAAACACCCGGCCCAGCAGTCCGCCCCCCTGGGAGGCCAGGGAACCGGCGTAGGAGAGCGCCCGTTCCCGCTCCTCGCCGTAGAGCTTCAGTCCGCCCAGGGAGGCAGACCCGGCGGGGAAGAGATCGGTGTCCGTCACCACCAGCCTGGGGTCGGCGGACAGGGCAGCCGCGCCGTACATGCCCGCCAGCGCGGCCCCGTCCCGGGCTAGATGGGAGGCGGCGCGTCCGAAGGGGACGCAGTAGGACAGCAGGAACACCGGCGAGGAGGCGGCGCACAGCACCGCCGACCAGCACCACAGGAAGTCCTGGGGCCGGTCCTGGCCCCAGGAGGCCAGCCCCGCGAACACCAGGGACGCCGCCGCCAGCAGGGGCAGCAGCAGTCTCTGCCACTGGGAGGAGGTGTCCTCCATCATAGCCCGGGTGTAGAAGCCCTGGATGGTCCCCCGGCCCTTTGCCGTGCCGTGGGGGCAGTGGTCGGCCACCCGGGTGGGCTCGCCCATGGCGGCGATGCGGAAGGTCTCCGCCATGCCCTTGTGCCAGGACTTCAGTCCCCACAGGGCACATACGCTCAGACAGGCGGCTACGCCGCCCAGGGGGGCAGCGTCCGTCCGCTCCGGCAGCAGGAGCATGGTCATCTCGTCCAGCAGGGTCACCACTGTGGCCAGGAGGGCTGTGGCATGGATGCTCCAGCTCCCCTCCGCCAGGGCGGAGACTGCCGCGCGGTACACCGGCCAGCACAGAATGCAGAGGATTGCCTGAAGGACGAGCACACACAGGGCCGCGTTGTCCGCGCTGTCGCTGAAAAAAGGGACGGTTCTGCCGGATTGGGCCAGCGCCCAGGGCAGCCACAGCACGACCAGCGTCAGCACAGCGGGGAAAAGGTTCCTGCGGCACTGACGCAGCTGCCGCTTGTGGCGGCCGGCGGTTTCGGCGGCGGGAGGCTCCCGCTCCGCCGCCGGCAGTGGCTGCCGGGCGGCGGGCTCCTTCGGCTTGGCGGGGCGGCGGTCCTCATGGCGGCGGAACTTCTCCAGACGCCTGCGCAGCTGTTCCGCGTGCTTCTCCTGCTCCACCTTCACCGCGTCCACCGTGCTGGCAACCACCGCCTCCATGGAAGGCTCCTCCGGCGCGGGCCTCCTGGGCGGCGTCTTTTCAGCCGGCGCTTTTGGGGGCGGCGGGGCATGTCCGGGAGCGGGCGGAAGCGTCTGGGCGGCAGGAGGGGGCGGTTCTTCCGCCGCGCCGGACACGATGGCGGCGGACGCCGCGTCCGGCAGCTCCCCGTCGCTCCAGAAGGCCAGGTCCAGCAGATCCTCCTCTGTAAGCTCCCCATCGTCTCCGGCGGACGGCTCCGGCTCCCGGGGCGGCGGTTCCTCCGGCGGAATTTCCGCAGAAGGCTCGTCCGGCGGAACGGGCTTCGGCTTGCGGGCGGGCCATGGAAAGCGCTTCCGGGCCGGCTTCGGTTCAGGCTTTGCCTCCTGTGCCGGCGCGGAAGCTGGAGGGGCCGGCTCGAAGGGAACCTCCGCCGCCGGGGGCTCCGGCGCAGGAGCGGGCGGCTCCTCCGGCGGGGGGGCGGGCTCCTCCGGCATGGGCGGCGCCTCCATCCCCTTGCCGCTGAACTCCGCCAGAATCTCATCCAGGTCGTAGGCCCCGTCCTCCGGCAGCTGGACTCCCAGCAGAAGACGCTGGGTATCCATCAGCGAGGGATCATATTGATAATTGTTGTCGGGCTTGTGATCTATCATAAAAAAGTCTCTTTCCTTCGCCTGACCGGCGGGGACGGTTGGTCAGCTCCGCTGTCTCAAGGCTTCGTACAGAACGATTGCGGCGGCGGCGGAAGCATTGAGGGAGGAAATGCTCCCCTTCATGGGGATGCTGACAAGGAAGTCGCAGCTCTCCTCCACCAGACGGCCCATGCCGTCCCCCTCGCTCCCGATGACGATTGCGGCGGGGGAGCGCAGGTCCGCCTCATACAGGGAGACCGTCCCCCCGGCGGCGGCGCCGAACACCCAGATGCCCCGCTTCTTCAGGTCCTTCAGCAGGGCGGGCAGGTTGGGTACCCGCGCCACGGGCATATAGCTGACCGCGCCCGCGCTGGTTTTGGCCACCACGGCGGTGAGCCCCGCGCTGCGGCGCTTGGGGATGACGACCCCGTGGGCCCCGGCGCACTCGGCGGAGCGGATGATGGCTCCCAGGTTGTGGGGATCGGAGATCTGGTCGCAGACCACCAGCAAAGGAGGTTCCCCCTTACTGGCAGCCCTTTGGAGGATGTCCTCCACCGAGGCGTAGGCCTGGGCGGCGGCCTGGGCGATGACGCCCTGGTGGCTGTGGGTCTCGCTCATGGCGTCCAGCTTCCGCCGGTCACACTCCACCACCACGGTCCCGGCCTTCTTTGCCTGGGCGATGATGCGGCCCAGGGTGTGGTCGTTCTCCCCCCGGGAGACGTACAGCTTGTCGATGGCGGTCCCGGCCCGGAGGGCCTCCGTCACCGCGTTGCGGCCCTCGATGAGGCCCTCGCTTCCTGGCTTTTCCTCATAGTAGTGTTCGCGCATAAAAAGCTCCTTCGGCGGCTCTCCCGCAGGCGGTTTTCCAAAGAAATCCAGCCGCTCCATCTGAGATAAAAGAATAATCCAGACTCAGTATAACACAAAGGGACGTTTTCCGAAAGGGGTATTCACAGAAATTTCACAGAAAATCCACAGAGAGTCCTTGTGAAGGTGAGAAATTTGTGATACCATGCTAGGCAGTCGAAGACTGCCGGACCGGGGTCCGGACGGGCAGGCCGCAGGTCTGCACGCGCCACGCCGGTCCGCGTTCTGACGGCATATCCAGGCCGCCGGACGGGTGCCCCCGCCCCGGCAATCGGTCTGTGTGGGTGATAGAAGGAGAGCAAGATGGATAACAATCAGAACAATAACCAGAACAACAATAGAAACCGGAAAAATATCAACGGCCTGCTGATCCTGGTGGCCTGGGCCATTGCGCTGACGGTGGTGTTCAACTACCTCTCAGCCGCCAGCAGGCAGGCCAACTCGACGGCCTCCACCCATGAGATCCAGTACAGCGAGTTCCAGGACCTGGTAGAGGAGGGCGTGGTGGAGGAGGTGCTTTTCACCGACGGGCAGATCCGCCTGACCACCAAGGAGGGCTACGTCTACACCGACAGCGAGGGCAATGATTACGACAAAAACTTCACCCTCTTTACCATGCAGCTATCGGACCCGAACCTGTTGGACTTCCTGCGGGAAAACGGGGTGGAGCACTATACCCGGCCCTATGTGCCGGAGATGTCCCCGGTGCTGGAGTTCATGATCGCGTACATCCTGCCCATGGTGCTGCTCATCGGCGGCGTGATGCTGTTTATGAGCATCATGACCAAGCGGGGCGGCGGTCTCGGCGGCATCGGCAGCGTGGGCAAGGCTAACGCCAAGGTCTACATGGAAAAATCCACCGGCGTTACCTTCAACGACGTGGCCGGACAGGACGAGGCCAAGGAGTCTCTGGTGGAGATTATCGACTTCCTCCATAACCCGGGCAAATACACCGCCATCGGCGCGAAGCTGCCCAAGGGCGCGCTGCTGGTGGGCTCGCCGGGCACCGGCAAGACCCTGCTGGCCAAGGCCGTAGCCGGGGAGGCGGGCGTGCCGTTCTTCTCCATCTCCGGCTCCGGGTTTGTGGAGATGTTCGTGGGCGTGGGCGCCAGCCGCGTCCGGGACCTGTTCCAGGAGGCCGCGAAGGTGGCCCCGTGCATCATCTTTATCGACGAGATTGACGCCATCGGCAAGACCCGTGATTCCCGCTTCGGCGGCGGCAACGACGAGCGGGAGCAGACCCTGAACCAGCTCCTGGCGGAGATGGACGGCTTCGACCCCAGCAAGGGCATCATCGTCCTGGCGGCCACCAACCGTCCAGAGGTGCTGGACAAGGCGCTGCTGCGTCCGGGCCGCTTCGACCGGCGCATCACGGTGGACCGCCCCAATCTGGCGGGGCGTCTGGCGACGCTCCAGGTGCATACAAGAAAGATCCGCATGGCGGAGGACGTGGACCTGAACAAGATCGCCCAGGCCACCGCGGGCTGCGTGGGCGCGGATCTGGCGAACACTGTCAACGAGGCGGCGCTGCGGGCCGTGCGGCACAACCGCCACGCGGTGAACCAGGAGGACCTGCTGGCCTCCTTTGAGGTGGTCATCGCCGGCGCGGAGAAGAAGGGCACCGTCATCACCGAGCAGGAGAAGAAGATCATCGCCTACCACGAGGTGGGCCACGCCTTGGCGGCGGCAAAGCAGAAAAACGCCCAGCCTGTCACGAAAATCACCATCGTACCCCACACCGAGGGGGCGCTGGGCTACACCCTCCACCTGCCGGAGGAGGAAAAGTTCCTCATGAGCAGGGACGACATCCTCACGGAGATCCGTACCCTGTTGGCGGGACGGTGCGCCGAAGAGCTGGTGTTCAACACCCAGACCTCCGGCGCGGCCAACGACATCGAGCGGGCCACGGAGCTGGCCCGGAATCTGGTGGCCCGGTTCGGCATGAGCGAGACCTTCGGCATGATGGCCCTGGGCAGCGTCCAGAGCCAGTACCTGGACGGCGGCTACAGCATGAACTGCGCCCAGGAGACCTTCGCCCTGGCGGACAAGGAGGTCGTTGCGCTGCTCCAGCGGTGCCACGATGAGGCCAGGGCCATACTGGAGGAGAACCGGGAGATGCTGGATACCATCGCCTCCTACCTCTTTGAAAAGGAGACCATCACCGGCGCGCAGATGATGGCCATTCTGGAGGGCCGGGACCCGGACAAGGAGGACTATTATGGCGTCCCCGCCAAGGCTGACGGAGCCATCGAGCCTCCCGCCAAGCACATCAACATCGTCAGCGAGCCGGTTCCTATGCCGGTTGTCTCCGGGGAGTTCCCGGAGGAGGACGGCGGAAAGCCGGATGACGCTCCAAAGGACGGCGGAGAGGAGCAGGCACAGCAATAAAAAAGTCCCAATTACCTTTATCTCTGTTCATTGTTTGCCAATTTTCCAATCATACGCTTTCGGGCACGGATCGGGAATTGATAATACAGTATGGTATGTTCACAACCTGTTTGCTGTATGAATTATGAAGGCTGCTGCCGATCATTGGCTCCAAAATATAAATATTCAGGAACTGCAGTCCAAAAAGCATTGGGAACACAAAGGCGAATTGGGACATAAAAAATGCGGTAGAGTCTCAGAAGGCTCTGCCGTATTGCTGACGGCAGCCCGGATGCAGGGAGGAACGCTGTGATGAAAAAGACAGGCCATAAAATTTTGTGGATCGTGAGGAATGCCGCGCTTGCGCTCGCGGCGGCTGTTCTCGTGTTTTTCCTGGTCAGAGGGGTTGGGAAGGCGGTCAACAGCAGAACGCCCAAGGGCGGGATCAATGAGTCCATGTATATTGAGGTCAATGGCGTGAAGCAGTGGATCAGCATCTATGGGGAGGATATCAGCAATCCAGTCCTGCTGTATCTCCACGGCGGCCCAGGGTCATCCACGAGCGCTTATGATTATGCTTTTACAAGAAAATGGGCGGATGTTTATACCGTCGTGACATGGGACCAGAGAAACTGCGGGAAGAGCTATGATAAAGCGCAGAATGCCACGGAATTGACATTTGACCTCATGATGAGCGACGGGCTGGCGGTGACGCAGTATCTGCTGGACTATCTGGAGCAGGACAAGATCACGATTCTGGGACATTCCTGGGGGACTTACCTGGGCTGTAATCTGGTGCTGGCCCACCCGGAATACTACGACTGTTACATCGGGACGGGACAGATGGTGGATATGGACCGGAATGAAGCCGCTTTCAAGGAAGCTGCGGCAGGATGGGTGGGGGATGATGAAGAAGGGCTGGAGCTTCTGGAAGCAATCACGCCCGAGCATCTTACAGCGGAGTATTTCCCCGTGAGAAACCTTCTTATGGAGAAATACGGTTACGGTATGATGGTAGATGGCACGGATTACAGTCTGCCATCTGCGGTCATCTTCAATCCGTACTATACGTTGTCGGATTGGTTCCGGTTTTTGACTTCCGACTACGGGGTATACATGGATTTTCTCCTGTCAGATGAATTTGATAAATTTTCCCTGACGGGCAGGACAGAGTATGAAGTCCCCTACTACAACATCAACGGGGACCGTGATTATCAGACGAATTATGTGTTGGCGCAGGAATATTTTGACAAGGTTGACGCGCCCTATAAAAAATTGTATAGTATGAAGGACACCACCCACGGCCTGCTGGAGTCAAAGTCCGGCGCGTTTTCTGAGATTCTGCACGAAATAGCCGGGGAGCAGGCGCAAATGTGGTAAAGGGGTAAACGAGGGAAAGAAAATGGACTGGAAGATCATGGACTTCGCGGACGGAGACCGAGACATAATTGGCAGAGGTCTGGTTGCCTACAACCTGCAACAGGTCCCCATGACGCAGCGGGAACTGTTTATCAGCATCGACAAGAAGGTCGTGGATGAAAACGGGACCATTCTGGCGGGATGCTGCGGAGAGGTATACTGCTGGAATGTGGCCTGTATTGACATGCTGTGGGTGGATGAGCGGCACAGGGGCCGTGGGCTGGGGGCGAGGCTCCTTGCGGAGGTCGAGCAGGCCGCGATGGAAGAAAACTGCTCGCTGATCCATTTGGATACCTTTGATTTTCAGGCAAAGGACTTTTATCTCCGGCACGGTTACGAGGTGTTCGGCGCGCTGGAGGACTGCCCTGAAGGTCATTGCAGGTATTATCTGAAAAAGAAATTGAGGAGGAGCAGAGAAATGGAGTACATCACATTAGGAAAGACGGGCTTGAAGGTCTCCCGCCTGGGTTTTGGCGGCATTCCTATCCAGCGGCTGGACGCCGCGGCGGCGAAGACGCTGCTGAATGCGGTGGAGGCCGCCGGGGTCAACTTCATCGACTCCGCCCGTGGCTACACCGTCAGCGAGGAGCTGATCGGGCAGGCCATCGAGGGGCGGCGGGACAGGTTTATCCTGGCGACCAAGTCCATGGCAAGGGACAAGGAGGGGATGGCGAAGGACATTGAGACAAGCCTGCGCAATTTCCGTACGGACTACATCGACCTCTATCAGGTCCACAACCCCAACCTGAAGCATCTGGAGCAGATAACCGCTCCCGGAGGAGCGCTGGAGGCGCTGCTGGAGGCGAAGACCGCCGGGAAGATCGGCCATCTGGGCCTTACCGCCCACTCGGCGGAGGTGTTCGGCAAGGCGCTGGAGCTGGACTGGGTGGAGACGGTCATGTTCCCCTACAACATTGTGGAGACCCACGGGACGGAGCTGATGGAGCGGGCCAGGGCGAAAAATATTGGCTTTATCAATATGAAGTCTCTCTCCGGCGGAGCCATTGAGGACGCCCGGCTGGCGCTGCGGTTTGCCGCCGCCAACCCCAACGTGTCCGTGGTGCTGCCCGGCATGTATTCCCCGGAGGAGGTGGAGCAGAACGCGGCCGCTGTCGCGGATACGTCTCCGCTGACCGGCGGGGAGCTTGAGAAGGTGGAGGCCCTGCGGCAGGAGCTGGGGACCAGCTTCTGCCGCAGGTGCGGCTACTGCGCTCCCTGCACGGTGGGCATCGACATCCCCAACCACTTTGTGTTCCACGGCTACCTCAGCCGCTACGGCCTGGAGGACTGGGCCAGATCCCGGTATGCAGCCCTGTCCGCTCACGCGGACGACTGCGTGGAGTGCGGAGCCTGTGAGGAGCGGTGCCCTTACCAGCTGCCCATCCGGGAGATGCTGAAGAAGGTAGCGGAGGATTTTGCGAAGTGAGACGCGAGCGGAGTCCTGCATATTTCGGCCAGACAGAGCGACGGAGGCGAAAGGAGAATGCGTCATGAGCGAGACGATGGAATTTGCCAGCCGGAAGGAGGGAGCGATTTGAACAACTGGTTATATACACTGCTGTTTTGGGCGGTTTTAGGTGTTATCATATATTTGTCGTACCGCCGGGGGTATATGATATCCAAGAGCATCGTGGCGGCTGTGTTTGTGTTCAGCCCCGGAAGCGCCGCAGACAGGGCAACTCTGAATTCCTGCTCTGGCTGGGTCCAGCACATGGGAAGATTTTGTAAGAGCGGGATGTATGACTTTACGTTTGACGCCCAGTTATCAAAAGGGGATGTGGAGGTGCTCCTGCTGGACCGGAACAAGCGCCAGTTGGCGAAGCTGAACCGTGGGCTTCCCGCGTACAGGATTGAGCTGGATGCAAAAAGCAGGTATTACATCCGCTGGGAATTCAGAAGCGCCTCCGGTACCTGTGAGCTGCGCTGGTAAGATGCCGCAGCGGAAAATTCATGGTGTAAGAAACGCTCTCTCCTGAAGATGTACTCTCACAAAAGGTTAAAGAAATCCCGCAGAAGGTCTCGCTCATAAAACCTTCTGCGGGATTTCCTCGCTCCGATATTGGGGAATTTTGAGTTTTGCAGCTCCCTTGCCTTCCTTCTTTCCAAGTGCGCCGGCTTATAACGTGGAGTCTGTCTCTGCCAGCAGCGTTTCCAGGGGCAGCACCCCCAGGCCATACAGCGCGGCGGCCAGCTGCTCCCGGTCGCAGTTGCTCTCCGTCTGGTCCTCCAGAGCCTTGGGCAGGCACAGCGGCAGCCTGCCCCGCCCCGCCTCGCCGCCGGGGTAGAGGGTATAGAGGATCTTGTTGTCCTGCGCCAGGTCCCCTCTGGGGGCGAACAGCACCAGGGCGTCAGCCCGGTCAATCTGGTCCGCCGAGGGGTCCAGCAGCAGGGAGATGCCATACTCCCGCCGCAGGGTCCTGGCGAAATCCTCCCCGCCCCGCGCGCTGAGAAGCACATAGCGGTAGCTGAGCGCCAACGCTTTGGCGGTCTCAAGAATTTCCCGGGTGGCCCGCTCGCCGGAGACGGCCACCACCGCCTGGGTGGGCTGGCAGCCCAGGCGCTCCAGCCGCCTGCGGGTCAAAGGCGCGGCCATGGCCCGCCGCAGCGGCAGCGTATCCACCGGCAGGATGCCCTGCCGGATAAACAGGGCCGTATAGGGGAAATCCACCGGAAATACCGCCGTACGTACGCCCGATTCCCGCAGCAGCCTTGCGCCCTGCCGGGCGCGGTACAGGGCCAGCGGCCCGTTGGGCCGGGGGTGCAGGCCCAGCCGCAGCGTTACGAAATTTCCGCCGGAGAGCTGCCGTTCTCCCAGTTCGGGCCGCTTGGGGCCCTCGCCATACATGATATATCCCAACATTTTTAACCGCCTCCCGGTGGATTATATGGGCGGCCGGGCTGAGTTATGAGCTTTTTTTGACCAGCCGGGCGCCGCCTCACCGGAGGCAAATTGGGAATTGACAGGAAAGCTGTCGGAAAAGTATAATAAAGGGGAATAATCTCAGACAAATATCTCTGTAAAAAGAAGGAGCGAGCCATGAAATTGATCCATCTCTCCGACCTGCATTTAGGCAAGCGGGTCAACGAGTTTTCCATGCTGGAGGATCAGAAGCATATCCTGACCCAGATCCTGCAGATCATCGAGCAGGAGCGTCCGGACGGCGTTTTGATCGCCGGGGACGTCTACGACAAATCTGTGCCGTCCGCCGAGGCGGTGGCGCTGCTGGATGATTTCCTGGTGTGTCTTGCGAAGGGCGGTAATCAGGTGTTCCTCATCGGCGGCAACCACGACTCCCCGGAACGCCTCGCCTTCGGCGGGCGGCTGATGGAGCGCAGCGGCGTCCATTTGGCCCCGGTGTATGACGGCGGGGTGGCTCCTTTCCGGCTGACAGACCGGCACGGCCCGGTGGAGATCTATCTGCTGCCCTTCCTGAAGCCAGTCCATGTCCGGAGATTCTTCCCGGAGGCGGAGATTGCATCCTACTCTGACGCGCTCCGCACGGCAATCGGCGCCATGCAGGTGGACGAGAGCGTCCGCAATGTGCTGGTAACCCACCAGTTCGTCACAGGGGCGGCCCGGTGTGATTCGGAGGACCTCTCCGTAGGCGGGACGGACAATGTGGACGTGTCCGTGTTCGATCCCTTTGACTATGTGGCTCTGGGACACATCCATGGCCCCCAGCAGGCGGGGCGGGAGACCGTGCGCTACTGCGGCACGCCGCTGAAATACTCCTTCTCCGAAGCGGGACACCGCAAGTCTGTGACGGTGGTGGAGCTGGAGGAGAAGGGAAGCGTCCAGGTCCGCGCCGTACCCCTCAAGCCCCTGCGGGACATGGTGGAGCTGCGGGGGACCTATGAGGAGCTGACCTGCAGGAGCTTTTACGCTGGGACCACCTATCAGGAGGACTATGTCCATATCACGCTGACCGATGAGGAGGACGTCCCCGACGCCATGAGCAGGCTGCGGACCATCTACCATAATCTGATGAAGCTGGACTACGACAACAAGCGCACCCGCGCCGGAGGTATCGTGGACGGCGGGATGGATGTGGAGCAGAAGACGCCCTTGACGCTGCTGGAGGAGTTTTATGAGCTGCAGAACGGCCAGCCCATGGGCGAGGCGCAGGGGAGCTTCGCCAGAGAGCTGATGACGAAGATCTGGAAGGGAGAGGCATGAGACCGCTGAAATTGACGATGTCCGCCTTCGGCCCCTATGCGGGCAGGGTGGAGGTGGACCTGGACAGGCTGGGTACCCAGGGCCTCTACCTGATTACCGGGGATACCGGCGCAGGGAAGACCACGATTTTTGACGCCATCACCTTCGCCCTCTATGGAGAGCCCAGCGGCGAGGCCCGGGACGCCTCCATGTTCCGCTCCAAGTACGCGGAACCGGAGACTCCCACGGAGGTGGAGCTGATTTTCGCCTACGGCGGCAAGACATATGCCGTCCGCCGGAACCCGGAGTACATGCGCCCCGCGAAACGCGGGGACAAGCTGGTGCCGCAGAAGGCGGAGGCTGAGCTGCGCCTGCCGGACGGACGGGTGGTCACAAAACGCCAGGAGGTCAATGCGGCGATTGTGGAGATCATTGGCCTGGACCGGAGCCAGTTCGCGCAGATCGCCATGATTGCCCAGGGGGACTTTCTCAGGCTGCTGCTGGCGGACACCAGGACCCGGCAGGAAATTTTCCGGGAAATATTCAAGACACGCTACTATCAGGTCTTTCAGGAGCGGATGAAGAGCGAGTCCGGACGGCTGCGGGATGCCCGCGAGGCCGCAAAGAACAGCGTACAGCAGTACATCGGCGGCGTCCTCTGCCGGGAGGACGACCTGCTGCGAACAGAGAAGCTGCAAAAGGCGAAGGATGGGGAGCTGCCCTATCAGGAGATCCTGGAGCTGATCGGTGAGCTGCTGGAGCAGGACCGTGGGGATGAAACGGAATGCGCGGAGGAGCTGGCCAAACTGGGCCGGGCGCTGGAGGAGGCCAATACCCGTCTGGGCAAGGCCGGGGAGCTGGAGAAGACCCGCAGGAGTCTGGAAAAAGCGCGGGAACAGCGCGCCGGACAGCAGTCCCAGGCGGAGGCCGGGCGGGCGGCGTGGGAGTCCGCCCAGTCCGCGCAGTCCCGTATTGAGGCGCTGCGCGGCGGCGAAGCCGCCATCGAGGCGGAGCTGCCCCGCTATCAGGAGCTGAAAGCGAAGCTGGAGGAGTTATCCGCGCTTGAGGAGCAGATCCGGCGGAGACAGGCGGAGCAGGTCCGGCAGGAGCAGAGGCATACCCGCCAGGAGAGCCAGACCGCCGGTCTCAGGCAGGAGCTGGAGGGCCTGTCCCGCGCCGGGGAGGACCGGGAACGGCTCAAGGGGAAGAAAGCGGAGCTGGAGCGCAGCCGCGATCTTCTGCGGGGTCTGGAGCAGGACCTGAAGAGCTGGCGGGACTGCGGGGCCAGGGCGCAAACCCAGCAGGCGCAGTACGAGGCGCTGTCTGAGCAATGCGAGGCGAAACAGAGAGAGGCGGAGGAGCTGGCCCGGAAGCTCCAGACAGGAAAGGAAATCGTGCAGTCCGCCTCGGGGCTGGAGGCGGAGAAGGAGCGGCTGCTGGGCGCCCGGAACCAGGTGGAAGAGAGGGTGCGCGGCCTGGATGGTCTGGAGCGGCTTCTGACAAAATACAAAACCACATGCCGCTCCCTGGAAGCGGCCCAGGCGGCCTACCGGACGGCGGCGGACAAGGCGGAAGCCGCCCGGCAGCATTACCAGACGAAGAACAGGCTCTTTCTGGACGAGCAGGCCGGCATTCTGGCGCAGACGCTGGCGGAGGGGCAGCCGTGCCCGGTCTGCGGCTCCCTGCATCACCCCGCTCCTGCGGCGGTGTCCCACGAAGCGCCTACGGAGGCGGAGCTGAACGCCGCCAAGGACGCCTACGAGACGGCCAGCCGTATTGAGGGAGAAAGGAGCAGCCGCGCCGGGGAGCTGAGGGCGACGAAGGAAGCGGAAGGGGAGCAGCTGCTGTCGCGCATGGGCGCTTATCTGGAGCGGCCCGACATCGCTGAGGCCAAGGAGCAGATTGCCGCCTGCCAGGAGAGCGCCGCGGGGGAGCGCAGAGAGGTCCATGCGGGGCTTGTGGCCCTGGAGGCGAAGCTCACCGCCAGGGACCAGCTCGCCCAGGAGGTCAGGGAACAGGAAGCCAGGTCTGTCCAGCTGGCGAAGGAGCACGATCTCCTGCGCCAGCGGATGAGTCAGGCGGAACGGCAGCAGAGCAGCCTGCAGGGGCAGCGGGAGCTGCTGGAGGGGAAACTGGCCGGCCAGCTCCAGGCGCACCTGGACGGCTGCCCGCCGGAGGAAGCGGCCAATGCCCTCCAGGCGCGGCTCCAGGAGACGAATAACGGCCTTGCCGCTCTGGACCAGCAGTTGAAAAAGGCGGAGGAACAGACGGCCCGCAGGGCCCAGCTGGCCCAGCAGATCCCCGCGCAGGAGCAGGTGCTGCGCAGCCTGGCGGACGGCATCGCCCAGGGCCGGGAGACGCTGGCGAAGCTGGAGAGCCAGAAGGCAGCGGCGGAAGGACAGGTCCGCAGCCTGCGGGAGCAGCTTCGCTGGCCGGACATGCAGGCGGCGGAGCAGCAGTGCGCCGCGCTGAAAAAGGAACGCGCCGTGCTGGAGTCCGCCATGACTGCGGCGAAGGAGGCGTATGACCGCCGCCGCACGGAGCTGGCGGAGACGGACGCCACCATCCGGCAGCTGACGGAGCTGCTCGATGCGGCGGACCCGGTGGACCCGGAGGCGGAACAGGCCCGGAGGGCGGAGCTGACCGCCCGGCGGGAGGTCCTGGACCGTCGGAAGCAGGCGGTCCATACCCGGCTGAGCGCCAACGAACAGGCCCTTGCCAATATCAGGGAGAAGGCGGCGGGATTGGCCCGGCTGGACGAGGAGTGGACGTGGATGCGCACTCTGTCCAACACAGTCAACGGGAACCTGCCGGGAAAGGAAAAGGTGGCCCTGGAGACCTATGTCCAGATGACCTTTTTCGACCGCATCCTCCGCCGCGCCAATATCCGGCTGATGGTGATGTCCGGTGGACAGTACGAGCTGCTGCGCCAGAAGGAGTCCACGGACAACCGGGGACAGAGCGGCCTGGAGCTGGACGTGCTGGACCACTACAACGGCACCACGCGCAGCGTCCACTCCCTGTCCGGCGGCGAGGCGTTCAAGGCGTCGCTGTCCCTTGCCCTGGGGCTCTCGGATGAGATTCAGTCCTCTGCCGGAGGCATCCGTCTGGATACCATGTTTGTGGATGAGGGCTTTGGCTCCCTGGACGAGGAGTCCCTGCGGCAGGCCATGCAGGCCCTGGCGAAGCTGTCGGAGGGAGAACGCCTGGTGGGGATCATCTCCCATGTGGCGGAATTGAAGGAGCGGATCGACAAGCAGGTGGTGGTCACCAAGAGCCGTTCCGGCGGCAGCAGAGTGGAGATCGTCATATGAGTGTGTTGGCAGAAAAGATAGGGATTGATTGCGGGGAAAAATCTGTTATAATAGGGGATGTCCGCTCTCACGGCCCGGGGCCGGGAGAAGCTTTATGCAGGAGGAACTAATTATGTCCAAATACGCCGGTACACAGACCGAAAAGAACCTGGAGGCCGCCTTTGCGGGCGAGTCCCAGGCCCGGAACAAGTACACCTATTTTGCATCCAAGGCCAAGAAGGAGGGCTTCGAGCAGATTGCGGCCTTGTTTCTGAAGACCGCCGACAACGAGAAGGAGCACGCCAAGATGTGGTTCAGGGAGCTGGAGGGCATCGGCAGCACCGCTGAGAACCTTGCCGCCGCCGCCAGCGGGGAGAACTACGAGTGGACCGACATGTACGCTGGATTCGCCGAGACCGCCGAGAAGGAGGGCTTCCCCGAGCTGGCCGCCAAGTTCCGGCTGGTCGCCGCCATTGAGAAGCGCCACGAGGAGCGCTACCGCGCCCTGCTGAAAAACGTGGAGGCTCAGGAGGTTTTCAAGAAGAGCACGGTCAAGGTGTGGGAGTGCCGCAACTGCGGCCACATTGTGGTGGGAACCGAGGCTCCCTTGATGTGCCCCGTCTGCGCACATCCCCAGTCCTATTTTGAGGTCACGGCGGAGAATTATTGATTGAAGTGCATGGAGAGGCGGCGGGATTATTCCCGCCGCCTCTCAGTTTCCGCGAAAATACGCCGTCATCCCCCGGCGGACAGAGAAAGGCTGTCCAAAATCTCCTCCACCTCACCGCTGGTCAGATACGCGCCATACAGACTGATGGAGGCATGGTGCGTATTGCAGTCTGCCCAGACTCTTCCGTTGTGCATGGTAATCAGAAATTCATAGCCGTCTGAGGACGTATAATAGTACGCAGTCTCGTAGCTGCCGTCAACGATATAGCTTTGCCCCCAGTAGTCCGCCTGCGCAATGTTATCGACGTCTAACCGGACATATCCGCTGCCGTCCGGCTTTGCGTAGAGTGCGCTGAAGCATTCGCTGACGTAGCCGCCCTCCGCGTCCGTTACAACAAACGCCTGATTTGCGTCCGGAACGTAGTCGTAATGCGACGCGAGCCATGACAGATCGAACGTGACGCGGCCTGTCAGGGTGTCCAGCAAATTTGCAGGATTTTCAGCGGTGTATTCCATTTTTTCCGCGCCGTCGGCCCGGCTGACGCGGCGGATGCGCAGGGACGGTTCGCTGCTCAGCACCTCCGCAGAGTCCCACTCAGTATAATCCGGCAGAACACCGCCGCCGATCCGCTCCCCGGTCTCCCAGTCGTCCGATTTGAACCGGCCGGATTCGGCTATTTCCTCCAGCGGGCTGGGCGGCGAACCGTTGGGACCGGTAATGGCGACCGCACCGGGGGCGTCGCTGGAGCCGCTGCCGCTCGCGTCGGAAAAGGCATCCTCCCGGCTGGACACGATGATGTCGTTCCGGAACAGGTCCGCCACAGTGGCGGCCGCCGTCAGCGACAGCGCCATCACGATCACGATTGCGGCGGCAAGCAGCGGTATGCGTTTTTTAAGAGTAGTTTTTCTCATGGGAATATCCTCCTTTTGTGTCCGGCAGGAGGCAAGATGGGAACGAATACGCTCCCGGCTCTCCTGCGGAAGTTTCAACTCGTCAGAGATTCGTTTCAGGTTTCGCTCCAATTTCAGTCCCCCCCCGATTTGTTTTTTCAGGATGCTTCTGGCCCGATGCAGCCGCATGGAAACAGCTGAGGTGCCGGTGTGCAGGAGCTGTGCGATTTCCCGGAAGGAGTATCCTTCGAAATAGTGCAGGCATACAACCGTCCGATACTTTTCCGGCAGCTCCATGACCGCGTGAAACAGCTCCCGGTCCTCCGGCTGTGTAAACAGGACTGTCTCATCCAGCGGGACGGTCTCATGGCTCCTGGCGGCGCTGAGGATATTTTTGCAGTGATTGATGGTGATTTTTGTAAGAAAGGCGCGTTCCTTGCCGGAATAGACCGTCATACCGCCCTCCAGCAGCTTGAGAAATATGGACTGCACAACGTCCTCCGCTTCCTGCGGTGAGCGGAGCCAGCTGAGCGCGACCCGGTAAACCATATCCGCGTAGCAGTCAAAAAGCTCCAGTACAGCGTCCTGTTCCATCGATACACCTCCCCTGTTTCTTTTGTGGCCACGTCTATATAACAAATCAGAAGGGCAAAACAGCACAAAAAGATCTGCTACCCCGCCACATTTTGCTGACAACCCGGAAAATTGAGCCCTGCCTCTTTACAATCAAGAATTTTTGTTCTATAATAAGCAGAAAAAGGCGAGGGAGCGATGATTCAGATGCGAGGAAGGCCATGTACCTGCTGCTTTACCGGCCACCGGCCGGAGAAGCTGCCCTGGGGGACGGACGAGACGGACCCACGCTGCGCCGCGCTCAAGCGCAGGCTGTACGATGCGGTGGAGAGCGCCTATGATGAGGGGATGCGGCATTTCATCTGCGGCATGGCGCGGGGATGCGACTTCTACTTTGCCGAGGCAGTGCTGGAGCTGCGCAGCCGGAAGGGGGACGTGACCCTGGAGGCAGCTGTCCCATGCTCCACCCAGGCGGACGGCTGGCCGGAGCCGGACCGGTCCCGCTGGCGGGCTCTGCTGGCCGCGTGTGACCTGGAGACATTGGTGCAGAGCGGGTACACCCGGGGCTGTATGCTCCGGCGGAACCGGTATATGGTGGACCACAGCGCACTGGTCATCGCCGTGTACGACGGCACCCCCGGCGGCACCTGCCGGACGCTGGAATATGCCCTTCGGCAGAAGGTGTCCTTCGTGGACCTGCCGCCGGTAGAGGGATAAAAACCGGGAGGCTCACCAGTGATGGTTTGCGCTATGGACAGGAGGTAATTTCTTATGGCGGGCATTCAGCGGAGGGCTGGAGACTTATACGGATATCGAGCTGAAGCTGTCGGAAATCAGAGGTTTTACATTTGGATGAATACGTCAATCGCGGGGACGTCTTACAGACTGGAGGAAAAGGATGCCGCAGCCGGAGCTGCGGCATCCCAACAGATCGGTTTTCTTTGCAGGTCAGCGGAAGGCCGGCACATCCTTGCGGAGTGCCGGCCTTCCGGTTTTTGCTGTTCTGCTCTCAGATGCGGGGCGTTGATGTGACGGTATAATAAGCTGTCACCTGCGCCTGCGCCTTCAGATGCTGCTCGAACGCGCGGCTGCTGCTGGAAGTAAACAGCTTGGTAATTGTACGGATCGGCTGAAATTTACGGTTATTCATGATGAAATTCTCCTTATAAGCTATAAATATTTATCTGGCAGCGGCAATCAGCTTCCGCTTTCCAGCGCTTGGCAGTGTGAGCCTGCGGTAGCAGTAGAAGTACGCAGGCAGCAGGAACAGATCCGCCATGATCCAGGCGGCGGGGGAGGCGAAGCAGGCGGCAGTAAAGCCGAACACCGGAACCAGGGCCGCCAGCCCTGCCCGCGCGGTCATCTCCAGAATGCCGGCGCAGGTCGCCAAGGGAGAGAAGCCCATACCCTGAATCATAAACCGGACGATGTTCACCAGAGAAAGGGGGAAGAAAAATGCTGCGCTGGTAAGCAGATACTGCCGGGTCAGGGGCAGCAGGGACATGCTGTCCGCGTCAAGGAACAGCATCGCCAGGGGATCGGACAGGAACAGTACCAGAATCAGCGCTGCGCAGGAATAGATGGCGGCCAGCAGCGTGCAGGAGCGCACGCCCTGGTGCAGCCGCTCCCACTTGGCAGCGCCCACGTTCTGGCCGCCGTAGGTGGCCATGGTGCTGCCCATGGCGTCGAAGGGGCAGGTCAGGAACATGGAGACCTTGCTGCCGGCGGTGACGGCGGTGACGAAGGGGGTGCCCAGACCGTTGACGGCGGTTTGCAGCGTGATGCTGCCGATGGCGGTGATGGAGTATTGCAGGCCCATAGGCAGACCCATCACGCACAGGTGGCTCATCCGCCTGGTGTCCCAAGCCCAGTCTGCCTTCTCCGTTTTCAGAATGGGATAGCCCCGCAGCAACCGCAGCAGGCAGCCCGCTCCGGCCATAGCCTGGGACAGGACGGTGGCGAAGGCCGCGCCGAATACGTCCATGTGGAAGCAGAGGATAAACACCACGTCCAGGATGATGTTGACCAGGGAGGCAACGATCAGCCAGATGACCGGCGTGCGGCTGTCCCCCAGGGAGCGGAGGATGCCGGCGCAGTAGTTGAAAAGCACATAGGCGGTGATACCGGCGAAGATTGTGCAGATATAGGAGTAAGAGCGCTGGCAGATGTCCGCAGGTGTGTTCATGGCGGTGAGGATGTCGCCGCAGAAGAATACGGTGAGGGCGGTGAAGACCACGCTGATGAGGCCGCACAGCCACGCGCCGTTGGTCACATAGCGGCGCAGCTCGAAGTAGTTGTTGGCGCCGAACTGCTGGGCCGCCGGGATGGCGAAGCCGCCGCACACACCGCAGCAGAAGCCCACCACCAGGAAGTTGATGGAACCCGTAGAGCCGACGGCGGCCAGGGCTTCGCCGCCCAGAATTTTGCCGACAATGGCGGTGTCCACCACGTTATAGAGCTGCTGGAACAGGTTGCCCAGCAGAACAGGGATGCCGAAGCTCAGAAGCAGCAGCATAGGCTTGCCCTTTGTCAGATCTTTTGTCATAAAATAATCACCTCGTGAGTCAGGATGTTGCTCGTTCTTCCTCCGCCTCCAGTCAGGGCCGCCTGGAAGCTTGAGATGATTATAGTGGATTTTACCAAAAAAGCAAGCGTCATTTTGTGCAAGGTTACGGCTGTTAAATGGGAAAGCCTTGTAAGAAATGTTCGTAAATTTTTTGATTTTCCGAAATTACAACAATAATCGCAGAATCGTCCTATTCGAAGACAAAAATCGACTCTATAGGCGCTTCCACGGCCCGAGAGATGTCCACGGCCAGCTTGAGGGAGGGATTGTACTGGGCTTTTTCCAGGCGCATGATGGTCTCCCGCCGCACGCCCACCATGCCGGCAAGCTGTTCCTGGGTGAGGCCCTTGAGGAGGCGGTAGGTTTTGAGGTTGCAGGTGAAGCCGTCCATTATTCCTCCTCCAGCGCGGCGCTGTCGTCGTGGTCGTATTTATAGAGGAGATATTCGGAGAGGAATAAGGTGAGGGCGAAGGCCAGGGCGATGCCCGAGGTCAGGGCAGGAGCCAGCAGCTCCGCCTTGAACCGCGAAGCCTGCCCGGCGATGAGCAGCAGGAGGAAAATGACAGCGAAGCCTGCCCGGTAGGCTTTCAGCTCCGCCCGGAGGGCGTTCTCCTGAAATCGTTCATCCATGAGGGTGTTGGACATTTTCCCCTCGAAGAAGAAGCCAAAGAAGCCGAAAAAGCCGAAGAACACGAAAGCGGTGAGATCGCCCAGGGCCTGATAGCTCCAGAATCCTCCGAACCCCAAAAAGCCCAGGAAGCCCAGCAGTCCCAATTTAGGGCTGAGCCGCCGGGTGCGGTTGGAGGTCCTGACTTGCTTCTTCTGGGTAATGATGACCCGGATGAACAGACAGACCAGATAAAAGACATAGAGAAGATCCAGCAGCAGGGCCAGGAGCATAGGAATATCGGAGGGTTGGAACGCATAGGAATTCATGGGGTAGACAAGCCGTCCGGCGTGATGGGTGAGAGAGTCCCAGACGGCATAGGCGGTGAAGAGGATGCAGCCCAGGGCGGCCAGCAGTTTTTGGTTTCTTTTCATAGTGATACCTCCAGATGTTGTGGTGATGTATTTGCCTCTTAGTGAGATAAATATATCACTGTCCTTGCTTCTTGTCAAGAGGGGGAGTGATAAATAAATCACTTTTTCTTTGCCGCCTCCGGCGGCAGGGGGAGTTGTTTCTGCTCGATAGCCCGGACTTACGCAGCCCGGACCCGCGCCTACTTTTCCCTTGCAGGAAAAGTAGGCAAACGTACACCAGAACCTGCGGCTCTGGACTCCCTTGCGCATCGCCTCGCGGCGATACTTTATGTTTTGTTTACGCTACGATCTGGGAGACTGTTTGTTCTGCGCAGGCGCTTTGGGCCGCCAGCAGTCCCCCGCTTCTGCGGATACGCTCTGCCGGTAGATTTCGCTGCTGCGCCGATAGAGCCTGCCTGTTTTCCGGTGTCGAAACCTGTTCTGGTCTGCTTCGCTCATGTAGGGGCGCACATTGTGCGCCCGCTTACCAAAGAGCTGCATTGCAGCATCGGCGGAGATGGTCCGCAGGGCTGCAGAAAAGAATTTTGTAGAAATATAAAGAACATCCCTTGACGGGGCGCGCCAATTTGATGTATCATATATAAGTTATATTTTGTCTCTTTTCGGCAGAGAGAGACCGGCACAGAGGACAAAACAAACGACTTGCAGTTTATATAAAGAAATCAAAAGAAAAAGAACCAAGGGCGAGGAAGGTAAAACAATAGAATGATACGACTGACAGACGTAGTGAAAGAATACCCCAACGGCACCCACGCCCTCAACGGGCTGAGCATGGAGATCCACGACGGGGAGTTCGTGTTTATGGTCGGACCCTCCGGCAGCGGAAAGTCTACCGTCATCAAGCTGCTCATCGGTGAGATCGAACCCACCCAGGGCCGGGTTATGGTCAACGGCTTCTCCCTGCGCAACATCAAGGAATGGCAGATTCCCCACCTGCGCCGGACAGTGGGCGTTATTTTCCAGGATTTCCGGCTGATTGAGCACAAATCCGTCTATGATAATATGGTCTTCGCTATGCGCGCCGTGGGCGCTGGCCCCAGGGAGATCAAAAAACGCATCCCCTACTGCCTGGACCTGGTGGGACTGGAGAACAAGGGCCGCCGCCTGCCCACGGAGCTGAGCGGCGGCGAGCAGCAGCGCGTGGCCATCGCCCGCGCCCTGCTCAACAACCCCAGCACCATCATTGCCGACGAGCCTACCGGCAATCTGGACCCAGCCCGGTCCCTGGAGATCATGCGCCTGCTGGAGCGCATCAACGCCCTGGGCACCACGGTACTGGTGGTGACCCACGAGAAGGATCTGGTCAACCGCTTCGACAAGCGGGTCATTACATTGGAACGCGGCAGGGTTGCCAATGACGGCAGAGGGTACTACGGGAGGAACACGATTTGAACAGGCATAACTTTTTCTACTTTATCCGCGAGGGCGTCTACAATATGTTCAGCCACGGATTCATGTCCTTCGCCGCCGTGGGCATCACGGTGGCCTGCCTGTTGATTATGGGCACTTTTACTTTGGTGGCCGTCAACGCAAACGCCATGCTGGCCGACCTGGAATCTCAGAATCAGGTGCTGGCCTTTGTGGATGAAAACCTCAGCGAACAGGAGGCGCGGGCCTTGGAATCCAAGCTGCGGGCGGTGCCCAATGTGGCGGATGTGACCTTTATCTCCAACGCGGAGGCGGCGGAGGCGTTCCGGGGCCGCTATGAGGATGAGGAGCTGTTCCAGCTTCCGGACAACAATTTCCGCCACCGCTACGCCATCGACCTGGAGGACATCGGACGGATGGGAGAGACCAAGGCGGCGCTGGAGGATATGCCGGAGATCGGCAGAGGGAACGTCAACGCCTATGAGGACGAGGCGGAGGGCTTCATCACCATCCGCAACGTGGCGGGCGTCGTTTGCATGGTGCTCATCGCGGTGCTGTTTCTGGTGTCGGTGTTCATCATCGCCAACACCATCAAGCTGACCACGTTCGACCGCCGGGACGAAATCGCCATCATGAAAATGGTGGGCGCGACCAACGGCTTCATCCGCTGGCCTTTTGTGTATGAGGGCTTTTTGCTGGGGCTTTTTTCCGCGGTAATCGGATTTTTCCTCCAGTGGGGGCTTTATGAGGCCGTAGCCCGTTCGGTGGCGTCCAACGACACCATCAACCTGATTACTGTAGTGCCCTTTGAGGGCATGTGGACCTATGTGGCGGTGATATTTGCCGGGGCCGGTATGCTGATCGGCGTGGGGGGAAGCCTCTCCGCCATCCGGAAATTCCTGCAAGTCTGAGCGAATAGGAGGATACAGAAGATGACGAAACGGAAACGCGTTCTGTCCCTGGTGATGGCGGCGCTGATGCTTCTGGCCCTGACCCCTGCGGGGAGCGAGCTGCGGCCGACGGCCTACGCCGTGACCCAGGATGATATCGACAGCCTGAAGGGCGACGCCAAGGATCTGGCCTCCCAGCGGGCGGAAGTCAAATCGGAGCTGGCGGCGCTGCAGAGCGAGCGGGCGGGCATCATGGAACAGAAGCGGCTGATCGACCAGCAGATTGATCTGACGGAGAAGGAGATCGAGAACACGGAGTCCCAGATTGCGGGTTACGAGGTGCTGCTGAGCCAGACGGCCTATGAGCTGGAGGAGAACCAGAAAGCGGAGGAGGCGCAGTACGAGCTGTTCTGCCGCCGGGCGCGGGCGATGGAGGAGGCGGGAACTTCCTCCTATTGGTCGGTGCTGTTCAAGGCGGAGAGCTTCTCAGACCTGCTCAGCCGCCTCTCCGACATCCAGGAGGTCATGGACTATGACCAGAGCGTACTGGACGATCTGCGGAAGCTGAAAGCGCAGATCAAGGCCAAGCAGGAGGAGCAGGAGGAGCTGAAAGCGGGCCAGGAGGCCGCCAAGGTCACTTTGGAGGAGAAAAAAGAGGATCTGGCCACCCAGCGCACAGCGGCGGAAGCGCTGATTCAGGAACTGAACAGCGAAGTGGCTGAGTACGAGGCGGACCTGAAGGAGATTCAGGCGGCGGAGGATGCCCTTCAGAGGGAGATTGCGAAGAAGGAGGAGGAGCTTGCCCGGCAGCTGAACTGGTCGGCCTCCGTGGGCGGCTACATCTGGCCGGAGGCGAAAAGCAAGAGGATCACCTCCCCCATGGGCACCCGGAACATTCATTACCCGGGCGCTTCCACGAACCATAAGGGCGTGGATATCGGCGGCGTGGGCTACGATACCAATGTACTGGCGACCAAGTCCGGCGTCGTGATGACCTCCGCGTACCACAAGTCCTACGGCAACTATGTCGTCATTTTCCACGGCACGGGCAACACCACGCTGTACGCCCATATGAGCAGCCGGAAGGTGAAGGAAGGTGACCGCGTGAACCAGGGCGACGTGATCGGTGTCACCGGCTGCACCGGAGTCAGCAGCGGACCCCACCTGCACTACGAGATCACGGAGAACGGCGTCCGGGTGGACCCGCTGAACTATCTGCCCGGATATATCAAAGCATGGTGATATAACGAAAAGAGGCAGGGACCGCGCGGTCCCCGCTTCTTTTTTTGCGTAAGGATTCGTAAGGATTTTGCACCTTGCGTTGTAAGATTTCTCCGCTATACTCCAAGCCATACCCAGCCGGCGACAGCAGACAGCCGGCGGCAAGGAGGAAACTGTATGAAACAAAAAAAGACCATCGGGGCGGCGCTGCTGGCGTTATGCCTGCTGCTTACCGCCTGCGGAGAAAAGCAGAGCGACAGCGGCCCGGCCAATACGTCCGGGACCGGCGTCTACACATCCGACATCGTCCCGCTGGACCTGCCCCTGACGGAGCTGACTGCGTCCGGCGCGGCGGGCGGCAGCCTGTATCTAGCTGGCCCGGAGGAAGAAGCGCCCGAGGAGGACGGGCTGGAGGATGAGGTGGTGTCTTCCGGCAGCTTCTCCTTCTCTGGCAGCTCAGACGGGGATGACGTCACCTTCTACTCCGGTATGGCGGGCAGGGCGGCGCTGTACCGGCTGGACGCGTCCACCGGCGAGGCGGTGAAGCTGGAGGGGTACGTTCCGGAGAGCGGCGTGTCCGTTGGGAGCATCGTACCCTGCGGGGACGGCACCCTGTGGGTGCTGGAGCAGACCGGCAGCAGGGAGGGGACCACTTTGGACGATATCGAGGGCGGCGGTGTCTCCTTTGGTCTGAGTGGCGCTTCCGTTTCCGATCAGGTCTGGCGGCGCCTCAGCGCCGACGGCTCGCAGGAGCTGGAGCGGGTGGATCTGGCCGGGCTGGCGCAGGCGCTGGACGCGGAGACCGTCACGGATACGCGGATGGATACTGCGGGACGGCTCTATGCCGCCTCCGGCTCAACAGTCACCGTGCTGGACTCCGGTTTCACGGCGCTCTTCGCCTGCAAGTGCCCGGAAGCTGTGGAGCGGCTGGTCACCCTGGCGGACGGCGGCGTGGGGGCTGTGGCCGGGGGCGGAGAGGGTTGGACCCTCTATCCCATTGACCCGGAGACGCAGAACCTTGGCGCGGGCTGTCCCCTGAGCGGCAGCGCGCGTGACTTCTACGCCGGGGACGAGGCGCACCCCTTCCTCTACCGCAGCGGCGACAGCCTCTACAGGTGGTCCAGGGATGCGGCGGCATCGGAAAAGCTGCTGAGCTGGAGCGGCGCGGGGGTGGACTGCGGACAGGTAAACGCTCTGACCTTCCAGGAAGATGGGCAGGGCGCGGCTCTGCTGCGGGATGGCAGCGAATGGCCTGTGACGTATTCCCTGGCCCGATTGATCCCGGCAGGCGAGGAAGTCCTGGCGGGCCGGACGGTGCTGACTCTGGCCACTATGGGCATGAGCAGCGGAACCCGGACCCGCGTCCTGGAATTCAACCGGACCAACAGCCAATATTACATTGAGGTCATAGACTACTCGGAGTATAATGCGGCGGATAATGCCTCAGCTGGTATCACCAAGCTGAATACAGAGATTCTGGCGGGGAATATGCCGGACCTGCTGGACGTGTCCGAGGGGATCTCCCTGCGGCGGTACGCCGCCCGGGGGATGCTGGAGGACCTGTGGCCCTTCATCGAGTCCGACCCCAGTCTGGGCCGGGCGGGCGTGATGGAGCGGGTGTTGGAAGCTGACGAGATCAACGGGAAGCTGTGCCGGGTGTTTCCCCGCTTCGCAATTGAGACGGCGGCGGGCTCGCCCTCCATCGTGGGTAACCGGATGGGCTGGACCCTGGAGGACCTGAAAACCGCCCTGGCGAAGCTGCCGGAGGGCAGCGGCGTCATCGGAGACAACGAGACCAGAAGCTCCATCCTGGAGACCATGTTCGCGGACAGCCTGGACAGCTTCGTGGACTGGGAGGCGGGGACCGCCAGCTTCGACTCCCAGGACTTCCAGGCCATTCTGGAGTTCTGCAATACTTTCCCCGCGCAGGCGCAGGAGACGGGCGATCAGGGGGACGCCTACACCCGTGTGATGGAGGGCAGCCAGCTCCTGTTGCCGGTATACCTCAGCGATCTGGCGTCGCCCCAGATTTACCGCGCGATCTTCGGCGGCGAAGCGGCCTTCGTGGGTTACCCCAACGAGGCCGGGAGCGGGGTCAGCTTCAGCGTGGACGGCGGCATCGCCATGTCCTCCGCCTGCAAGGACAAGGACGGGGCATGGAGCTTCCTGCGGCAGGCGCTGCTGCCCAGTGAGAATCAGTTCATGGTCAATACCATTGACTTCGCCGTGAATCGCGCCGATTTTGAGCGGGAGGCGCAGGAGAGCATGGAGATCAAATACCTCAAGGACGAGAACGACAATCTCATCACAGGTCCCGACGGGGAGCCGATGACGGAGGGCATGGCCTTTCTCTACATCGGCAGCCAGCTGATCCAGCTCAAGCCCGCCTCCCAGGAGGACTACCAGCAGGTCATGGACCTCTATGGTGCGGCGGACTCCGTCACCGGACGGGACGAGGACATCTGGGCCATCGTCCAGGAGTGCGCGGGGGCGTATTTTGCCGGGGACCAGACGGCTGAGGGAGCTGCGAAGGCCATCCAGAACCGGGTGAGCCTGTATATCAACGAGCAGAAGTAGGGACCGGCATTGCCAATTCGCGTCAACGGCTGGTCTGCCAATGTCGGCAAAGCCGCTGCTGCTCAGGAAAATTTCCCTGCGTCCCTGTTTTCGACAAAAACCGAATAGCAGATGAACGTATAATGACTGCAAGCTTAAACCGCTTGCAGTCATTTTTTGCGTACAAAGGAGACAAGCTATGGAGATGAAATATAAGGCGGAGAACCGTCAGCTGACCATCACCCTCTCCGGCGAGCTGGACCACCACGCCGCCAAAGGGCTGATGGAATCCATCGACCGCTGCATGGAGCAGAATCTGCCCAGCAAGGCCGTGCTGGACCTGGGCGGGCTGACGTTCATGGACAGCTCCGGCATCGCGGTGGTGCTGCGGGCCAAGCGGCGGATGGAGGCCCTGGCGGGGACGCTGGTGGTGGTGAACATCCCGCGGCAGGCGTCCCGGGTTCTGGAGACGGCGGGGCTGGGCAAATATGTGGACCTGATCTAGGAGGGAGAACGATGAAGCCGAAAAGTGAAAATTACATAACCCTGGAATTTCTGAGCCGCAGCGCCAACGAGGCGTTTGCCCGGGGAGCGGTGGCCTGCTTCGCCGCCCAGCTGGATCCCACTCTGGAGGAGCTGGGGGACATCAAGACCGCCGTCAGCGAGGCGGTGACCAACGCTATCGTCCACGCCTACCCTGACCGCCTGGGGAAGATCGCGGTAAAAGCCCGCATCCTGGAGGGGAACGTGCTGGAGCTGAGCATACGGGACTGGGGCAGGGGCATCGCGGACGTGGAAAAGGCCCGACAGCCCCTCTATACCACCGGCGGCGAGGATCGCAGCGGTATGGGCTTCACGATCATGGAGAGCTTCATGGACCAGCTGACCGTCCGTTCGGAGGAAGGGAAGGGGACCCGCGTCACCATGCGCCGGCGCATTCAGACCCGCCGGCCCCGGCTGTGACGGCGGAGACGCTGGATCTTCTGGAGCTTGCCAAGCGCGGGAACGAGGCCGCCGCGGCCAAGGTGCTGGAGGAGAACAGCGGACTGATCTGGGCGGTGGTCCGCCGGTATTTCGGCAAGGGGGTGGAGCCGGACGATCTGTACCAGCTTGGATGCCTGGGGTTCATCAAGGCGGTGCGGGGCTTCGACGCGGAGTACGGGACCCAGTTCTCCACCTACGCCGTGCCCAAGATAGCGGGGGAGATCCGGCGGTACCTCCGGGACAACGGCCTCATCAAGGTGGGGCGCAGCCTGCGGGAGCAGAGCGCCGGCATCTACACCGCCCGGGAGCGCCTGCGGACCACCCTGGGGCGGGAGCCGACGCTGTCGGAGCTCAGCGAGGCCACCGGGCTGACGCCGGAGGAGATCGCGGTGGCGGAGCTGGCGGCCGCCCCGCCGGACAGCCTCCAGCAGGAGAACGCCGACGGCCTGACCCTGGAGTCCACCCTGGCTTCGCCGGCGACGGAGGAGCAGCTGCTGGAGAAGATCGCCCTGCGCGCGGCCATCGACGCCCTGCCGGAGCGGGAGAAGGAGACGATCCTCCTGCGGTTCTACAAGGGGCTGACCCAGCAGCAGTGCGCCAGAATCCTGGGGGTCAGCCAGGTGCAGGTGTCCCGGCTGGAGAAGCGGGCCATTGAGAAATTGCGGCAGGAGATGGGATAGTAAGGCGGCTGGAGCGGTCCGGCCGCCTCTTTTTGCGCGGAACAGCGCATATGCCGGGAGTGTAGCGGGCCGCAAGGGAGAACAGGGGAAAGCATTCCTTCCGATTGGTTGATTTTCCTGTTTGGCTGTGCTATAATTTGAAATGGTTTATAGAAGTAAACAGTTATTCAGCGATTTGAGAAGGGCAGCCTTGAATGCGTTTCATAAGGAGAGGGACATGAAAATTTCGTTTGATGGGGGCATCCTGCGGGATTATCAGCTTTCGGATGTGGAAGATGAGGTCCGCTGGACAAATACGGATACCGCTTGGTTTTATGCGGACACTCCATGGATGACGCTGGAACTTGTAGACCCGGATGAACTGCGCACGGATATGACTCAAATCATATCCGGCCTGACCGAGGATACCATCCGATGGCGGTTTGAGATTGAAGTGGGCGGGCGGCATATCGGCATGGTGTCCTCCTACTATCTGGACGAGAATTTTGAACCCACCCCATGGGAAGCTGTCGACCAAAGCAAAAATGCGGAAGGGAACCGCTCCGTGCGGGGGCTTGGCATTGAAATCTGCGAAACGGCTTTCTGGGGCAGAGGAATCGGCGCAAATGCCCTGACCGCTTTTATGGAGTATTACCGTAGCTTTGGGGAACGCCGCTTTTTTCTGGAAACATGGAGCGGTAATGAGAGGATGCTAGGATGCGCCAGGAAACTGGGCTTTGCGGAAGTAAAACGGCAGAAGGGCGCTTATACTGTGGCTGGTAAAGCATACGATGGATTGGTGCTGGAAAAGCGTATTTAGTGCGATCGTTAAATTGCGGGCGGCGGCCAATCCCTGTTTGCCATCAATGATTCTTATAATGGGCAGCATTCTGTCAAAATCACCGGACTGAGTTCGAATGCGCCTTTCAGTTGATCGGGGGATTTCACTTTTTGATGAAATCCCCCTTTACAAATTTTTTTGAGAGCGATTTATAAAAAACCTATCGTTCCCTGTTGACTTTAGTAGTTAAAAGTGATAAAGTGATCCTTGCTGATGGGATGCGCATGGGCCTTCACGGACGCGCGGGGGCTTTTCGGCGATATTTTGCGCACGATAAATGGGAGGAACGATATGGTCATCACTGATTTTCTGGAACGCAACGCCCGCCTCTACGGGGATGAGACGGCCCTGGTGGAGCTGAGTCCTTCGGAGGAACGGGACAGAGCCGTCACCTGGCGGGAGGCCAGCCTGATTGAGAGCGCCCAGCCGGACGCGCCCTACCGCCGGGCCCTGAGCTGGCGGGACTTCGACCGCCGGGCAAACCGCTTCGCCAACCTGCTCCTCAGCCGGGGCGTGGAGCGGGGGACCAAGGTGGGTATTCTGATGATGAACTGCCTGGAGTGGCTGCCGGTGTATTTCGGCGCGCTGAAGGCGGGGTGCGTGGCGGTGCCGCTGAATTTCCGGTACTCCGCCGACGAAATCAAGTACTGCCTGGAGCTGGCGGATGTGGAGGCGCTGGTGTTCGGCCCGGAGTTCGTCGGGCGCATGGACGCCATCCAGAACCGTCTGCCCCAGGTGCGTATGATGTTCTTCGTGGGCCGGGACACGCCCGCTTATGCCGAGAACTGCTTCAAGCTCATGGGATTCTGTTCCTCCAGCGCGCCTCCGGTGGCGCTGACGGAGACGGACTGCGCCGCCATCTATTTCTCATCCGGGACCACCGGCTTTCCCAAGGCCATCCTGCATAACCACCGTGCCCTGGTATCCTCCTGCGAGACGGAGCAGAGGCACCACGGCCAGACCCGAGACGACGTGTTCCTGTGCATCCCGCCGCTGTACCATACCGGCGCGAAAATGCACTGGTTCGGCAGCCTGATTTCCGGGAGCCGCGCGGTGCTGCTGCGGGGTGTGAAGCCGGAGTGGATCCTGCGGGCGGTCACGGAGGAGAAGTGTACCATTGTGTGGCTGCTGGTGCCCTGGGCCCAGGACCTGCTGGATGCCATCGACTCCGGCAAGGTGGACCTGGACAGCTACCTGCTGGACCAGTGGCGGCTGATGCATATTGGCGCACAGCCGGTACCGCCCAGCCTGATCAAGCGCTGGAAGCAGATTTTCCCCCACCACCAGTACGACACCAACTACGGCCTCAGCGAGTCCATCGGCCCTGGCTGCGTCCACCTGGGCGTGGAGAACATCCACAAGGTGGGCGCCATCGGCGTACCGGGCTACCACTGGGAAACCAGGATTGTGGACGAGCAGTGGAACGAGGTGCCCCAGGGTGAGATCGGCGAGCTGGCGGTGAAGGGTCCCGGTGTGATGCTGTGCTACTACAAGAACAAGGAGGCCACCGACGAGATTCTGAAGGACGGCTGGCTCTACACCGGCGACATGGCCCGCATGGACGAGGACGGCTTTATCTTCCTGGTAGACCGGAAGAAGGACGTGGTCATCTCCGGCGGCGAGAATATCTACCCGGTCCAGATTGAGGATTTTCTCAGAAAGTATGACAAAATCAAGGACGTGGCCGTCATTGGCCTGCCGGAGCCCCGGCTGGGCGAGATTGCGGCGGCGGTCATTGAGCTCAAGGAGGGGGTGTCCTGCACGGAGGAGGAGATCAACGGCTTCTGCAAGGAGCTGCCCCGCTACAAGCGTCCCCGGAAGGTCATCTTTGCCGAGGTGCCCCGGAATCCTACCGGGAAGATCGAAAAGCCTGCCCTTCGTGAGAAGTACTGCCACGGCAGGCTGGTAGAAGCGCAGATCAATAACTGACAGAAGAGAAAAGAGAGTTAGGAGAACCCCTATGGATTTCGCCATCAAAATTATTTTGCTCTTATTGTTTTTTGGCAGCATGACCGCCATTGGCCTCTACTGCCGCCGCCACGCCACCGACGTCAGCGGCTTTGTCCTGGGCGGGCGGAGCGTTGGACCCTGGCTCACCGCCTTTGCCTATGGCACCAGCTATTTCTCCGCTGTGGTTTTCGTGGGCTACGCCGGGCAGTTCGGGTGGAGATACGGCGTAGCCGCCACATGGGCTGGCCTGGGCAACGCGTTCATTGGCTCGCTGCTGGCCTGGGTGGTTCTGGGGCGCAGGACCCGGGTTATGAGCCAGCACCTGGACAGCGCCACCATGCCGGAGTTTTTCGGCAAACGGTTCGACAGCAAGGCCCTGAAGCTGGCCGCTTCCGTCATCATCTTTATTTTTCTCATCCCATACACCGCGTCGCTGTATAACGGCCTTTCCCGTCTGTTCGGCATGGCGTTTGATATCGACTATTCCATCTGCGTCATTGTCATGGCGATTCTGACCGGTATTTACGTCATCGCCGGAGGCTATATGGCCACCGCCATCAACGACTTTATCCAGGGTATTATCATGCTGGTGGGCATCGTGGCCGTCATCCTGGCGGTGCTGAACAGCCAGGGCGGTTTCCTGGCCGCGCTGGAGAAGCTGGCTCAGGTCCAGGGGGACAGCGCCATCCCCGGCGTGTACGCCTCCTTCTTCGGCCCGGACCCTGTGAATCTGATGGGCGTGGTTATCCTGACCAGCCTGGGCACCTGGGGCCTGCCCCAGATGGTACAGAAATTCTATGCCATCAAGAGCGAGGCTGCCATCAGCAAGGGGACTGTCATTTCCACCTGCTTCGCCGTGGTGGTGTCCGGCGGCTGCTACTTCCTGGGCGGCTTCGGGCGGCTGTTTTCGGACAAAATTGACATAGCCGCCAACGGCTACGACTCTGTGATTCCCACCATGCTGTCCGGCCTGCCCGCGATTCTGATTGCTATTGTAGTCATTCTGGTGCTGTCCGCCTCCATGTCTACCCTGTCTTCTCTGGTGCTGGCCTCCAGCTCCACCTTGACATTGGACTTCATAAAGGGTAATATAATCAAGGATATGGACGACCGGCGTCAAGTCAAGTGGATGCGCGGCCTTGTGGTGGTGTTCATTGCCATCTCCGTGGCGCTGGCGCTTATCCAGTACAAGTCCAGCGTGACTTTTATCGCGCAGCTGATGGGTGTGTCCTGGGGCGCGCTGGCGGGAGCGTTCCTGGCGCCGTTCCTGTACGGACTGTACTGGAAGCGGACAACCAAGCTGGCATGTTGGGGCAGTTTTGTATTTTCTACTGTAGTGATGCTGGCGAACATTTCGCCCTTGAAGGGCAGTTTTCCGGTTTTGCTTCAGTCGCCCATCAACGCTGGCGCGTTCTGCATGATTGCGGGATTGGTCATTGTTCCGGCGGTGAGCCTTTTCGCCAAGGCCCCCAGTCAGAAGCGGCTGGACGATATTTTCTCCTGCTACGAGCAGAAGGTCACAGTCACGGTGAGGGATTCCATCGGGGAGCAGCGCTGAGGCTCTGTCCCCCTGCCGGGGGACGGGGGCGTACTTTCCCCCCAAGGGAAAAGTACCGAAAGCTTTCTCAGGGATCCCCTGAGAAACTCTGAATACGGGAGCGTTTTGAAACGCTGCGACGTACCGGGGTTGTTCTCCTGGCAGTGCTTACCCATGTGCGCCAGCGCCTTGCGGCTGCGGGACATCGTCTGGCATCGCACAATCCCTGCAGAGACGGGTAATATCTGGCCGCATCCCAAGGGCAGAACCGAGGTAACGATAATGCGTTGCAGGGGCGCACAGCGTGCGCCCGCGCTTCCCATAAACAATAGGAGGAAAAGTGATGAAACAACTACTTTTGGGCAACGAAGCGGTGGCCCGCGGCCTGTGGGAGGCCGGGTGTGCCTTCGTCTCCAGCTATCCTGGCACACCCAGCACAGAGATCACGGAGGCTGCCGCCAAATATCCGGAAATCTACGCCGAGTGGGCCCCCAATGAAAAAGTCGCCATGGAAGCCGCCTTCGGCGCGTCCCTGGCGGGACGCCGGAGCTTCTGCGGCATGAAGCATGTGGGTCTCAACGTAGCCGCCGACCCGCTGTTCACCATCTCCTACACAGGCGTCAACGGCGGCATGATTATTGGCGTGGCCGACGACGCTGGGATGCACTCCTCTCAGAACGAGCAGGATTCCCGCCATTACGCCAAGGCGGCAAAGCTGCCTATGCTGGAACCCAGCGACTCCGGGGAGGCGCTGGAGTTCACCAAACTGGCCTATGAGATGTCCGAGCAGTTTGATACGCCTGTCATCATGAAGATGTGCACCCGTATATCCCATTCTCAGAGCGTGGTGGAGCTGGGAGAGCGGGAGGAAGCCGCGCAGAAGCCCTACAAAAAGGACCCTGCCAAGTATATCATGATGCCCGGCAACGCCAAACGCCGCCATCCAATCGTGGAGGAGCGTCTGGCGAAAATCGCCGATTGGGCGGAACACGCTTCCGTTAACCGTATTGAGGCGGGCAGGGACTATAAATTGGGCATCATTACATCCTCAACCAGTTATCAATATGTTAAGGAAGCCTGCGGCGATACATACCCGGTGCTGAAGCTGGGCATGGTCTGGCCTCTGCCGGAAAAGAAAATCCTTGCGTTTGCCAAAACAGTCAGCCTGCTGGTAGTCGTTGAGGAGTTGGACGGCTTCATCGAGGACCGCTGCCGGGATCTGGGACTGGCAATGGCGGGCAAGGCCAATTTCCCGCTGCTGGACGAGCTGAGTCAGAACATCATCGCGGAGCAGCTCACTCACGAAAAGCGGTCCGGCATCAGACTGGACGAAAACATTCCGCCACGGCCTCCTGTCATGTGCGCGGGGTGCCCCCATAGAGGATTGTTCTACACCCTGAAAAAGAACAAGCTGACAGTCCTGGGAGATATCGGCTGCTATACGCTGGGCGCAGTTGCGCCCCTGGGTGCCATGGATACTACCATCTGTATGGGCGCGTCCATCTCCGGCCTCCATGGGTTCAATAAAGCCAACGGCGGCGAGAGCGAGGGCAGAAGCGTGGCCGTCATTGGTGACTCCACCTTCATGCACTCTGGCGTGACAGGTTTGATTAACACCGCCTGCAACGAGTCCAACTCCACCGTCATCATCCTGGACAACTCCATTACCGGCATGACTGGTCATCAGCAGAATCCCACCACAGGCTTTAACCTGAAGGGAGACCCCTGCACCAAGATTGACCTGGAAAGCCTGTGCCGCTCTATTGGCATCAACCGGGTGCGGGTAGTAGACCCTTACGACCTGGCCGCCTGCGACCAGGCGGTGAAAGAGGAGCTGGCGGCACAGGAGCCGTCTGTCATCATTTCACGCCGGCCCTGCGCACTGCTCAAATATGTCAAGCACCCAGGACCGATTGCCTCAGCCCCGGACAAGTGCGTGGGCTGCAAGTCCTGTATGCGCATCGGCTGTCCGGCCATCAGCATTGCGGGCGGCAAGGCGGTTATCGACAGCACCCTCTGCACGGGCTGCGGCGTATGCACGCAGTTGTGCAAGTTTGACGCTCTTGGCGGGAAGAAGGAGGCGTGAGCATGGCGACGAAAAATATCATGATCGTCGGTGTAGGCGGTCAGGGGACGCTGCTGGCCAGCAAGCTGCTGGGTGGCCTGCTGCTGGGGAAGGGCTTTGATGTAAAGGTCAGCGAGGTCCACGGCATGAGCCAGCGGGGCGGCAGTGTGGTGACGTATGTCCGCTGGGGAGAGAAGGTTTATTCACCCATTATTGACAAGGGTCAGGCGGATGTGATCCTGTCCTTTGAGCTGCTGGAAGCGGCCCGCTGGACGGAATATCTCAGGCTTGACGGACGGATCATCACCAACACCCAGCAGACGAACCCCATGCCGGTCATCACTGGCGCGGCAGTATACCCGGAAGGGCTGGTGGAGAAGATGCAGGCCGCAGGGCTGGAGGTGGACGCCATTGACGCGCTGTCTCTGGCGGAGGAGGCCGGGAGCAGCAAGGCGGTGAATATCGTCCTGTTGGGCAGGCTGTCGAAGTGGTTTGATTTCACCGAAGAGGAGTGGCTGGCGGCGATTGAGAAGAGCGTACCGCCAAAATTCCTGGAGATGAATCAAAAAGCGTTCCACCTGGGGCGGAACGCGTAATACAGAACGGGGGACAGTCATCTGTCCCCCGTTGTTAAAACATGGATAGGCCGGAAAATCACTCAGCGATCTGATAACGGGGCGCATGGAGCACAAAACGGTCCAGCACCGCGCTTAAAGCCGCGCTGACAATGACGCCCACGATCAGCTCCACAGCCACATTGACGGAGAAAAAGCTGACAAAAATGGCCCAGAAGGAACCGCCGCCGAGGACGGAGTCCTTAAAGAAGGCAACCACCAGACCAATAAACAGGATAGAATTGGTCAGCGTCCCGGCTACGGCGGTTCCGATGAAGGCGGCGGCACCATTCCTGGCAGTCTTCATCAGGAAGGGGAACAGGACGCCCGCCACCACGCCGATCAGGATGCGGGGGACAAAACAGGCGATGACCGTGCCGGCTGCGTTGGCCGCGAACATAGCCGCGCCGGAGATGTCGCCCATAAAGCACTGGGCCAGGCTGGTTGCGCCGAATACCGCGCCTAAAAGTCCGCCCCGCACGGGACCCAGGGTTATGCCGCCGATGACCACGGGAATTACCAGGAGCGTAATGGACATCGGTCCGATGCGCAGATAGCCCAGAGGGGTAAAGGCCATCAGGAGGATAATTGCCGCCAGTACCGCCGTCAGTGCGGTCTCGCGGACTTTGCTGCTAATGTTGCTCATGTTTTTGTCTCCTTTTGAGGGTATTTCACCTCGCGCTGCCGTCTCTATTGTTAGAGTACGGCGCGCAAAATATGTATAACAACGGCGGATGCCGTCATTATCATCTAATGCTTTGCTTTTGACCGGTTGGTCTCATAAAGATACCGCAGCCCTTTGAGCGTCAGCTCCGGGTCTTGCACGATCTGCCGTCCGCACCGCGCGGTCACCAGCGCGGCGGAGCCCCCAGTCGCAACGCACTTCGCCCCTGCCATCCCTGGCAGGGCGGTGTAGCGGTCGATGAATCCGTCCACCATCATGGCGCTGCCCATCAGGAGGCCGCAGCGCATGGCGCCGGCGCTGTTGCGTCCCAGGCAGGCATCCTCGCCGCCGCCCAGCTCGATGGAGGGCAGCAGGGCGGTGGTTTCCTTGAGCACCTGGGCGCTGGCCCTGATACCGGGAAAGATGCAGCCGCCCAGGTAGGTACGGCTCTGGTCCACAGCGATAATTGTTGTCACAGTGCCCGCGTCGATGACCACCAAAGGAGCGCCGTATTCGGTCAGTCCGGCCAAAGTGTCGGCCACCAGGTCGGCGCCCAGCTGGGAGGGGTCGTCGATACGGATGCGGAAGCCTGTGCGGATGCCGGGTCCCACCCGTAGGACATCCTGACCGGATACCGTCCGGGCGGCTTCCTCCACCAGCCCGGAGAGCTCAGGCACAACGGAAGCAAGGATGCAGCCGGTGATCTCATCGCGGCTGATCTGATTCATCCGCAGGAGGTCATAGAAGAGGGCAGCGTACTCGTCGGAGCTTCTTTTGGTCTGAACGGAAATCTTAGCCCGGAAAGTCAGAATTTCGTCTTTAAAGATTCCAAGGGAGATGTTGGAATTTCCAATATCAATAGCCAGAAGCATGATTTTCTCCTTACACAAGGGGGATGGTATTGTACAATCCTTGTGGGGGCGCACATCTGGCCTATGGCACATCGTTGTAGCCGCGAAGCAGTCCTTCGGTGCGTCCCTGCAAAAGCGGTGTCAGTTCAGAAGAATGTTTCAGCAGAGCGCCCCCGCTGCAGGCTTTGTCCCTTTGACAGGCCGACAGGCGGAGCTGGAATATTACCAGTCTCCTAGACCAGTTGCCCGCAGGACCTCTTGTTCACGGGGCAGCGCAGCTCTTCACCTCCGCCCAGGGTTCGACAAATCCCCTGTCGAGGCCATGCCGGAGGCATCACTGAGAACGCCGTCCGGGCGCGGGAATCCAGCGCCTTGTTCCGGCAGGAGCAAAAATCAGAAGCAGAACATGCTGAAGAAAGCAACTACCCCCGGTCCGCAGTCATACTCCATCCCGCACTTCTCCGCCATATCCTTCACAAAAACGCAGTATGCAGACATACAGGAATACATTTTATCCGGAAACCGGCACGGCTCGCCAGCTGTGATCGCACACGGAGAGCACAGTCCGCACCCGCCGCAGCCGACCATCAGCCCCGGCATTCCGGACTGGTCGATCAGCCGCCTCGTCAGCTGATTGTGACACTTCTTTGCGGGCTTTGTCTCATCCTCATCCATAGAATCGACGATATCCCACATGCTCTGCATCACCAGGGCGCGGGGCCAGCGCAGAACACGCGCCTTCATCTCCTCCACTGTCCCGCAGTCCGGCGGGCAGGCGTAATTCACGCCATATTTCCCGCAAACATTCTCCGCGCACAATGGACGGAAGGAGGGCATGAAAACCAGATCCTTCGTATTCATCAGCGCCGCGTTGGCAAACCCCAATGCCAGCGCCTCCTGTAAAAGCTGTTCCTCAGACACGATCAGCCCTCCCCACGGTTCTTGTCCTCTATTTTACCCCATTCATCAGCAGATTTCCACTAGAATATCATTGCAATTCTAACGAAATTATGGTATCCTCCAAAGAGAAAACTGTTAAAACCTTCACAAGGAGACCGCTATGGAGAAGTTTGAAACGAAGTAGCCAGGGAGGCAGTCCGAAAAAGGGCACAACAATAAGAGCCCCGAATAGCGGCTCAAAAAAACGGATTGCGAGAAGCATTA
>JAAWQM010000075.1 GCA_022800525.1 Oscillospiraceae bacterium
GCTTTCTGCGTAATGTGATAGCTCAAATAATATTTTTTTGTGGGTGTAGGCTCCGAAAAGCCTTGATATTACAGTGTTCCTATTAAAACTCATTCATAATCAATGTAGTACAACCGGCCATCCTGAAGCACAAAGTTGGTTGGGAAACAGTCTATATCCGATTTCCCCTTGTAGCATGCATCCTAACTATGAGGAGTGCAAGGTATCGTATCCGCTTTTTACTGGATAAATTTACGGGACAGACTGCCTGTTTGCCCAGATAGAGGATGCTTGGACCGATAAAACCCGGAACGCTCAAGCTCTGAAAGCAGCCGCGGTGCATATCAGCTTGGATATGCACCGCGCTTATGTCCGTGGAAAGACTAGAATATTGGGGCAGGCTGTTTTTGTTTCCCCTCACTCCATACTGCACAACCGAATGGCCCAAGTACACCATCCCTATACATCCAGCAGAGGATGGGGGCAGAGTCTGGTGTGTTGAGGACCGGCAGCGCGGCTTCTGCCGGCCCCGCGTTTAAAGCCACAGCCACCGTCTTGCTCTCCCACTCGCGCCGGTAGATATATAGGCTGCCCTTCGCCCAGACCGAGCGGAAGGTGCCCAGAGCAAGTGTGTCATTTTTGTTCCGCAAGGCAATGAGGCTGCGGAACAGTGGCCGCAGATCCTCAGCCGGAACGTCCCAAGGCATCGCGCTGCGGTAGTCTGGTTCCGATACGCCGGTCATCCCCAGCTCGTCCCCATAGAACACGCAGGGGGCGCCGGGGGCGGTGAACAGGAACACCTCTGCCAGCCTCAGCCGCTGGACATCCCCGCCGCACAGGGACAGGAACCGGCTGACATCATGGCTGTCCAGCAGATTAAGCTGCCCCTGTACAATTCCGGTGGGGTAGCGGTGGAGCATCTGGGTAATCCGGGCGCTGAACTGGGCGGCGTCAATGGCACCCCGGGCAAAGAAGTCCCGGCAGTGCTTGCGGAGGTCATAGTTCATGGCAGAGTCGAACATGTCTCCCCGCAGCCAGCTTTCAGCATTCTCCCAAATCTCGCCGATCATCACGCTGTCCGGGTCGATGGCCCGGGCTGTGTGCTTGAACGTGCGCCAGAACTCCCTGTCCACCTCGTTGGCCACATCCAGCCGCCAGCCATCCACATGGTACTCTCGAATCCAGTGTGCACAGACCTGCATGAAATAGTCCCGCACCTCCGGATTGGAGGTGTTGAGCTTGGGCATCTTGGGCTCGTAGGCGAAGCTGGCGTAGCCGGGTGCGGTCCCCTCGGGTGGACGGACCACCGGGAAGGTCAGGTCGTAGAACCAGTTCTTATAGCGGGATGACTCCCCGTTGCACACCACGTCGTCGAAGGCAAAGAAATACCAGCTGCAGTGGTTGAAAACCCCATCAATCACCACGCGCAGCCCCAAGCTGTGGGCCTGCTCCACCAGTACCCGAAAATCATCATCAGTACCCAGGCTGGGGGAGATGTGGAAATAGTCCAGTGTGTCATAGCGGTGATACTCTCCGGCGGTAAAGATGGGGTTGAAATAGATGCAGTTGAAGCCAAGCTCCGCTATGTAGTCCAAGTTCTCCGTAATCCCGCGGATGCTGCCGCCCAGCCGGGACTTCAGCGTAAGCCCGTTCTCCCAAACTGTCTCGGAGCAGGCGCCCCGGATGCTCCGTCTCCCGGAGGCAAAGCTATCTGGGAAGATATTATAAACAACTGCGTGTTTCAGCCAGGTGGGCACTGTGGCAATCTCCTCCCGGCGGATAAACGGATATTGGTAAAACTCGCTGCGCTCTGATGGGATTTGAGTAGAGAAGATGTCCGCGTACAGATACAGAAGTTCGCCACCGCCAGCAAGCTCGAAGTAATAACACACCCGGGTATAGGGACTGTCGAAGGTGGCCTCATAATAGTCAAAATCCAGCTCGTGGGCGGTTTGCTCCATTGCCAGGGGGGTAAAACGGATGGGATCGCCCGGCTGGACCCGGTCTCCATACCAGAGGATGCAGCGCTCCAACTCCCCTGCGGCGCAGCGCAGACGGATGGTGAGGGACCGCTCGCTGTTTGCGAAGGCGTACTGGGACAGCGGGATATGGGTCACCGCCTGTTGTGTGATCATAAGCATTTCCTTTCCATAAAAAAGCGGTCATTCCTTCACACCCCCGGCGGTGAGGCCGGATACCATGTATTTCTGGATTTTGAAGAAAATCAGCAGCAGGGGCAGGGAGGCCAGCATGGACGCGGCGGTAAACACCGGCCAGTTCCGGCTGTAGTCGTTGGACTGGAGTTGGTACAGGCCGCCTGCCAGGGAGTAGGATTGGCTGTCCAGCAGGAAGGTGGTGGCAAACAGGTACTCGTTCCATACGGTGATCAGCACCATGACGCAGGTGACGATAATGGCGGGCCGGGCCAGGGGCAGGACGATGCGCACAATCATCTGCAGATCGCTGGCGCCGTCGATCCTGGACGCCTCCTCGATCTCCCTGGGTATGGTGTCGAAGTAGCCCTTCATGTTCCAGATGGCGAACACGCACATGGACCCGGCATAGATGATCACCAGCCCGCTGTGGGTGTTGAGGGTGTTGGTCAGCCGCAGTACCCGGAACAGGGCGAACATGGACAGCACCTGGGGGAAAGCGTTGAGAATCAGCAGCGCCCGGAGCATCCCCCGCCGGCCGGCGAACCGCCACCGGGAGGCGGCGTAGGCGGCGGGCACCGCGCACAGCATGGAAAGGGCGATGGTACCGGCGCTGAGGAGCAGGGAGTTCTTCAGCCACAGCAGGAACGGCTTCTCACACAGGATGGACCTGTAGTTCTCCAGAGTGGGGTCATGGGGCAGGAAGGACAGGTCCCCGGACAGAGCCGCCCCCTGGCCGCTGAAGGAGATGGACAGTGCGTACAGTACCGGCACCAGGGTCACCAGGCACAGCAGGACGAAGGCCATGTTCAGCAGTGCCAGTCTGGCGGTATTCTTTCCTTTTCTTGTCATGGTTTAATCCTCCCGAAGGCTGCGGTTGGTCAGGATGGAGAACAGGATGATGACCACAAACAACAGCATACTTACCGCGCTGGACAGCCCGTAGTTGTTGGACGCGAAAGCGTTCTGGTGTGCATAGGTGATGACCGTGTTCAGCGTGGCTCCCGTCATATACCCCCGCTGCTGGGTCAGCAGGTAGATGATATCAAACTGTTTGAAGGTAATGAAGGTGGTCATCACCGCTGCCGGGGCGATGATGGGACGGATAGCGGGCACTGTGATGGACCAGGTCCGCACCCAGAACCCCGCCCCGTCCAGGGTGGCGCTCTCGTAAAGACTGCCGTCCACGCTCTGGAGCGCCCCGTCAATGGTGGAGATCATGAAGGGCAGGGCCATCCACAGATTCAGCGCCATGCAGGACAGGAAGGCGATACCGTTGCTGGCCAGAAAATCCACTTTGTCAAAACCCAGCATGGCGAGGAACTTGTTGAGGATACCGAACTCGGTATTGAACATACCCACCCGCCACAGCAGGATAGAGATATAGGCGGGTACTGCCCAAGGCACCATGAGCAGGGTTTTGTAGACACGCTTGAGCCGCAGGCCGGGCGCGTTCAGGCCCAGGGCGATGAAAAACCCCAGTCCAATCTGGATGGCCATATTCAGAACCGTCCAGACCAGGGTTGTGGCCAAGGCAGCCAGGAACCCGGAGTCAAACTTGAACAGTGCCCGGGCGTAGTTGGACAGGCCGATGAACCCATAGTCCGTCCAATGGTAGAGGTTCATGTTGGTCAAAGAGATATAGCCTGTATAGGCTATGGGGAAGACGATGACAACCAGGATCAGCAGCAGGGCAGGAACACAGTAGGACCAGGGCTTCCATCTCGATTTCTGTCTCATAAGCACCACCTATGAAAAATGGGAAGGGGCGGCGGAAACCGCCGCCCCTGGTTGTGATCCCAGCGCGGTGGTGCGCCGGGAAAGGATTTACTGCATATCCGCGATAGCCTGCTCAGCAGCGGCCTGGGCGTCCGCAGCCGCCTGAGCCGGGTCAGCGCCGTTCTTGTTGATGGCGGTGAGCATGGTCTCCACCGGGCCCCACATGACACCCATCTCGGGGATGTTGGGCATGGGCTGGGCGGTGGAAGCAGTCTTTTGGATCACGGCAATCATCTCGTTGGCGGTCACCTGGGGATCGTCATAGGATTTGTTGTTGGCGGGGGCACAGCCGGACTTGTTGGCCAGGTCCACACCCACCTCCGGGGAGGCCATGGCGGTGAGCACCTTGGCCAGGGCATCCTTCTTCGCCAGCGCCACCTTCAGCACACCCGCGCCCTGGATGCCGGAGAAAGGCGCAAGGCCGCTGCCGTTGGGCAGCTTGATGTCGGACAGACTGGCGATGCCATAGTCGATGCCCGCAGCCTCGATGCCGGACACCAGCCAGGGCCCGCCGATGATGGCGGCGGCCTTGCCCTCGTTGAACAGGGTGGTGACGGTATTATAGTCGCCGTCCGCCTGGAGTGCACCGAACTTCTGGTTATAGGTGGCCGCCTCAATGGTCCTGGAGTCGGTCAGGCCGGGCTTGGCGTTCTCGTCAATGATGTAGCCGCCGAAACCGTTGATGAAGGGGGAGACATTATAGGCGTTGGTGTGCTGGTTGACCACGGCATAGGTCCCGGCGGCGGTGTCGGTATGAGCCACCATGTAGTCGTAGAGTTCTTCGGTGGTGCCGGGGATGTCCCCCTCCCACAGGGTCTTGTTGTAGAGGAATACCAGCGTTTCAAAGTACACCGGGAGAAGATACTGGGTACCGCCGATTTGTCCGGCCTCCACCGTCATGGGCAGGTGGTTGGCCAGGATGCTGGTATCCACCACATCGGACAGGGGCGCCACGATGTCCATGGCCACAAAGCTGCCCAGCACGTCATGGGCATAGAAGTACATGTCCGGGGCGTTGGATGCGTCACTGCCGTACAGCTTGAGCTGGTTGGGCATATCAGTCTTCTTCTCGAAAACCACTGTTATCTGGTCGTCCGCCAGCTGGGCATTGATCTGACCGGCAATGGTCTGCATAATCCCCTCGTCCCCATCGTGCCAGACAGTGATTGTGACGGGCTCGGACGGGGAACTGCTGTTTTGTGGGGGGTTGGAGGGCGGTGCGCCGGAGCCCTGGGGTTCGGACTGGGAGCACCCGGCCAGTGCGGTGAAACACAGCAGCATGGCAAGCAAGAGAGCAGTAACTTTTTTCATTGCAGATCTCCTTTCTGATAAAACGCTTTCCCACTTTCTCCTGCCTGTGCGGAAGGGGAAAGTTCTCACAGATTAAACAACATACTTGCATTTTACCGCAAGTTCTTGTAAAATCTAAGGTGAGTATAGCATTTTATAAATCTCAATGTCAATGGAATTCCCTTCGTCTATCTCAACAAATACAGAAAGCGTTTTACTGAAAAACAGAAGAGCGGAGGCAGTCTATGGCAACTACCATACACGACATTGCCCGGGAGTCTGGGGTGTCCATCGCAACAGTCAGTAAGGTCATCAACAACAAGGCACATGTATCCCCCGATACCCGAAAGAGGGTATTGCAGGTGATGGAGCAACTCCACTACACCCCCAACATCTCAGCGGCCAACCTGGCACGGCGCTCCAGCAAGAACGTGCTGTATGCGGACCGGTTCTACAAGGGCCTGCCCTATGAAAACCCCCATATGTTCGATATCATATGCGGTGTCAGCCATGAGCTGAGCCGGAAGGGCTACCGGTTGTCCTTGCTGAACCTGGACTCCTGCGGAAAGAAGCCGGAGGCGGCCCTGGAGGAGGCGATTCTCAGCCGGGTAGCGGACGGGGTCATCGTCAGCGCGGCATTCGTCACGGCCAGGATGGAGCGGCTGCTGCTGAAACACGACTTCCCGCAAATCTGCATTGGGGAGCCGCAGTTTGATACGATATTGTCCTGGATCGACACCAACAACACCCTGTCCTCCAACCTCGCTGTGGAGCATCTGGTGGCCACAGGCTGCCATACCCTGGCCTTCATGGGCGGCCGAGAGGAGGACAGGATCTTCATGGACCGCCTGCGGGGGTTCCGGTCTGCCATGGAGCGGCGGGGTCTGGAGGCAAATGAGGACTATATCACCTACAACCCGCCTGACGTGGAGGCCATCTTCCGTTCCGCTTCCGCCCTCTTGTCGATGCCGGTCCCGCCGGACGGCATCATCTGCACCAACAGCCTGATGGCGGTGGGGACCATGCGGGCCATCCGGGCCAAGGGGCTGGATATCCCCGGGCAGGTGTCGCTGATTGCGTTCGACGACCACCCATACTCGCCCATGGTGTCCCCGCAACCCACAATCATCGACATCGACCTGTTCAGTTTGGGGGGCCACGCCGGGAACCTGCTGCTGAAAAAGATCCGGGACCCGGCCATGTTGGTGCAGACCTATACCGCGCTGCCGCGGCTGCTGCTCCGGGGCACGACGCGGGTACGATAACGCAATATAAAAAGACACAGCCCAACCTCCTCTTTTACCGCCGTGTCAATAAAAAACGGCGGCCTTGAAATCCGTTGTTTTCCAAAAACCGCCGCAAGGCTATTTATATTTTGTTTGGGCGTGGTGATACCAGCCGCCGCAAAAACGGTTTTTATTGTCCGTTGCAGATCGCTTTATTTTTGGGGTTAATCAAACATGGGGGAGGCTTGAAATATAAAATAATTCTTTACAATCGAAAGCTGTATAGCATTTGTGCTATTGTTGTCTGCGATTGCATTTAGTTTGAAAAGCACTTCTTCAGACGACATTCCGGCAAGAGTTTCAAGGTCAGTATCATACCAAAAAGATTGAATATCATTGATTGCATGTGCAAGTGCCGCGTCCCGTTCTCCGACTGTGACTACTTGCGGATCAAGGTGATAAGAAACGCCATACATCAAACTTACCCATGTGGGCGGGTCAGTTTCCTGGCTTTCTCTTGCAAGTTCAAAACCCAAATCAGGATCAATCACTGGACTGCCATAAGAGCTCTTTACCAATATTACGTTTTCAATATTTGACGCTCTTATGGTTAAAGCTAAAAAGTTCTTCTCCTCCGCTGTGAGGTATGCGGGGAAGCAATATGCTGCAATATCGTTCTGGATAATATCCTCGTGTTCTTCTGGATGTTGATTTCCCCAATCCAAAAGGGCCTTGTCAAAATCGGCAACAGACTGGTTGTGGTAGTCTGCTGATTTTAACGCTAACAATGATTGATAACCGTCTTTGGCTCCCAAAGCAGATTCCGACGTTTTGTTAATAGCGTCATTTCTGTAAATGATTGAGGGGACGGAAAGCGAATTGTTATTTTTTGTTGCCGCCGAAGTTGCAAAGGCTGTCGTCACACAGACAACCAATGCCAGGGCCAGGGCGAAAGAGAGAACAGACGCTTTTTTGATTTTCATAATGGCTGTAATTCTTTCTTCTGTTGCGCTTTTGCTGAAATTGCTGCTCAATGGGTTCAAGCCGCTCCGTGTTTCTTCCATACTGATCAGCACCCTCGCATAGGCAGCCTTTGTTGTTTCTCCGAAAAGGCGGACAACCGCCTCGTCACAGGATAGCTCAATGTCCCTGTTGGCAAGAACATACATCACCCAAACCAAGGGATTAAACCAATGCACGCACAGCGCCGCAATCAACACCAATTTTGTGATACTGTCAAAGCGCCGGATATGAACATATTCATGCGCCAAAACATATTGCAGCGCCTTTGTGTTTTCCCAATCAGTGGATATAGGCATTAAAATCACGGGACGGAATACGCCGTAAGTCAGCGGAGCGGAAAATCGGCTGGATTGTCGAATGGAAATCGGACGTTTCTGCTGGTGGGTGTCCAGCCAACTTTTGATGAAGTCATTTTTTACTGGCAGGGAAGTTTGAAATTCCTGCCGGCACTTCCAATACGCTATTGCAAAAACCATAGCACAGATCAGCGTACCAGCGGCCCAAACCGCTCCCCAAAGGGAAATGATACTTGCGGTATTTCCGACATTAACAGGCATAGCAGCCATTTGCCCTGACGTATCAATCGGCAATACCTTGTCAATCTGTGGAACTTTTGCTGTGGTAATCCCGGAAGTTTGATTGCCTGTCAGCGAATACACGCTGAACATGGAGGGGAGGGAGAACGGGAGCAACAGCCGCACAACCGCTATTCCCCAAAGTGCCAGGAAAGTCTTTTTGGGCAGCAAGCTGATTGCCAGAGCGCGTATGATGGTGATTGCAAAAATCATCACGGCCCCCGCAGAGCTCATTTGCAACAGGCTCATTTCCACCACCTCATTCCAAATCCCCAACAATCTGTTTCAGCTTTTCGATTTGCTCGGCGCTTAACTTTTTTCGCCCCAGCAAAGCCGCGAACAGCTTGTCAGCAGAGCCGTCATATACCCTGTCGATCAGCTCGTTTGTTTCCGCCTCCTGTACTTCCGCCTGCGGCACGAGTGCATGACACATGAAGCCGGGTTCGGATCGCTCAATCGCCCCTTTCTTGATGCAGCGCTTAATCAGGGTATAGGTGGTATTTACATTCCAACCTAATTCCTCGGTCAGCAGCTTGGCGATATGTTTTGCGGGAACATCGCCATCGCGCCAAAGGACGGACATCACTTTCAGTTCAGAAGCAAACAGCTTAATGTCCATTCGGTAGCACCTCCTTTTTAAGACTGTGGTAGTAACAACGGTCATATACTACCACAGTCTTGATTGCCTGTCAATACTACTCTGGTCTTAAAATAAAATTTGGAGAACTCATGCAAATGGGAGGCACCGATAAATCGGTATTGATCGTTCAAGCATACTCCATTCTTTGCGTGCAATAGCATAGGCGTACTGTGTCTGATGACTTATGCAGGCCGGCTGTTACTGTGCAGGGGAATAACTGTGTCGAACAACCGAAGAGAGTTCTTGCCGGAAGCGCTCATGGTAGAAAATACCTGCCAGCGATTGTATGGTTTTCAACGTGAAATTTGCCGCCGCATATATCAGTACCGATTGAAGCACGCAAAAATCTCCTGCTCCCGCGGTAGGGCCAGGCCTGCCGCAATGACTGCGCTGCCGCAGACGGCCCCCAGGCCCTCTGACTCCACCAGCCGCAGCAGCGTTGCTGAAATTTCTTCCACAGACTGTCCCGCCAGATGCTCCCGGGCGCAGCGTACCATGTACGCCAGAGCCAAAGTCTGCCCGGCATCCACCAGCTGCTCCACATAGCGCAAATCCAGTTCCCGGTCCCCTACGGAGAAGGCGGTCTTCCCAAATCTCTTGACCTTTAGCCGCTCTTGATGGTATCCGTTTCCGCGGTAATTCTTCCGGGTCTGGCGGTCGCCGGACAGGTCAACAACCCGTCCGCCCGCAGGCAGATGGAACCCAGGCGCAGACAGCACGGGTACAGGCCGGTCCTCCAGCACCGCTTTGACCTGCTCCGTGATATCTTTGGCGTGGTAGGCATCCATTTGTACTACACAGTCGGCAATATGGAAGTAGGCCCCACAGCTTCCCACCACCAGAATCAAAGATACCCCCGCCTTCTGCCACAGATCCAACGCCCGCTCCAGGAAAGGGGTGATGGGCTCCTGCTCCCGGGCAATCACCGCCTGCATCAG
>JAAWQM010000076.1 GCA_022800525.1 Oscillospiraceae bacterium
GCAGGGCTGCAACGGCCCGGTTACGGAAGCCATGAACCGGCTCGAAGAGCATCTCAATCAGGCTGCGCACGACGAAGAGGGCTGAAGGCAAATCCTGTTTACAGACTTTCCCGCGCCTGCCGGAGAAGCGGAGGCGCTTAAAACATGAGCAAATCTTACAATATGGGGAACGGTACATTCAGGCCGTCCGCAGCTTGCCAATTTTAAGGCAGGCCAGTGGACAGCTTTTTTCGTTCCCCCGATTCACATTGGTGATTATGCTTGCTTTGTCGATCAATCATTGGATTTACACTTGTACAGAATCATTTATAAAACAACAATATTTAAGAGCAGTCACCATAAATCAAACCTTTGTGACAAAATCCAACAGCATGAAAAAACATGATCTGACAATCGTGTTTTTCATGCCCAATAAGTCCAGCAGGACGGAAGCGGTTCCATAATGTTGAACCCGCAGTAATGAGCGATGATGCGTTTGTTGTCCAAGTAATCCTGCAAATCTGTGATCTGAGAAAATCCCTCTCATTTCATGACGATAAGCGCGCAGACCGTTGCTTCTTTCGAGAAGTCCCGCCGCCCACGGCCAGGCGTACCGCCCCCTGCGCATCAAGCGCATGGAGGCCCGCAAAACCTTCAACCGCCTGTGGGAAAGCGGCATGATGTCCCACAGGCGGCCTGCCGCTGGCTCCAGGTGCAGATGGGCCTGCCGCCGGAGGAGGCGCAGGTCCTGGCGCGCTTCATTGTGAGGCGCCGCCCTTCAGCAGTTTCAGAGAATTGTCCATTACCTGGCAGGCATTTTGAATCCCGCAAGGGCACTGTTCAGATAATCGTTGAATGGTTTCATCAATCGGAAAATATCTGCCGCTTTGGTTAAGAACAGATTGCTGTCTACTAGGTCTTTGTCCTGGATAGGATATTCCAGATACCAGCTTTTATATTTCAGATGTTCTGCCTGGGGATGATCCCGCTCGTATCCAGCCGGAACATTTTTCAATGCTGACCCGCCCACGGTAAAGCGCTCCTGAAAAGACGGAGCGGCAATGATCGCTTCCCACTCGCTGCCGTGCTCCGAGATATAATCCCGCACCTTCCTGGTGGCGTCCTTGAACATGTCAGCGAACAGGCCGCCGCCCAGGAAGGACTGTCCGCCCGGCTTGAGCATCAGATAGTATCCCACCGGAATGGGCAGCTTTCCCATGGAGGAGATGTGCGCCCGGAACGCGGGGTTATAGGGAGACTTGTCATGGCTGAATCTGGTGTCCCGAACCAGCTTGAAGGTCAGTTCCCTGGGGGCGCGGCCGAGGATACTGCCGTCAAATTCCCCGATTTGGAGAATCAGGGCCTGGATCAGTTCCTCAAACTGCCCGTTGGCCGCATGGTATTCGGCCTTATGGGCGTGATACCATTCCCGATTGTTGTTGGCGCTCAGCTCGGTCAGATAGTCCAAAATCATCTGTGTGTTCATCGCTCCACCCCCTGTGCTTCCGCAACCGCAGAAAAGGCCGGGCCATTCAGAAAGTCGCGGATCATCCGCTTGAGCCGTTCCGGGGACTGGTACGTCCGGCAGAACGAGAACTGCTGGGCATATCCGTCAATCTCCTCCATGGCCGCTTTTACCTCTACAGCGGCATCGCTTGGCCTGGCGGCGGTAAAGTCCAGGCGGCCGGGAGCGATGCGGTGATTTTGTATCGCATAGTTGACACGGTTCGCGCAATGGCAGGTTCCCTTTCCATACTCGCCGCAGTATTCCGAAAGAAACTCAGCCATCTTTTTCCGCACCCTGGAAAGTCTCTGACGGTAGGCTTCTGGAGTGATGCCCAGGATATCCCCGGCGATCCGGCTGTCAACACGGAACATGGTCCCCAGAATAAAGATGCAGCGGCTCACCGGGTCCAGGCACTGGAGCATGACGTTCGTACAGGACAGCTTCAGCTCTTCGGCCAAGATTGCCTTTTCTGCATTTTGGGTCAGGTCGGGCACATCCTGAATCTTTCCACTGCGGATGTCCTCTCCGTAGAACTCAAAGCTCAGAGGAAACTGGGCGAACATATGCTTCTGATAGTCCTTGAGATGGTTCACCGCAATACGGAAGACCCAGGTGGTGAAGGCGCTCTCCCCTTTGAAAGAGGAGAGGTGGGTCATTACCTTCAGAAGAATGTCCTGGGACGCGTCCTCCGCGTCGTGAAATGTGCCCAGCATCCGCAGGGACAGATTGAACACCAGATCCTGCACACCCGCCAGCACCGTCTCCAGCGCGGCCTTATCCCCGGCGGCAGCCTGTCCAATCAGCTCGGACAGCTCTTGATTTTCTTTTGTGCGCATAAAAACACCTCCTGAAAAGATTAGACTGGCGCAAACCGGATTTGTGACAAGAAGCTCAAACTTTTTTTGTGGATGTATTTATGAGGACAGTATAAAGGAGAATCAAGATTTTCACAACCTCTTTTTTCCCCTCAAAAAAAATGGGATACTCATGCAGAAAACACTGTCAAATTTTCTTGTCAGCGCCTTGATGATCCAGAGCAACTGGCTGTTGAGAAGCTGAAATTCCTCGTCTGGCGCTACTTCATCAGCTACTGGAACCGCCGCCGTATCTCCTCCGCATAGAGCGGAGCAGGAGAGGCCAGCAGTTCATTGGGTTCCGTGACCGGATAGACCTTCACGCTGATATCCGGCAAACCGGGAGTGTCTGTTTCCAACGCTCGGTTTTCGGTTTTTTTTGTTGCGGTTTATTCATAGCGCAAAGCAACAGCGGCCACCTCTTTTTGAGGCGGCCGCTGCTGTTTTGTGGGTGGCTTTTTACAGCCCCCTGTCCTGGATACAGACTTACAGGTTCTTCTCGTAGGACTCGATCATCTTCTTGACCATCTGGCCGCCCACGGAACCGGCCTCGCGGGCGCTGATGTCGCCGTTGTAGCCCTCCTTCAGGTTGACGCCAACCTCGCTGGCAGCCTCCATCTTAAACTTGTCCATCGCCTCGCGGGCCTCGGGGACATTAATGCGGTTGTTCTTCTTAGACATTTCCTTTTTCTCCTTCTCCATTTTTTGCGACGGCGCCACGTCTTCGGAGAAGGTTCGGGCGGCGTCCGCTCTGGCCTTTTCCGTTTTCGCTTCGCCTCGGAGCGGACTGTTTGCCGGCCGCCCTTGTCGCAACCATAGCATTTGCAGGCCGCCCGAGAATATGCTCACATGCGCTCCGGTAATTTTTTGAAGAATAAGGGCGCGGCAGGTCCGCTGCCTGCTCTGATACATTACAATATAAAAGCATTCAGAATCGTTGGCGCAGCCGCCTCCCAGAGATGCCTCGCATTCCGAAAGCTGCTGTCAGGAGGGCCTGCCGCTGCACCGGCGGACATTCTGACAGTGCAGCCTATGCCTCCAGCCTGCGGCAGCTTCTGCGCTCTACAATGCGGTGGGGGATGATGACCCGCGCCGCCAGCAGGTTGGGGTCCTCCGCGTGCCCGATCAGCTGCGACGCGGCCTCAAAGCCCAGCTGGAAGGAGTTGATATCCACGCTTGTCAGCTGAACCGGCGTGAACTGCGCAAAGGGGGAATTGTTAAAGGAAATGACCGAAACGTCCTCCGGTACGGACAGCCCCAGCTGCATACAGGTCCGCTCCAGAACCGCCGCCAGAATATCGTCGCTGGCCACCACTGCGGTGGGCCGCTCCTCCCGCTCCAGCAGCTCACGCAGGGCGGGAAAATCGCTGGATAAAAACTCCTCCGCTTCCACACAATATCCCGGGAGCAGCGGAAGACCATGCTGCAGCAGGGAAAGCTGGTATCCGGCCTTCCGGTCGGCGGAATAGAGGAAGCTGGTGTCGCAGCCCAGATAAGCGATTCTGCGGTGGCCCAGCTGCCAGAGGTAGTCGGCGGCCTCCCGCCCGGCGGACAGATTGTCGTTGTCGATGCAGACTGTCTGGACGGTCAGTTGGTTCGCCTTGCCCACCACCACATAGAGCAGCCCCGCCTCGCAGAGATAGTCCACGATCTTGTCCTCGGCCTTTGCGTACAAAAGGATCACGCCCTCCAGCAATCCGCTCTGGTTCAGATTTTGCAGCGCCCGCAGAATCTCGCCCTCATCCTGCCCGGTGACTATGGCGGCGGCGTACTGCCGCTGGTTGCAAAGCTGGCTGATTCCCCGGAGCGTCTCCAGATAAAAGGGATTCTCATAAGCTGTGCGGGGCGAGGGGGGCAGGATGACCCCAATCTGCCGCGCCTTCTGACTGGCGCTCCCGCCGGCGGAGGCCGGGGGCTCGTAGTGGAGCTGCGCCATCGCTCTGCGCACCTTCTCCCTGGTATCCCTGCTGATGGACGGATTGTCGTTGCACACGCGGGAAACGGTGGAGGGGGATACGCCCGCCAATGCCGCGACGTCCTTGATGGTAACTGCCATGGTTGCGCTCCTTTTCTGAAAACAAAGAGGTTATTTGCATACGGTTTGTCTATTATAGAGCAGAGAGGGCCGGTTTGTCAACCGCCTGCAGCAGCCCTCCCCAAAAATCAGCTTTCGCGTGATACAGATTTTGGGATGAATGAATCCCCTTGCCCAGGGGCGGATACGGCCCGCCTCTGCGCCTCAAGGACTGCCGCGCATTTTGGCCGCGCGGGCGGGTATTGCTTCCGGATTTGAAATTCGGAAATCATATCTTCGATTTGAGCCATTTTGCTCGCCCCTGGCGGGGCAGCCGCAAAAAACATGGCAAGGATTCCTTCCGGCCTTTCGGTTCGGAAGGAATAACATATCCGCTCCTGTACAGTGTGTGCGTTTTCACGGCGGATTCCGCTGAAAATGAATTCCTTTGAACTGGCCGGCGGGCAATTTTGATTGTATGGATTGACGCGGTCCCGCCTCTTTTGTGCAAATTTCCAATTGAAATCCAAGCGCAAATGAAGTATGATATTTTCATAAATTTTCCGAAATGTTGCACAGCAAATCAACTGCGGACCGCCGTCCATCAGACCGGTCCGCCAAAAAACAGCGGAGGATGAACGATATGGAACAACTGAAACAGCTTATCCTGGAAAAGACCGGCAAGGAGTGCGGCCAGTGCTCCAACGAGGAGCTGTACCAGGCGCTGCTTTTCTACGTCAAGGGACGGCTGCAGAACAAGGGCTATCACGACGGCAGGAAAAAACTGTACTATATCTCGGCGGAGTTCCTGACGGGAAAGCTTCTGTCCAACAACCTCATCAACCTGGGGCTCTATGACCAGGTGTCCGGGTTCCTGGAGGAAAACGGGAAATCCCTGTCGGAGATTGAGGAGGCGGAGCCGGAGCCCTCTCTGGGTAACGGCGGGCTGGGCCGTCTGGCCGCCTGCTTCCTGGACTCCATCGCCACAATGGGGCTTCCCGGCGAGGGAATCGGCCTGAACTACCACCTGGGCCTCTTCAGACAGACCTTCCAGGACCACCTCCAGCAGGAAAATCCCAATCCATGGCTCCCGGAGACCTGCCGGCCGGAGGCCCCCTGCTGGCTCACGCCCACCCCCGTCTCCTACATGGTGCCCTTCCGGGGCTTCTCGCTGAAGTCCACCATGTACGACATGGACGTGTCCGGCTATGAGAACAAGTCTATCCGCCTGCACCTCTTCGACGCTGAGATTGTGGACGAATCCATTGTGGGGGAGGGGATCTCCTTTGACAAGAAGGACATCCTCCACAATCTGACCCTGTTCCTGTATCCCGATGACAGCGACAGCGACGGCAGGAAGCTGCGCATCTACCAGCAGTATTTCATGGTCAGCAGCGCGGCGCAGTATATCCTGGACGAGGCGGTCAAACGGGGCTGCACCCTCCGCGACCTGCCCGATTACGCGGTGGTACAGATCAACGACACCCACCCCAGCATGATTATCCCGGAATTCATCCGCCTGCTGACCGGGCGGGGCCTCTCCTTTGAGGAAGCCAGCTCCGTGGTATCCCGGGTCTGCGCGTACACCAACCACACCATCCTGGCGGAGGCCCTGGAGAAGTGGCCGGCCAGCTGTCTGGAGGACGTCGTCCCCCAGCTGATGCCGATTATCCGCCGGCTGGACCGGCAGGTCAAGGAGAAGTATCCCCAGGAGGCGGCCGCCATCATCGACAGCAGCGAGCTGGTCCACATGGCCCACATGGACATCCATTACGGCTTCTCCATCAACGGCGTGGCGGCGCTCCACACGGACATCCTGAAGACCAGCGAGCTGAAGGACTTCTATGAGATTTATCCTGAGAAGTTCAACAACAAGACCAACGGCATCACCTTCCGCCGCTGGCTGCTGTACTGCAACCGGGACCTGAGCCGCTGGATCGCCGGACGGATTGGCGGCGGGTTCCAGAGGGACGGGAATATGCTGGAGGGCCTGCTGGCGCTGCGGAAGGACCGGACGGCCCTGAAGGAGCTGCTGGAGATTAAGGCCCGGGCCAAGCAAGCCTGCCGGGACTTCATCCTCAGCAATACCGGCGTGGAGGTGGACGTAAACAGCATTTTTGACATCCAGAGCAAGCGGCTGCACGAGTACAAGCGCCAGCAGCTGAACGCGCTGTATATCATCCGGAAATATCTGGAGATCAAGGCCGGGCGGCTCCCCCGGCAGCCCGTCACCTTCATCTTCGGCGCGAAGGCGGCGCCCGCCTACACCATCGCCAAGGACATCATCCACCTCCTGCTGTGCCTTCAGGAGCTGATCCGGAACGACCCGGACGTGTCGCCCTATATCAGGCTGGTCATGATCGAGAACTACAACGTGACGGCGGCGGAGAAGCTGATTCCCGCCTGCGACCTCTCGGAGCAGATTTCCCTGGCCTCCAAGGAGGCCAGCGGGACAGGCAATATGAAGTTCATGCTCAACGGCGCAGTCACCCTGGGGACGATGGACGGCGCGAATGTGGAGATCAGCCAGCTGGTGGGCAGGGACAACATCTATATCTTCGGCCAGTCCAGCCAGGAGATCATCCGGCACTACGAGAAGAAAGACTATGATCCCCGGGCAATCTATGAGGGCGATGAGGAAATTCAGCGCTGCGTGGACTTCATCACTGGCCCGGAGCTGCTGGCCATCGGCCACGAGGAGAACCTGCTGCGGCTGCGCCGGGAGCTGGCGGGCCGGGATTGGTTCATGACGCTCCTGGACTTCCAGGACTATGTGAAGACCAAGGATCAGGCCCTGGCTGATTACAGCGACCGGTACCGCTGGGCGGAGAAAATGCTGGTCAATATCGCAAAGTCCGGCTATTTTTCCTCTGACCGGACCATTGCGGAGTACAACCGCGATATCTGGCATCTGTAAATATGAACCCGCCGGCAGGGACGAGACGTCTCTGCCGGCGGGTTTGTTGAAGCGGCTATAGGCTCAGAAAGTCCATCCCCGCGTCCGGAAAAATTCCAACAACGGCTTTGGCGCCGGGAGCTTCCCTATTACCTTTCGTGCTCAGATGGCTGAGTGAGCGGCTGCCTGTGCCGGGTCACTGCCCGATTGCGGTAGCCCAGGACCGCCAGCTCTGGACCGCTCTGGGTTATCCCTGCCAGTCGCTGGTCTATACGGGGCTCGGCGGAGAAGAATAAACGCGGGCTAATCACAGCAAACGCTTCAGGAAAATGTGCAGAGCCAAAACAGCACGCCCTGATTTCATCATCAGGGCGTGCTGTTCATAATGAATCGAACAGGGGCGCTGAAAGGCAGCCGGAGCAATCATCGGACAGAAAACCGCTGGCTTCCATAAGATGACCGGCCCGCCTTCCATTTGACGCGCATAGTCTGGAACCTGGCATCCGGTCTGATCTGAGCGGTAGGCTGGAACGGGGCGCAGACAATCCTAGGCTGCCCCATTTTGGTTGGGCACCTCAAAAAAGGAGCGTGAGACGTCGTCCCTCCGCATGAACAGGAGGCCGAAGGAACCGGGACCGCAGTTGCTGGTAATGGCGGAAGACGCTTTTTGCAGGTAGACCCGTTCAAATGTACAATATTGCTGCACTAAGTTCTGGATGTACTGGAGCTTCTCCTTATCCAGCCCGGAGTATGTGATGAACAGAATGCGGCGGTCAATATTCCTTGCTTCCTGCAGCGTTTTCCTGATGTACCGTTTGGCCATATGCGAAAAGCTGCCCACTTCCACACGCCTGACTACCATTTTACTCTTTTTCAGCATCAGCACCGGATGCAGCAGAAGGGCGTCGCAGAGAACCTGTATCTTCTTGGATATCAGCCCGGAGCTGCATATCGTATGGGTAGTGTCTATGATAAACGCGGAAGAAATGAACCGCCGCATTCGTTTCACGGACTCCACGATCTCCTCCTTTGCCGCGTGATGCTCCGCCATGTGGGCCGCGCACAGCACCAGCAGCCCCATGCTGCTGGAGAGATGCCCCGAGTCGACTACCGTAACATTTTCAAAGGATTTTGCCGCCTCAAGAGCGTTTTGATATCCCTTGCTGACGTGCTTTGCCATGGCAATGTGAATGATATTTTGCGCTTCCGTCAGCTTCTGGGCAAAAAACCGCTCGTAATCCTCCACCTCGGGCGGCTGAGAAACGCCCTTCCGGCCCTCCGTAATATGCATCAGCAATTCATCCGTCCCAATCTCCTGGTCATCCAGGAACCGCCCTTCATCTGTGCAGACATAGTAGGGACACACCGAAATGTCATATTCCTTCAAGAAGGATTCCGGCAGATCGCACACGCTGTCTGTTGTCACCAGCACCGAGCGCCTTTGCGCCTGCTCGAAAATCAGGATATCTTTTTCAATATCCGTCTGCATGATATTTTCATTCAGGTGCACCAGCTCCTTGGGGAGAATACTCAGCACAGCCGCCTCCAGCAGCGCGCCGCTGACCGGCTTGGCAAGATATCCGCTGAATCCCTCTTTCCGGTAGAGAAGCTGGTTGTCGCTGCCCGCGTTGGCGGTCAAGGCAACCACAGGGACATTCTGACACAATCCCGTTGGCTGTGCCCGCAGCGCGTGGAGGCATTCGATCCCATCCATTTCCGGCATCAAATGGTCCATAAGGATGCAGTCGTAGTGGTTGTTTTGCGTCAGGCTTAAGCATTCGGCGCCGCTGGAGGCTGTATCGATCTGAATCATTGTCTCCGCAAGCAGCTTTTTTACCACCAGCAGATTCATATCGTTATCGTCCACCACAAGAATATGGGCATCCGGCGCCTCAAAGCTCTGCTGGTAAGTCTCGCTTTCGTGTACCTTTGTGCGGGAGGCAAGGGTAAACGTTCCCAGCTCCCTGCCGTCAACGATGTCCTGCTCCAGCATGACCACAAATGTTGAGCCTATCGTATAGACGCTGTTCACGCTGATCTCGCCGCCCATCAGCTCCACCAGCTGGTGGACGATGCTC
>JAAWQM010000077.1 GCA_022800525.1 Oscillospiraceae bacterium
GGCCATCCAGGCTGCGGACCCGGACAGTAGCTCCGGTGTCAGCGGCGATTTCATCCGCAAGGCCAGCTACTACATCATGGCCGAGAAGCTGGTGGAGGACCGCTACCTCGACTACGAAAAGTACATCCGCGCTATTGACCCGGCGATCCCCAAGAGCTTCCTGGCCTCGGTCATCGACCACATTGACGCGGATGATGGCCGTGTGACGGCTATCACTTTCAAGAACGGGATAGAGCACCGCTTCACCTACATTCAGCAGGGACAATCCGGCGGATCGTCCACAGAATGTCCCACGGACTTCTAGTGAAAATCATTTTCCCTCTTGCATATCCTATACTGGCTGTGGTATAATTACCGTAGCAAAGCTGATGAGATGTCTACGACTCTCACAAAAGGCGGAACCCCGGAGAGGTGCGACTCTCCGGGGTTCCTTTTGCCTTCAGGCTTACTGTCCCTTGTCGTGCCGGTCAAGCCATTTACAGATGTAGTGTGCGACTACACCTGCCACAACCGACACCAAAAAGCTGATGAGCAGATACGCCACGACTCTCACCTCCTTCCTGCTACCAGGATGGAGTTAGGGCAGCGCCGCCATTATACCAACATTCGACAGAATATGCAAGGCTCGCAAACGCAAAAACGAACCCCCAGCACGGTTTAATCCGTGTCTGGGGGCCTTTTATTCACAAATTCCTGATTTTTTATGCAGAAAAAAGTTGTGTATTTTTATAAACATCCCCTCAAAGCTAACGATGCCTGATGCTCCAAGGTTAGCCAACCGGCTTTTTATTCGTTTCCGTCCGGCTTACGTTCAGAGCCCGAAACCCTTGATATTTCGGGCTTTTCCGGGTTTTGGGCGTTTTCTCCGATCCCGCCTGCTATGAACATCGCATCCCCGAACGAGAAAAACCGGTACCGCTCCCGGACCGCCTCTTCGTAGGCGGCCAGCACATGCTCCCGCCCCGCCAGAGCGGAGACCAGCATGATAAGCGTGCTCTCCGGCAGGTGGAAGTTGGTAATCAGCCCGTCCAGCGCCTTGAACCGGTAGCCCGGATAGATAAAAATATTCGTCCAACCGGCCCTGGCCTCCATATGGCCGTCCTCCGCCGCCCAGCTCTCGATGGTCCGGCAGGAGGTTGTCCCCACACAGATCACCCGGCCTCCCGCCGCCCTGGTGCGGTTGATGAGGTCCGCCGTCTCCTGGGGGACCATGCAGTATTCGCTGTGCATATCGTGATCAGCGATCTCCTCCTCCTTCACCGGACGGAAGGTTCCCAGCCCCACATGCAGCGTCACGTAGCCGATGCTCACGCCCATGGCCTGGACCTGCTCCATCAGTTCTTTGGTGAAATGCAGCCCCGCCGTCGGCGCGGCGGCGGAGCCGGATACCCGCGAGTACACCGTCTGATACCGCTCCCGGTCCTGCAATTCCGCCTTGATATAGGGCGGCAGGGGCATCCGGCCCAGCCGGTCCAGCGCCTCCAGGAAGATGCCCTCACAGGCGAAGCGGACCAGACGGTTGCCGCCCTCCACCTCGCCTGTGATCTCCGCCGTCAGCTCCCCCGCCCCGCCGAAGGACACCCGCGCTCCCGTACGCAGCTTCTTTCCAGGCCGCACCAGACACTCCCAGGTATTGTCCCCCCGGTCGATGAGCAGCAGCACCTCGCAGGCTCCGCCCAGAGTTCCGTCCGCGCGGACGCGGCTGCCCAGCAGCCGGGCGGGCAGCACACGGGAATCGTTCATAATCAGGCAGTCGCCCGGGCGCAGCAATGACGGCAGATCGTGGAAACGCTTGTGCTCCCAGGCTCCCGTCTCCTTGTCCAGGGCCAGCAGGCGGGAGGCGTCCCGCCGCTCCAGGGGCGTCTGCGCGATCAGCTCCGGCGGGAGTTCGTAGTAAAAATCATGTGTTTTCAATGGTGTTCCTTTCCGGGGAGACTCAGTCCACCCGCTCCAATGTAATACCAGTAAAATAGAAATTCAGGATATCCTCATAGGTATGCCCCTGCTCCGCCATAGCCTTAGCGCCGTACTGGCTCATACCCACCCCGTGGCCCCAGCCGGCGCCGGTGATGGTGATGCCGCTTCCGCCGCCAGGGGCTGCCGGGGGCTGTCCCAGCGCGGAGACGCCGGAGGCGGTGATGACGTAAGCGTCCCCGCCGGGCAGCGCGGCGGCGGTCCCTGTCCCGGTGACGGCGTACACGCCGCCGAGACTGGAGAGGGTGGCCGCGCCGTCGTTGACGGACCAGCCTCCCGCGCTGCCGCCGCCATCAATGGCAAAACGCATACTCTTGGTCCCCAGCGTCCAGCGGCAGTCCTGTTTCGTCAGCGTCACCGTCTTCCCGGAGCGGTCCCGGATGGTGACCTCCGCCACATTTCCGGAGGGCGTGGTCCTGGACACATAGGCGCTGGCCGCTGTGCCGATGGAGTAGCCCTTTTTCCGCAGCAGCGCGCTCAGCTCCGCCCAGCTGTACCGGATGGTGTACTCATAATCCGGGATGCTGGTCAGCCGCTCATAGGGGTCCTCCTTGCCCACCAGATAGGGCTGCGGGTTGGACCAGACGTTCTCCGAGGACTCCGACGCGCCGCCATTGGCGGAGCAGTAGTAGGTCTCCGCGTACCGGCCGCCGTACATGGCGGCGATGCCGGCCGTCTCCTCCACCGCCCGGTCCGACACCGCGCCGGCGGAGCCGGTTCCCCGGTAAACCTGGCAGTCGGTGGTATTGCACACGTCAAAGCCGTTGCCGGCGTGCCGGGTCTGCCACAGGGCGTAGGTCCGGGCGCACACCGCCTGGGCCTTCAGCGCTTCCAGAGGCCAGTCCGCGCTCATCTCATAGGGCAGCACGCCCTTTACATAGCTGTCGATGTCCAGCACATTGATTACGTCCAGCTTCCCGCCAGCGCCCCGGCGGAACTCGAAGCCTCCGTACCACTGGCAGCCCTGGAACAAGGTCCGGGCGTTCCCGCCGGACGGCTGGATTCCCAGGAGCCTGCCGCCGGAGCCGTCGAACTGATAGAGGACCTTGCCGGTATCCGCCGCTTTCACGGATACGCCTGCGCCGCCGGCCGTGACGGTCAGCCTGTTTTCCTCCAGGCGGACCAGCTGGTGAAAATCCCGGCTGGCCCCGTCAAACCACCCCAGGTCATATCCGGAGCCCGCCGTGTTTTCCAGCAGGGCGGAGGGGAGGGCGCTCTCGCCATAGTACAGGCCCACCTTGATTATGTCCTCCCCTGCGCGGGCAGAAACCGTCAATGTGACCACAGTCAGCATACAGAGGAAAAAAGTGAGAAAAAGCTTCTTCATGGAACCTCCAAATCAGGATAAAACGGTTGACAGGGTACAAAAAATGTGTTATGAATTTACGGTACGACTCTGGGGAAAACCGCATACCATGTTACAGTATACACGGGGTCAGTGGATTTTTCAACCCAATATCCGACAGATTTCCCATCTGAGCCCCTGCCAAGTCCTGGGAGGACAGCCAGTCCCGCCCTGGAGTTCATTGATTTTCCAGAATCGCCGCAGGGCAATGGATTCTATCCAATTCACCAATTTTGGAGGTTTTATGATGAAAGAATATCGCGTTGGGATCATTGGCGCTACCGGCATGGTGGGCCAGCGGTTCGTCACCCTGATGGAGGGCCATCCCTGGTTCCGCCTCACCGCCCTGGCCGCCAGCGGCCGCAGCGCGGGCAAGACCTACGGGGAGGCCGTCGCAGGCCGCTGGGCCATGACCTCTCCCATCCCCGGGGAGGCCAGAAGCCTGACCGTCCTGGACGCCCAGGCGGACGCCGGGAAGCTGGCGGGGATGGTGGACTTCGTCTTCTGCGCCGTGGACATGAAGAAGGATGAAATCCAGGCCCTGGAGGAGAAGTACGCCCGGCTGGAGTGTCCGGTGGTCTCCAACAACAGCGCCCACCGCTGGACGGAGGACGTTCCCATGGTGGTGCCGGAGATCAACGCGGACCACATCCGGCTCATCGACTCCCAACGGAAGCGGCTGGGGACGAAGCGGGGCTTTATCGCCGTCAAAAGCAACTGCTCCCTCCAGTCCTACGTCCCCGCCCTGCACCCCCTGCTGAAATACGGCATGGAGAAGGCGCTGGTCTGTACATATCAGGCCATTTCCGGCGCGGGCAAGACCTTTGAACGCTGGCCGGAGATGGTGGACAACTGCATCCCCTACATCGGCGGCGAGGAGGAGAAGAGCGAGCGCGAGCCTATGAAGCTGTGGGGCAAGGTGGAGGACGGCAGGCTGCTCTTGGCGCAGGGCCCCGCCATCACCGCGCAGTGCTTCCGGGTGGCCTGCCAGGACGGCCATATGGCGGCCTGTTTCATGAAGTTCCAGGATGGCCGCAAGCCCACAGAGGAACAGATCAAGGCCGATTGGTCCAGCTTCTCCGGACGGGCCCAGGAGCTCCAGCTCCCCTCCGCCCCCAGACAGTTCCTGCACTACTTCGAGGAGTCCGACCGTCCCCAGACCCGTCTGGACCGGATGCTGGAGAACGGCATGGCAGTATCCATTGGCCGTCTGCGGCCCGACACGCAGTACGACTACAAATTCGTCTGCCTCAGCCACAACACCCTGCGGGGCGCGGCGGGCGGCGCGGTGCTGCTGGCCGAGCTGCTGTGCGCGGAAGGGTATATCTGATCCTAAAAACGCGGTGTCGTTACCGTGTGGAAACCCTGGAACAGCAGAGGCTGTCAGAGCGAGGACAAAGTTCTTTTTGATCCTTTTTCTTTCAAGAAAAAGGATCAGGCCCCCGGCGGATGAACGCCAGGGGCCTCCTTTGTCTGCTTCCGTATCGGATCACAGGGTGTAATACCGCTGGAACTCGGCGGGGGTGGGGATGCGGGAAATCTCTTCGTTCTCCGCCCTCTTGAGCTTGATCCAGTTGTTGATCAGCTCCTGGGGGAACACGCCGCCGGCGGTCAGATAATCGTGGTCGGCCTCCAGCGCATCCAGCGCCTCGCTCAGGGACTTGGGCAGGCCCTGGATGCGCTTCTTGTCCTCCTCGGACAGGTTGAACAGGTTGAAGTCATAGGGACCCCAGCCGTTGGCGTGTGGATCAATCTTGTTCAGGATGCCGTCCAGACCGGCCATCAGGATGGCGGCGTAGGCATAGTAGGGATTGCAGGTGGCATCCGGATTGCGCAGCTCGAAGCGCTTCTGGGCGGGCGTCTTGGCATAGGCCGGGATGCGGATAATGGAGGAGCGGTTGGCAGTGGCGTAGCCAATGGTTACCGGGGCTTCAAATCCGGGTACCAGACGCTTGAAGGAGTTGGTGGAGGGATTGGTGATGGCGCACAGGGACGCCGCATGCTTGAGCAGGCCGCCGATAAAATAGAGCGCGGTGTCCGACAGGGAAGAATATCCGTTCTGATCGTAGAACAGGGGCTGGCCGTCCTTCCACAGCCAGATGTGAACGTGCATCCCGCTGCCCGCCTCGCCGTGGATGGGCTTGGGCATGAAGGTGGCGGTCTTGCCCGCCTGGGCGGCGATGTTCTTGATGATGTACTTGGTAATGAGGGTCTTGTCCGCCATCTCGGTCAGGCTCTCAGGCTCCACCTCCACCTCCAGCTGGCCGGGGCCGCCCACCTCATGATGGTGGTACTTGACCTTTACGCCCCAGTCCGCCATGGTCAGAACGATGTCGTTGCGCAGGTCATAGGTGGAGTCCTGGGGCAGGGCGGCGTGATAGCCGTCGTGGTGGGCGATCTGGTAGCCGCTGCCGCAGGGCTGGGCGGTATTCCAATCCGCCTCGGCGGCGTCCACCTCGAAGGAGGCGCGGTTGGGGGCGTTCTCAAAGCTCACGCTGTCAAAGAGGTAGAATTCAAATTCCGGCCCCACAACCATCTTGTCGGCGACGCCGGTCTCCCGCATGTACTCCTCGGCGCGCTGGGTGACGCTGCGGGCGTACTGGCCGAAGCGCTGGTTTTCAGGCTCGGCGATGACCTGCACGTCTCCGGTCATAGAGAGGGTGGGCACAGCGGTGAAGGGGTCCAGGTGTGCGGACTCCAGATCCGGGATGAAGACCATGTCGCTCTTTTCCACAGAGGCGTAGCCGAAGTTGGAGCCGTCGAAGCCGATGCCGTAGCGGACGGTATCCTCACCGAAGCGCTCCACGGGGATGGTGATGTGGTGCCAGCGGCCAGTCAGGTCAACGGTTTTGAAATCGATCAGCTTCACATCGTTTTCCTGGCAAAGGCGCAGAATTTCCTCGATCTTATTGGTCATGTTCCACCTCAAAATTTTATTTTACCCGGCACGTCCTATTCTCCGGACCCGCCGGTACTCCTATTTTGAGCCTTTCCATCAAAGAAGTCAAGATGCTTGTATACTTTCTCCATTTATCACAAAAGCTCGCCCCAATTTTTGGCGAAAAGTCTGATTGACGGGAGCCGTCCGCCGTTGCAAGCTGCGGCAACCGCAAGGCATGGCAACTATTACTTCCGGCCTTTCGGTTCGGAAGTAATATATTGCAGCTTGTTTTGCGTCCTGGAATTGATTTCCCCGCTCTATTACACACGAACCTATTGAAAAAAGTCCGGCAGCGCAACACGCCTGCCGGACTCTTTTTCGCGTTATCAGAGCTTCTCGCGGACCTTTGCGGCCTTGCCCACGCGGTCGCGCAGGTAGTACAGCTTGGCCCGGCGCACCACGCCGTGACGCACCACCTCAATCTTGTCGATGGTGGGGGAATGCAGCGGGAACACCTTCTCTACGCCGATGCCGTAGGACACGCGGCGGACGGTAATCGTCTCCTCAATGCCGCCATGCTTCTTGGCGATGACGATTCCCTCGTAGACCTGGATACGCTCGCGAGCGCCTTCCTTGACCTTCACATGTACCTTCACGGTGTCGCCGACCTGAACGGCGGGCATTTCCTTCAGCTGGGATTTTGTCAGTTCCTTGATGAGATCCATGGGATGCTTCCTCCTGTTTTATAGGCGTTCTTAACAGCTTGTGGCCAAGCGCTCAGCACATATGCGCGGGACTGCTCTTGCACATCCCGGCCGCGCGGCTTCGCCGCCACCGCCTGACAGAGGACCGCCCTTTATTGCCATGATAGGATACCACATCTCAGGCCGGATTGCAAGCAAAATTTTCAATTTTTTCGTCAGAATTTGAGGCTGTACTGCCGCATGTGGAAAAAGCGCGGGCATCCGCCGCGCTTTTTCCACACATTTTATATAAAAAATTCCGCCCAAGTCCCGGGCCCATGGGCGGAATTTTTTGCGCGCACGTGCCTTCCCCCATTAGACGGCCGCCTCGCCGGGGACAACGCGTTCCCGGAACAGCAGGGAGATACACCACAGCCCCGCCAGTCCGACCAGGGAATAGATGATCCGGGACAACACCGCCATCTGCCCGCCGCAGATAAACGCCACCAGGTCCAGACCAAACAGCCCGATCAAGCCCCAGTTCAGCGCGCCGATGACTACCAGTATCAAAGCGATCCGATCCATCATCATATCCACTACCTCCTTTCCAAACCGTCGTTTCGGCTTACGCAAGTATTCTGTCCGCTTCTCTCTTCGCTATTCAGGTGAAATCTGTCAAAAAATTTTGACCGTCTGGAAAAATAACTTCATTGCCACCATTGAAAAAAAGCAAGAAACCCTGTATAATGGCACTCAAGACTAGAAGGAGGCATCTACCCCTATGAAATATCTTCTGGTGATCGGGGACGGCATGGCGGACAATCCCGTTCCCCGATTAGGAAATAAAACGCCCCTCCAGGCCGCGTCCATTCCCGCCATCGACCGCATGGCGGCGAGAGGGACCGTCGGCAGCGCCGTCAACTGCCCCAGCCCCCTGCCCGCCGGAAGCGAGACGGCAATCCTCTCTATTTTCGGCTGCGATCCAAGAAATTATTTTTCCGGCCGCTCCCCCATGGAGGCCGCCGCCGCAGGGATCAGGATGCTGCCCGGAGACGCCGCGTTCCGCTGCAATCTGGTGGCTTTTGAAGACGGAGATATGCCCCTGGAGGAAAAGCGCCTCCTCTCCCACAGCGCCGGTTCGATCGACGGCCCCTCCGCGCTGGAGACCATGGATGCTCTGCTCGGCAATCCCCGCTTCACAAAGGCGCTGGCGGAAATGCGGCTGGAGATCCACCGCTTCCCCGCTTTCCGGCAGCTGGCGGTCCAGCATGACAGCGACCTGAGCGGTACGCGGTTCATCCCGCCCCATGACCACCTGGGCGAAAAGGCAGGCCCCCTCTTCCCCGCCGGGAATCGTCAGGCGGAGCCTTTTGCCACACTGATGCGGCTGGCCCACGAGATTCTGGATCACCACCCTGTGACAGAAAAACGCCGCGCCGCCGGAAAGCTGCCCGCCAATGGCATCTGGCTCTGGGCGGAGGGAACGGCTATGGAGCTTCCCTCCTTCCGGAAGCAGTACGGCATGGACGGCGCGGTAGTCAGCGCCGTGCCGCTGTGCCACGGCATTGGCGTCCTGCGGGGGCTGGAGATGGTGGAGGTCGAGGGCGCCACCGGTGAGCTGGACACCAACTTTTCCGGAAAGCTGGAGGCTGTCTGGGAGAAGCTGAACCAGTACGATTTCGTCTGTCTGCACCTGGAGGCGCCGGATGAATGTACCCACAACGGGGATTTACCCGGAAAGCTGCAGGCAATTGAGTGGCTGGACAGCAAGCTGGTCTCTCCCCTGCTGGAGCGGCTGGAGAAGGCTGGGCTAGACCACCGGGTCCTGCTGCTCAGCGACCACAAAACCCTTACCGCCACACGAGGCCACGATCCTGCCCCTGTTCCCTTCCTGCTCTACGACAGCCGCAGAGACAGCGGCAGCGGCAGTGTTTACGATGAGCCCGCCGGCGAGGCAGGGCCGTTTGTGGAGAGCGGGTGGACGCTGTTGGATATGTTGTTTGAGAAAAGAAATAGCTAAAAAAGAATATGTGGAGAGGAGTTTTGTATGAATAACGAAGATAAAATCCTACAAATGCTGGAACGGCTCACAGAGGATGTCTCCGGTCTCAAGGAGGATGTCTCCGGTCTCAAGGAGGATGTCTCCGGTCTCAAGGAGGACGTCTCCGGTCTCAAGGAGGACGTCTCCGGTCTCAAGGAGGACGTCTCCAGACTCAAGGAGGACGTCTCCGGTCTCAAG
>JAAWQM010000014.1 GCA_022800525.1 Oscillospiraceae bacterium
TTTCCCTCAAAAGTAGTAAATTGGTAGTAAATTCAGCTTGAAATCCTGCTTGTATGCCCGTAAATCAAGGCTTTTTTGAGATAATCAACCATTTTCGGTTAATAATTTCGACCCGGCCAAGCATAAAGCCGGGGAAGTTTTCAGGGGATAGAGGGGGAGAAATCGGGATTTTTACTCGAAGAATCCCCTCGCCAGAGGAGATTTTCTGGGGCGGGTCTGGGGAGAATTTTAGGCACTTTTACTTCGAAGGATCCCCATGAAATGGTCTGGAATGGAGAGGTGAAGAGGTGGAAAAATGGGAACAAAAAAGGGCCGCAGCAACGAATTGCTACAGCCCTCTCGGGTGTCATTATTTGTCAGACATTATGCGCGTCTTATTTCAGACGTCGTCAACCAACACCGATCTTACTTCAGCTCGACCTTGCCGCCAGCCTCCTCGACCTTCTTCTTCAGCTCCTCGGCCTCGTCCTTGGAGACAGCTTCCTTCAGGGTCTTGGGGGTACCCTCGACGGCAGCCTTGGCCTCGGCCAGGCCCAAACCGGTGATCTCGCGGACGGCCTTGATGACCTTGATCTTAGCGGCGGCATCAAAGCCGGTCAGAACCACGTCGAACTCCGTCTTCTCCTCGGCAGCAGGAGCGGCAGCGCCAGCGGCGGGAGCGGCCATGGCGGCAGCGGAAACGCCGAACTCCTCCTCCAAAGCGTGAACCAGCTCGCTCAGCTCCAGAACGGTCAGAGCCTTTACTTCTTCAATCATAGCGGTGACTTTCTCACTAGCCATTAGTATTTACCTCCTAATAATGTTTCCGTAAAAGTAGATTTTGTGGTGACAGCGCTGCTTACTCAGCAACGGGGGCTTCCCCGGCGGGAGCATCTGCGGGTGCGCCCTGCTTTTCCGCGATCTGCTTCAGGACGCAGGCCAAACCGGAAATGGGAGCCAGCATGGTACCCAGAACCTGGGCCTGCAGGATGGGCAGCGGGGGAATCTCGGCCAGGGCCATGACCTCGTTCAGGGGCATAGCCTTGCCGTCCATGAAGCCGCCCTTAATCTCAAAGCGGCCGTCGATCTTCTTGGCGAAGTCGTTGACCACACGGGCGGGAGCCACGGGGTCGTCATGGCAGATGGCCAAGGCGGTGGCGCCATTGAGCAGGCTGTCCAGCTCGTTCATGCCGCAGTTGTTGACGGCGAACTGGAGCAGGGTGTTCTTCACCACGGCGTACTCGACATTGTTCTTGCGCAGCTCGGCGCGCAGAGCGGTGTCCTCCGCCACAGTGATGCCCTTGTAGTCCACCAGCACACCGGCGGCGGCATTCTGCAGCTTGTGGGTCAAATCGGCCACAATGGCCTGCTTCTCGCTGAGAACTTTTGCGTTAGGCATTCTTGTTTTCACCTCCAGTAATCATGCTTGCACGATTGAATCCTGCGCAATACCTCAATGGGGCTGCCGGCAGGCGCTACAACCGTGTTAGCGTAAGATGCGTTCGCGAAAGAGAAAACGGTCCATGCGTAAAGACGCAAGGACCGTGCTAATCAATACAATCAGCAATCCTCGGCAGGATTTCCAGCCCCGGCTGCCACCGACGCCAACCTGCTGTCTTTGGAACGCAAACCCTATTATACCCAAGCTTTGGCGGCTTGTCAATAGAAAATCGCCAGAATTTTGTGAAATTATCGTTTTTTCCCCAACAGGGGGGAGAAGAGGTCATCCACCGTTCATCTCCGCCCGCAGGGTCTCCCTGACCCGCCGCATTTCCACTCTCCACTCGGCGGAGCGGTCAAAGGTGACGGCCTCTCCTGCGGTGATGCGCCGCCCAGCGGTGTCCAGACGCAGCGGGACAAATTGAAGCGTCTGGTCTGACAGCCGCCGCCAGAACCGCTCCAGCAGCAGAAAGCCTTCATAGACCTCCCCAACATTTCCAGAGGTGTCTGTGTAGTCCACATTGGGGAAGATCAGTATGCTGTCCCCCGCCTGGAGCGCGGCCACCGTCTCCTGGAAGGTCTCCCGGATCTGCGCCATGCCCCGGTAAACGGGGATGGCGCCCAGGGAGCGCATCAACGCGCTGACATATTCGGCGGCGGCCCCGGCGGCGAGCGAGGCTGCGGGCTCCGGCATCCCAAACCGCTGGGAGAAGGTGTAGTCCCGGTATTGGGCGCGGCAGGTCTCCCGCTCCATAAACACATGCAGCACCCAGGGCCGCACTGCAAAGGGAAGCCAGCATAGCGTCGCCAGCGGCCCCCGCAGGTTGCTGTGGCTGCAAATATAGGCCGTCGGACCGTCCGGAGGCTCGACGTTGACATCCCAGCGTCCGATCCCCAGCCGGACAAAGAAGCGGCTGAACGCAAACAGCTTACCCCGCTTCATAGGACTCCTCATTCTGAAACACCCAGTGCATCTGGAGCTGATAGCTGCACAGGGCCAGAATAATATCCCCCAGCGCCTTGTTCACCGTGGGCCAGATCCCCGGCAGTAGCCAATTCAGCGCCAGCAGCAGCAGATATGAGCACAGCAGCTGGCAGCCCCACAGGCAGTAGTAGCGCACCAGCGTCCTGCCGCTGGGAGAGCCTCCGAATACATACCGGCGGTTCATCGTATAGTTCAGTGCCGAGGACAGCGCCCGCGCCGCCAGGGTGGACCACCAGTAGCAGGCGATCTCCGACAGGGGATGGAATACCACCGCGCTGCACAGCCAGAAGGCCGCCACATCCGTCACCGCCGACAGCACGGAGGACGCCGCATACCACCCCAGCCCGGAGATCAGAATGACGAACACCCGCCAGGAGTCCCGCAGGGTGCGCAGATGGGTGCCCTCATTATTGTTGTAGTAGATGGCCTGGATAGGCACCTGGCGCAGCTCCACCCGTTCCCGGGCGGCCCGGACCAGTGTGTTCATCTCGTACTCATACCGATCCCCCTTGATGCCGCAGCACCATTCCAGCAGTGGCCACGGAATACCCCGAAGGCCCGTCTGCGTGTCTCCCAGTTGAACTCCGTAAAGGGCATGGAACCCCCAGCTGGACAGCCGGTTTCCCAGCTTGGATTTACCGGGCACCTGGGGCTGGGTCAGGTCCCGCACCCCCAGTACCAGGCGCCCCGTCTCCTCTCGGGCCGCCTGTCCCACCGCGCACACATCGTCCACGCAGTGCTGGCCATCGGCGTCTGCCGTTACCACCGGACAGCCCCTCCAGCGGTCCTGTCCGGCTATGTAGGCGAAGGCGTCCTTCATGGCCCGGCCTTTCCCCTGGTTGCGCTCATGGCGCAGGACGGTGCAGCCGTCTGTCTCCTCCAGCGCATGAAATACCGTCTGGCAGACAGGCCCGCTGCCGTCATCCACCACGACCACCTGCTCCGCCCCACGCTCCAGAAGGGAAGCGGCATAGCCAGCCAGAGACTCATCCGGGTCCAGCGCCGGGATCACGATTACACAGCCGCTCAGGGCGGCAAGCTCTTTTCCTGTACGCATAACGTTCTTTTCCTCGCTCCTTCGCATGACTTCAAGGGTATCACAGACACAGGTATGATTAAGCTCAGGGCTGCCCTTTGAAAAGGGCGGCGGGGGCCAGGGGGACGGTCCTTGGCCGAAGGACAAGGACCGTCGGGGCGGAGCTCAACATACGCTCGTTCCCCCATGTGTCAAACTATCATCATGTCTCTGGACGGTAAGAGCGTCCAGAGACACCGGAGGGCCCTCCGGTGTCTACGATCCCTTGAAAGCTATATCCACAGCTTCTTGGTATCAACGATTATAGTACAGTTCTTTTAAGTTCGGTATAGAACCATTATTAAAGCTTCCTTAAGATTACCGCAAAATGCTGGCGCTACCGCTTTTCTCCAAGGTCCAGGATGACCCGGAGAATGTGTTCCGCATGGGTGGCGTCAGGTTCTCCAAGGCCGGCAGAAACTCCTCCGACACCTGCGGCGCAACCGTGCCCGTGCCGAAAAATTCTCCGGGTGCAATCCCCAAATACTCACTGATATAAGTGAACCCCGTCATGAAGGGAAGCATCCGTCCATTTTCGGTCTTGTTCATATAGCTCTCGCTTTGTCCCAGGGACAGACTCATGCCCCTGGCGGAAATGTTTTCTGGAGCTGCAGCCTCGCGCTGGGGCTCACGCTGACGGGATGCGGCATCCTGCGTCCGGGACCTGTGTCACTGGAAGGCTCTTCGCCTGTCACGCTTGCAATCTCGGTGGATCCTGCTGCGCCAGGAGATATCGCATTCACCTGGAGAGAGAACTGCGGAGCTGCTGGATGTGACCGTGACCAGCCAAGGCTCAGGTTCACCGGAAATCACAATCCGGGTTGCCCCCAGTTCATCCGGTCCAGTTAGAAAAAACTCCAGGTCCGCAGACCTGTAGTTTTTTCTAACGCTTGATGAAATTTTACACCAGACGGGCAGTGCTGACCTTGACGCCGGGACCCATGGTGGAGGCTGTGACGCAGCTCTTCACGTACTGGCCCTTGGCGGCGGCGGGCTTAGCCTTGATGATTGCGCCCATGAGGGTATTGAAGTTGTCGTTCAGCTTCTCAGCGCCGAAGGACACCTTGCCGATGGGGCAGTGGATAATGTTGGTCTTGTCCAGGCGGTACTCGATCTTACCGGCCTTCACCTCCTGCACGGCCTTGGCAACGTCAGGGGTGACGGTACCGGCCTTGGGGGAGGGCATCAGACCCTTGGGGCCCAGCAGCTTACCGAGACGGCCCACAACGCCCATCATATCGGGGCTGGCGACGACCACATCGAAGTCGAACCAGTTTTCCTTCTGAATCTTCTCCACCATGTCCATCTCGCCCACATAATCTGCGCCGGCCTCACGGGCGGCGTCGGCCTTGTCGCCCTTGGCGAACACCAGGACGCGGACAGTACGGCCGGTGCCGTGGGGGAGAACCACTGCGCCGCGGACCTGCTGGTCGGCGTGACGGGAGTCAACGCCCAGCTTCACGTGGAGTTCCACGGTCTCGTCGAACTTGGCGGAAGCGGTCTTGCAGATCAGCTCAAAGGCTTCCTTGGCCTCATACTGGGTGGCGCGGTCAATCTGCTTGGCGCTGTTCTGATATTTCTTACCTCTAAACATCTCTCAAGCCCTCCTTTATTCACCCACGACGACGCCCATGCTGCGGGCCGTGCCGGCGATCATGCTCATGGCGGATTCCAAGCTGGCGGCGTTCAGGTCGGGCATCTTGGTCTCGGCGATCTTCTGCACGTCGGCCTTGCTGATGGTGGCCACCTTGGTCTTGTTGGGCACGCCGGAGCCGGACTCGATGTTGCAGGCCTTCTTGATAAGGACCGCCGCAGGGGGGGTCTTGGTGATGAAGCTGAAGGAGCGGTCGGAGTACACGGTGATGATAACGGGGATAATCATGCCCATATCATTCTTGGTGCGCTCGTTGAACTCCTTGGTGAAGGCGGCGATATTCACGCCGTGCTGGCCCAGAGCGGGGCCGACGGGGGGAGCGGGCGTTGCCTTGCCCGCAGGGATCTGAAGCTTGACGTATCCTACGACTTTCTGTGCCATGTGTAGGCACCTCCTTGATAAAATGTGGTGGTGACGGGGCTATACTGGTAGTCCCTCCCACGATGCCGGTTTACGGCGAAAAATGTTTGTTGGGGATTTGGCGGCAGGGGCGTGCCGGTCAGACGGAGCTTTCCACTTCGACCTGCTCCAGCTCCATTTCGACGGGGGTTTCCCGGCCAAACATGGAGACGACGACGGTGACCTTGTTCTTCTCGGCGTCGATCTCCTCCACCACGCCGGTGAAGGACTCCAGCGGGCCGTCGCTGATGCGGACCCGGTCGCCCACTTTATAGTGCACCTCGATTTCGTGCTTCTCCATTCCAAGGGCCGTGACCTCCTCGTCGCTGAGGGGAATGGGCTTGTTGCTGGCCTCGCCGACAAAGCCGGTGACGCCGCGCACATTGCGCACCAGGTGCCAGGTGTCGTCCGTCATGACCATCTTCACCAGCACGTAGCCGGGGAAAATCTTCCGCTCCACTTCCTTGGCGACGCCGTTTTCGTTGATTTCGGTGACGGTCTCCAGGGGAATCTGGAGGTCTACAATCATGTCCTCCAGGTGGCGGTTGGTCACGAACTTCTCAATTGTGGTTTTCACGGCGTTCTCATAGCCGGAATAAGTGTGTACGACGTACCACTTTGCGTTTTCGGACATCTCTGGGCCCCTCTTACGCGGAGAACAGGCCGAGCAGGGTCTTGATGAACAGTCCGGCGACGCCGTCGAAAATCCAGATGCACGCGCCGAAAATCACACTGTACAGAATAACGGTGCCAGTGTTTTTGGCGACCTTCTGGGGGGTAGGCCATACGACCTTTTTCAGTTCGCTTCTCATTTCACGGAACCAGCGGCCCCGGTCTTTTTTTACGACTTTCTTTTCTTCAGCCATGATGAATGTTCCTTTCCTCTTTACTTGGTCTCAGAGTGGACCGTGTGCTTGCGGCAGAAGGGGCAGTACTTCTTCATCTCCAGCCGGTCTGGGTCGTTCTTCTTGTTCTTGACCGTATTGTAGTTTCTCTGCTTGCACTCGCTGCATCTCAAAGTGATCTTAACGCGCATTCCTAGCGGCACCTCCTTGTTGATGTATCCAGGCTTTGTCGCCTGTCTCGATTTGCCTCCCTGTTGGACGCAGGGCGGTTTCCGCGCGTAAGAAGCGAAAAGCGCGCAAAAAGAAAACCCCATTTCCACAGGTAATGCTTACTATATCATGTATTCTTCCTCGCGTCAACATAAATATTTCATAAAAGGTTCTTTTTTTCCTGCGGGACTTCCTGTATACTGTAGGCATACCGCTTATACTTGAAGGAGGAGTATGCCATGCGCATTATGGCAATCGACTATGGAGATGCCCATACGGGGGTGGCGCTCTCCGATCTCACCGGACTGCTGGCCGGATATACGGAGGTCATCCACACCCGCAGGGAGGCGGAGGTGGTCCGCCGCCTGGGCGAGCTTGTGAAGGAATATGAGGTGACGGAGCTGGTGCTGGGGCACCCCAGGAACATGGACGGCACCCTGGGACCCAGGGCGGAGAAGGCGGAAGCGCTGGCCCGCACGCTGGAGGAGGCGTTCGGCCTGCCGGTCAGGCTCTGGGACGAGCGGCGGACCACCATTGACGCCCACCATATCCTGTACGCCGCCGGGAAGAACGGCAGGCAGAGGAAAAAAAATGTGGACGCCGTGGCGGCCGCGCTGATTCTGGAAGGGTATCTGACATTCCGGAGGCGGTGATTCCCGCCCTGATTCCTAGACGCTGTCGTCCCAGGCGTTGAATGCCGTCTGGGACGACAGCTGCTTAATTTTTTTCTGAAACTACCACAGTAGTATTGACAGGGCGCCACGACTGTGGTAGTATATCCCTGGTAGTACTACTGTAGTCTTACGAAGGAGGACTGACCATGGACGTGAAATTGTTTGATTCCGAGCTGAAGGTAATGGATGTGCTATGGCGGGAGGGGGACCTGCCCGCCCGGCAGGTCGCAGCCGTCCTGGAGGCCGAGGTTGGCTGGAACGTGAACACCACCTACACCCTCATCAAGCGGTGCATGAAGAAGGGGGCCATCCAGCGCACGGACCCCGGCTTCCGGTGCCATGCCCTGATCCCCAAGGAGGCTGTCCAGGCCGCTGAGACCGACGAGCTGGTGGGCAAGCTGTTCGACGGCTCCGTAGACAAGCTGTTCGCATCCCTGCTGGGCCGGCGGAATCTGACGGCGGAGCAGGTCCAGCGGCTGCGGGACATCGTGGAGGAACTGGGATGAGCCTGATACAGATGAGCGTTTCCGGCGGGATTCTGATTCTGGCGGTGATTGTGCTGCGGGCGCTGGCGCTGAACCGGCTGCCCAAGTGGACCTTCCTGGCGCTGTGGGGCGTGGCGGCGCTGCGGCTGCTGGTCCCATTCTCCGTCCCCTCTCCCGCCAGCATTTACACATTGGCGGAGAGCGTTCCGCCGGCTGCGGCGGCCCCCGCCGCAGAGCTGCCGGAGTTCACCTTCAGCGCCGCGCCCTTCCTTCCGGCGTCCGCCCCTGTCACAGAGGCCGGGGGCGCGGCTGAGACCCACCCGGCGGCGGTTCCGGAAACGTCCCTGCCTGTATGGCGGCTGGTGTGGCTCGCTGGCGCGGCGGTGTGCGGGACATTTTTCCTGCTTTCCTATCTCCGCTGCCGCCGGGAATTCCAGACCGCCCTGCCGGTGGAGGACCGGCGGATGCAGGCATGGCTGGCGCGTCAGCGTCTCCGCCGGAAAATCTCCCTGCGGCAGTCCGACCGGGTGGATGCGCCGCTGACTTACGGCCTGCTGCGGCCCATAATCCTTTTTCCGAAGAATTGGGCAGGGGAGGGAGGGGGCTGCTGTTGCGCCGCAAGCGGCCCGGCAGCCGTTCCCGGCAGCCTGACGGCTGTTCTGGAGCATGAGCTGGCCCATATCCGGCATCTGGACGCGCTGTGGAAGCTGATACTGGTTCTTGCCGCCTGCGTCCACTGGTTCAACCCGCTGGTGTGGTGCATGTTCGTGCTGGCCAACTGGGACATCGAGCTGCGCTGCGACGAGACGGTGGTCCGGCGGCTGGGATTGGACAGCCGGTCCGCCTACGCCCTGACCCTCATCTCCATGGAGGAGAAAAAGAGCGGCCTGAGCCCCTTGACCAGCCCGTTCAGCAAAAACGCTATTGAAGAAAGGATCGTTGCTATCATGAAGATCAAAAAACGTTCCCTCGCCGCTACGCTGGCGGCGGTGGTACTGGTCTGCTGCATCGGGGCTGGCTTTGCGACCTCGGCGGCGGCTAAAACGCAGACCCCCTATCCTGAAGCCCTCGATGGCTTCACCAGACAGGAGCTGGACCGTATCGCCTCCCTGTGGTTCGAGGGCTGGGCGGACATGACCGTGACGGAGTACCAGCAGAAAATGTGGATCGAGTTCGACACCCCGGAGGACATGGCGCTTATTGAGCGCTACGCCCAGAGCGCGGCGCAGGGCATCTGCTGGGATGAGGCCGGCACTACCTCTTTCCACGATTATTTCTACCAGGTCTATGAACCTCTGACGGCGCACAATTGGCAAGAGCGGACGTTCTCCGATGAGGCGTCGGTCAAGACGGAAGATGGCGGCACGGCTGTGTTGGAGTACGATATTACTATGCACATCCTGGACCCGAACGTCCTGACAGCGGGAGAATACCAAAGGCGGCTCCACTACACGAAAGCAAGCATGGAGAGAATGCTGGCGCTGAACATGACAGAGGAACAATCCACGTCAATCTATCAAATGTTGTCTTCAGCGACGCCCGATGGAATATTGGAGATCACCATTATGTCACGATCACCATACACCCGGGAAGCCGGCCAGTCCGCCGCCGGCCCGGACGCTGATTTCCACGCTCAAATCTCCCATGAAAATGCCGCCGAATGGGACCGCCTGCTGACGCCTTATATGCCCTTCGGCCTGACCTGGGAGTTCAACGACCCCGACCTGGACGGCAACGGCCTGACCATGTGGTTTGAGGGCAAGGAGGTCCGGAGTATCATGGACGAGCAGGAGGGCATATGGATCGCCGAGCATGTCGGAAACGGCTTTTCCGACGGTGCGGTGGAGCTGTACGCAGTCTACACGGACGGCAAGCTCTCCGGCCTTCGCCTTGCCACAGCCGGGGAGCAGGCGGGGTGGGACGCGATCCACAACCGCAACAGCGTTCTCGCCGACACGATCTCTGAGGAGTCCAGGGAGTTTCCCCAGGCCACTCTGGAGGACTATGACGCGCTCCTGACCCTGCGCCTCCGGGACACGGAGAACGAAACCCTAGAGTCGTTCAATCAGCATCTTCTGGACTGGGCCAACGAGAACACGGACGCCTGGAACCGCATCAACTGCGACGTAATCTGGAACGACTTCAATCAAGAGCTGACTACAGACGCGCGGACGTTTGCATCCATCACCTGTTACTTCTCCGGCGCCGAGAACGGGCAGATGGTCCGCGCCCTCTATACCGGCGGCCCGGAGCAGGACCCCGGCTGGGCCCGCAACCTGCCCATGAAGTACAACAAGAAGGATGGTATCGTCAACGCATGGTGCGGCCTGTACTATGACATCTCCTACCACATCTCCGACAAGTCCTCCGCAACGGTACAGGAGCGGGACGCCTGCGTGGGAGGGATGATGAACGCTGTCAGCGCCTTCTGGCAGGAAACGGACCTGGATACTCTGCTCACCATGACCGAAGACGACGTTGTGCGGCAGTTCAACGCCTGGGCGGAGGAAGCCAGCACGGAGAACGTCAAAATCAACCCCGTCACGGCGGATAACATCCATTTCGAGCCCTACGACGAGCGTGGCATCAACTACAACTGATATTCAGAAGGGCCGAAGGCTATGCGCCTCCGGCCCTTTCCTCACCCGTTCGCCACCGTATACAGCGAATAGAAATACTCCTTCCTCGCCATGAGGTCTTCAAACCTGCCCTCCTCGCAGAGCCTTCCGCCCCGCAGGACGAAGATCCTGTCGTACTGCTCCAGCAGAGCCTCCTCCAGCCGGTGGGTCACCACCACGCGGGTCAGTCCGTCCAGACGAAGGATAGCGTCTGTTACTGCAAACGCTGTCTGGTTGTCCAACGCCGCTGTAGCCTCGTCCAGCAATAATACAGGCGTCTCCCGCATCAGGCACCGGGCAATGGACACACGCTGCCGCTCCCCGCCGGAGAGGCCATTGCCGTTCTCTCCGCAGCGGCAGCTCTCGCCTCTGCGCTCAATCAGCTCATCCAGTCCCGAGCGGTGGACCGCAAGCTCCAGTTTGTCCTCCGGAAAGTCCCGGAACATGGTGATGTTCTGATACAAGGTGTCGTCAAAGAGGAATACGTTCTGCCCGATGAGGCTCATCACATCGTATAGGCTGTCCGTGTCCACCTCCCGCAGCTCCTTTCCGTCAATAGAGATGGACCCGCTGTAGCCGCCATACGCTCCCATAAGCAGGTTCAGCAGCGTACTCTTCCCCGACCCGGACGCGCCCACCAGGGCGTATTTCTTCCCGGCCTCCAGTTTCATGGACAAATCGTTCAGCACCGGCTCCGCCGGGTCATACCCGAAGGTCACATGGTCCAGCGTGATGGCGTCGCTGAGCCGGGCGGGGATGGCGTCGCCGGAACGGCCCGCGTTCTCCTCCGTGACCTCCGCCAGCTTCTCCACCAGGGCGGCGGCGGCCTTGCGGTTGGCCCAGTACCGGGGGATGCTGCCGATGGCGTTGACCAGATAGCCGGACAGGTTCACGAACACCACCACCGTACCGCTGGTGATGTCCCCGCGGATGGCGAGATACGCTCCAATCAGAAAAATGCCGAGCTGAAAGATCAGGCTGAAGCTGCCGGACAGACTGCTCACGAGGCCCTCGAAGTACCGGCGGCGGCGTTTTGCGTCCTCCACAGTCCGGTTGGAGGCGTCAAACAGCTTTTGCGTCTCCTTTTCCGCCTTGAAGCTCTTGATAACGGAGAAGCCGCTGAGCAGATCCTTGACCTGCGCCATAAAGCCCTCGTTTTTGTCGCTGACGGCCTTGGCCCGCTTCGCCATCGGACCTCCGGTCAATACCGACAGCAGGATGGGCGGGACGCTCAGGAGGACGGAGAGCAGCGTCATAAGCGGACTGTACCAGCACATCATTCCCAACGCGCCAAGAAACAGCAGGACCTGCAAGAGCATACTGAAGGAGCTTTCCAGATAGTCGGTCTCAATGGTGGTTGCATCGTTGGTCAGGGTGGATAAGTACCGGCCCGTATTTTCCTGGGAAAAGGCGCTGATGCTCTTTTCCGACAGCTTCCGGAAGGCCATGGACTTGTACTGCCGCAGGGCCTGGCTGACAAAGACGGCGCGGCTCCCGTAATACCCGGCATCCAGCAGGGAATTGAGAACCATCACGCCCAATACCAACCAGAAAATTCGTTGCAGCCGCCCAAGGTCCCCGTCCGTGATCGTATCCATCACCGCGCCCAGCACCCAGGACATCGTAAAATTGACGCCCAGGGTCAGTACTGTGAAGGTCATCCCAATCGCGAAATGCAGGCGGTTTTTCTCGTAAAAGGCCCGGAAATATGCCTGGGCTGCAGGGCTTCTCTTATTTCTTTTCATGGCTGCTCTCCTTTTCGTCTTTCCACAGTCCGCCTTTGAAGGTGGGGACGTCGCTCTCTGACTGATAAGTCAGGTTCATTCCCCGCTGCATCAGGCAGCGGGATGTATACAGGACAGGGACCAGCTGGATCAGCCCAGTGGTCTGATACGCCTTTACCGTCCCTGTTGGCAGCTCCAGCACCATCGACCACACCATTTGCCGCTCGTCCATCTCCTCCAGTATCTCCTTCACCTGCTCCAAGGGAAGCCTGGTCTGTTTCGCCGCCACCTCCGGCACGAAATAGTGAATCTCCGTACTGTACATATACTCCAGAAGCTCCAGGCAGCCGGGCCGGGCCAGCAGCTGGAAGAACTTCCGGTACTCGCTCTTGGGCGCGAGGAAAGCGTCATAGCCCGCCTCCGGCTCCGGCCAGATGGTTACGAAGGAAAATTCATCCGAATGGACGTCCAGCACGATGCCGTCCAGCAGACGGAACTGGCTCAGCAGCAGCCTGCCGTCCCCCTCCAATTTTCCTTGGGCCGGGTAATCAATCTTGGGCAGCTCCGTCTCTGTCAGCCCGCCCCTGATGAGCAGCGACCATACCAGGCGGCAGAACTGATCCAGCCGTTTTCCCTTTGGCAGAGTTCTTGCCCACTGGAGCATTGTCTCACGGATGTCCACCCGCTCGCCGCCATCCCGGCCGAAAAGCGCGTCGATGGTCACGCCTAATTTGTCCGCAATGGCGGGAAGCAGGGCCACGTCCGGCGCGCCGCCGTTCTCCCAGCGGCTGACGGCCTGGGTACTGACGCCTGCGGCCCTGCCCAGCTCCTCCTGGGTCAGGTTTTTCTCTTTTCTGTAGCGAGTAATCTGCTCGCCGATCAACTTATTGTCCATGCGCCGCCTCCTGTTCAATGGATGCTTGAATTATACTTCAATATTAAATTGAATTCAAGGCAGGTGTATTTGAGGAAAATCAAATAACAGTTGATTCCATCCGGCGGTCCTTGAGATGTGGGCGGATAGTATCCGCCCATACAAAATCGATTTCCCCGCGCCTGCAAGCTCCGCTGTTTACACGCTTTATGATTTGTGATACAATGGCACAAATCATAAAGCATTATCTAAGGAGGCAAGAAAATGGAATTAAAAAATCCGATCAACGTAAAAGAGGAACTTGAACGGAAAGTGGGCGCGGCAGACGGTATTTATCTGAACAACATTGAAATTGACCCGCTTGCAGTCAAGGCGGTCATGATAAATGAGGTCGTACCCTCTGACCCCTTACAGGATTTTTATGGAATCCCCGGCGCTGATTATCTGAAAACAACAATTCCTCTTTTTCAAAGAGCGGGAGCGGAGGCCGGTTCTGTGCAGGACATATTGCAGATGGGGGTCTATATCACAAACGCCGTAAAAACTCCGAAGACCGAATATGCCATTGACAAAAGCAGTATTGAAAACAGCTTGCCCTATTTGGAAGCAGAGCTTTCTCTGTTCCCCAATGTAAGGGTTATCATGCTTATGGGCGATGTTGCAAAGAAAGTTTTTAACATGATTACGAAAAAAGCAACAAAGAAAAATGTTATTCCCGCCGTTTCCACCTATAAGCTGCGGAGCAGTGAATTTTATTATGAGGGTATCAGGGTAATGCCGTCCTACATCATGACAGGGGGAAACATTTTGATTGAAAAGTCTAAAGTGGCAATGGCAGCTGAGGACATTGCCGCTATGTTGGAAATCATCCGGTAAGGCTTGACGCTGTCACGGGCTGCGCTCAGTTTCCGGCAAACTATTCTCAAATAGCAGAGTATATTTCCTTCTCCGGCGGAGTTTAAACTTGCTGGTACAATCTGCGTAGGGGCGGGTATTACCCGCCCGCATCTCAAGGGCCGCTGTGCAGGCCCGGTGGAGCGGGCGGATGATATCCGCCCCTACAAAATTGATTTCCCTGGGGCCGCGTCATTTCCTCTTGTATTTTCCACTCTGAAATGTTAAAATGGGTCAGAAGAAATCAAAGGAGTTGTCCCATGCGTATTTTGGGCATCGACCCGGGCGTGGCTACCATCGGCTTCGGCCTTGTGGAGGCGGAACGGGCCAGCGTGCGGCCGCTTCGCTATGGCGTCATCACGACCCCGGCGGGGCTGCGGCTGTCCAACCGGCTGTACCAGATCTCTCAGGATATGTCCGAGCTGCTGGCCCTGTTCAAGCCGGACGAGGTGGCGGTGGAGGAGCTTTTTTTCTCCAAAAATATCACTACTGGCATCGCGGTGGCCCATGGGCGGGGCGTAATCCTGCTGGAGGCGGAGCGGGCCGGGGTGCCGGCCTATGAGTACACCCCCATGCAGGTCAAGCAGGCCGTGGCCGGTTACGGCGGCGCGGACAAGCGGCAGGTCATGCTGATGACCCAGCGCCTGCTGAAAATGAAGGAGATTCCCCGACCGGACGACGCCGCCGACGCGCTGGCGATTGCCATTTGCCACAGCCGCAGCGCCACCAGCCTCCTCAATACCGAGCGGGTCTTCGACCCCAGGCGGTACGATACCCGTTAGGCGGCGGTTCAATCTGCTTTTTAGGAGCGTTCTATGTATTACTATGTTTCAGGAACGGTGGCTCATGTGGAGCCATATCTGGCGGTCATCGACTGCGGTGGGGTGGGATACGCCTGCCGAACCACCTCTTACACCATTTCTCAGATCAGAAAGGGCGACAAGGTGAAACTCTTTACATACCTTGGCGTGAAAGAGGATGCAATGGATCTGTACGGCTTTTTCAGCCAGGAGGAGCTGAAGCTGTTCCAGCAGTTGATCTCTGTGTCCGGCGTAGGGCCGAAGGCCGCGCTGGCGATCCTCTCTGCCAGCACGCCCGCCAATCTTGCAATGAGCATCATTACCAGCGACGAGAAGGCGCTTACCCGGGCGCCCGGCGTGGGCAAGCGAATCGCCCAGCGGGTGATCCTGGAATTGAAGGACAAGCTGGCAAAAGGCCAGACGGTTTCCGCCTCCGGCGAGAGCGTGGCGGGGGACGCGGTGACCATCATCCCCCAGAACAAGCTCAGCGAGGCGTCCGCCGCGCTGGCGGTGCTGGGATACTCCCAGGCGGAGATCAATGTGGCCCTCAAGGGCGTGGACATCGACGGCCAGCCGCTGGAGCAGGTCATCCGGCTGGCGCTGAAGAATATGGTCAAGTCCTAGGCGGACGGCCCGCGATGGCGAATGAAAGGTTTTGATCGAGGAACAGTATGAGTATTGATTTTTCCGGGAACAACGCCCCGCTTGTGGAGGAGGAGCCCCTGGTGACCACCAGTCTCACCAGGGAGGACGAGAACGAGTACTCCCTCCGCCCCAAAACCTTGAAGGAGTATATCGGCCAGGAGAAGGCCAAGGGGAACCTGGAGGTTTTCATCCAGGCTGCCAAGATGCGGCAGGAGCCGCTGGACCATGTGTTGCTCCACGGTCCTCCGGGCCTGGGCAAGACCACCCTTTCGGGCATCATCGCCAACGAGATGGGGGTCAATGTGCGGATCACCTCCGGCCCAGCCATTGAAAAAGCGGGAGACCTGGCGGCACTGCTGACCAATCTGAATGAAAACGATATTTTGTTTGTGGACGAAATCCACCGGCTCAACCGCTCCGTGGAGGAGGTTCTGTATCCCGCCATGGAGGATTTCGCCATCGACATCATCATCGGCAAGGGACCGTCGGCCAATTCCATCCGGCTGGACCTGCCGAAATTCACCCTGATCGGAGCCACCACCCGGGCAGGGCAGTTGTCCGCACCCCTGCGGGACCGCTTCGGCGTGACGTTGCGGCTGGAGCTGTATACGCCGGAAGAGCTGGCCTTGATTGTCACCCGTTCCGCCGGGATTCTGGACGCGCTCATTGAGCGGGAGGGCGCGATGGAAATTGCCCGCCGAAGCCGTGGCACGCCAAGGATTGCCAACCGGATGCTGCGGCGGGTGCGGGACTTTGCGCAGGTGGTAGGGGATGGAGTGATCAATAAGGAACTGGCGGACAAGGCTCTGACCGCCCTGGAGGTGGACTATCTGGGGCTGGACAACATCGACCGCCGGATGCTGCGGGCGATAATTGAGTACTACAGCGGCGGCCCGGTGGGACTGGAAACGCTGGCGGCGACGATCAATGAAGAATCGGTGACGCTGGAGGATGTGTATGAGCCGTATCTGCTGCAAATCGGCTTCCTGACCCGGACGCCGAGAGGCCGGTGTGTGACGCCGAAAGCGTACCAGCATCTGGGCATCGCCGTGCCCGGCGGGATACCGCCTGTGATGGACCAGCTGACATTCTAGACGGAGCGGGAGAGAGCCAGGGACTTGCATCAGTTCGTCCATAGGGGTATGCTCCTTTTTATTTGATAATGCAATTTTGCACTGAAGATAGGGATTGACGGCACTCGGGTTAGTGAAGGTGGAAATATTTTTAAGAGGCAGGCATATGCTGAGATATAAGGTCAATATCATGGAAGAATTGAAGAAAGCAGAGTATTCCAGCTGCCAGCTCCGACAGGAGAAAGTCCTGGACGAGGCACCCTGCAAAAATTCGTAAGGGTTCGGCAATGCTGACGATGGAGAGCCTGATCGTGACCTGCGATATCCTCCAGTGCCAGCCAGGGGGGATTTGGTGGAGTGGGCGCCGCATGTAGGGGCGGATGTATTGAAATAAAACATCCTGCGAACGACGCATTCTGCTGATTGACTTACATTCATTTATCATTATGCAGTATTGGCGGATTGCCAAGAAGGAGATTTCATGAGTAAACTGTTTGGCACCGACGGCATTCGCGGCGTCGTCGGAGAAAATCTAACGGCAGAGCTGGCCTACCGCGTAGGCCAATCCGTAACGACGACGCTCAGTGAGGAGAAGGGGCGGCCGCCCCTCATCACCATCGGCATGGATACGAGGATATCTTCCGACATGCTGGAGGGCGCGCTGATTGCGGGCATCACATCCGTAGGCGGCGACGTCATGCCTCTTGGCACCATTCCGACGCCGGCGGTGGCTTATCTGACGGTCAAGGTGGGAGCGGATGCCGGCGTGGTGATCTCCGCCAGCCACAACCCTTTTGAGCACAATGGAATCAAGGTTTTCAACGGGCAGGGCTATAAGCTCTCCGACACGCTGGAGGACCGTGTGGAGGAAAAGATTCTCTCCAACGAACCCATGCCCATCAAAAAAGGCGGCGAAATCGGCAAGCGCATCCATGGCATGAAAAACCTGAAATATGAATATATCCAGCACCTGAAGGGTACCGTTCAGGACGATCTGGGCGGTCTGCGCGTGCTTATCGACTGCGCCAACGGCGCGGCAGCGGCCACGGCGCCGGACCTCTTCGCCGGGCTTGCCATCGAGGCCGATTTCATTCACCGCAAGCCCAACGGCGTCAACATCAACCTGAAGTGCGGCTCCACCCATCTCAAGAGTCTGGCCGCTATGGTCACTGCCGGGGAGTACGACCTGGGCATTGCCTTTGACGGCGACGCGGACCGGTGCCTGATGATCGACGAGAAGGGAAATGTGGTGGACGGCGACAAGACCATGGCCGTCTGCGGGAAATACATGCGGGACCAGGGACTGCTGACAGGCCGGGCCATCGTGGGCACGGTCATGAGCAACCTGGGGCTCCACGAGTTCTGCAATAAGAACAATATCCGCCTGATCTGTACGCCGGTGGGAGACCGAAACGTGCTGGAGAAAATGCTGGAGTTCGGCTACCGCATCGGCGGGGAGCAGTCTGGGCACACCATTTTTACTGACTACGCCACCACCGGCGACGGCCAGCTGACCGCGCTGCAGTTCCTCCAGATTCTGAAGCGCAGCGGACAGACAGCGTCTGAGCTGGCCTCCATCTGCCCCAGCTATCCCCAGACACTGGTGAACGTGGAGCTGGCCAACCAGCCGGGGCTGAAGGAGGCGGTCATGGCCTCCGGGGAGCTTGCCGCCGCCGTCGCCAGGGAGGAGGAGCTGCTGAGCGGAGACGGCCGGGTGCTGGTCCGGCCCTCCGGAACGGAGCCTCTGATCCGGGTTATGGTGGAGGCAAAGACCACACAGCAGGCGGAAGACTGTGCAAACCGACTGACCGCTTTGGTGAAAACGCTGAAAATCTGAAAAAGATATTTACAAATTTTTAATATTTACTTGACAAGCATGAGGGATAATAGGTATAATAGCTATGTCAGTTACAGAAGCCCAGTTGACCGCCTGGGAGTCCCGGACGGACGAGGAGCTGTGCGCTCTGGTCCGCGGCGGCGTTCTCGGTGCGGAGGAAGTCCTGGTCAAACGCTATACTCGTTTAGTACGCAAGCTGGCCCGTCCGTTCTACCTGGCGGGGGGTGACAGCGACGATCTGATCCAGGAGGGCATGATAGGTCTGCTTCACGGCGTCAGGGAATATGACGCGTCGCGGCCTGCGAGCTTCCGGACCTTCGCAGAAATCTGTATTCGCAACCGGCTGTATTCCGCTGTTCGGGCTGCTGCCCGGGATAAGCATTCGTCGCTCAATCAGTCGGTTCCTCTTGAGATACCCTTCTTTGACAGTCAGGTTCCCTTGTTTGATGGACTGGCCGGGGAGAACCCGGAGGATTTGATCATCGGGCGGGAGGGGGCCCAGGACACCCTGAGCGATGTTCGCAAGCAGTTGTCCGAGTTCGAGGCGAAGATTTTGGGGTACTATTTGGACGGCCTGACAATACAAGAAATGGCCAAAGCGGTTTCTCGGTCCCCCAAATCGGTGGACAACGCCGTGCAGCGCGTCAGGCGCAAGGCAGCGCGGCAACTTACTTCCGGCGATCTCAGCTAGTGCTGACCGCAATATATTTTTTTCTATTCAAAGAGAGGGTAAAAATCATGTACGAAGACAAGACCTTAGTTTGCAAGGAGTGCGGCAACGAGTTCGTTTTCACCGCCGGCGAGCAGGAGTTCTACGCTGAGCGCGGCTTCCAGAACGAGCCTCAGCGCTGCAAGGCCTGCCGTGACGCTCGCAAGAACGCCGCCCGTGGTCCCCGCGAGTACTTCACCGCTACCTGCGCCTCCTGCGGCGGCGAGGCGAGAGTGCCCTTCGAGCCCAAGAGCGACCGGCCTGTTTATTGCAGTGACTGCTTCGCCAAGATGCGGGAGCAGGGCTGATAGATAGCTTGTCTGCGCGGCGTCCCCTGCGGGGGACGCCGCTTCCTTTTTCCCCAGCGGGCAGGGGCCTGCTTTTCTCTCGTGGGAAAAGCAGCAAAAGCAAAGGGGTGTTCCCCTTTGAGAATCCCCTGAATGGTGGGGATTAATTTCCCTCTGACGAGGCTTTGGTTAGTTCTGACTCGATGCTCTCATTGATGCGCCGGACTTCTGCGGCGATCCACAGGTTCTATCGGGGGCGGGGCGCTGCTGGACGGTAGTGCATCAGCAATATTGCTGAGATGTTCGTTGGCTGTAAGACAATGTCGGTTGATGACTGAGCCTTATCGCCAGGAGAGCAGTCCGTGCAGGGGCGGATGGTATCCGCCCCTGCGGGCGCCGCCCACCGCCGATGTTTCGCAGCAGCCCTTCAATGTGCGCCCCTGCATGGGCGATCAGACCAGAACAGATTTCGACACCGGAAAACAGGCAGGCGCTGTCGGCGCAGCAGCGAAATTTTCCGGTAGAGCGTATCCGCAGGAGCTTCGCCCGCTGGCGGCCCACAGCATCCCGCAGAACAGCCAATCTCCCAGATCGTAGCGTAAACTGAACAAAGCATAAAGTATCGCCCTCCGGGCGATGCTTAAGGGATTCTCAAACCGCAGGTTTGAGCGCGTTTTTGCCTGCTTTTGCCGCGAAGCAAAAGTAGGTGCGGGTCCGGGCTGCGTAAGCCCGGGCTGTCGAATAGAAACAATACCCACTTGCCGCCGGAGGCGGCAAAGAAAGGAGTCTCCATGCTTGACCTCACGAAAATATACCTCTTCGACGGGGGAATGGGCACCATGCTGCAAAGGGCCGGTCTCCCGGCGGGGACCCCGCCGGAGAGGATGAACCTCACCAATCCTGCGGCAGTGGAAAAAGTCCACACTGCATACGCGGCGGCGGGAGCGGACATCATCACTGCCAACACCTTCGGAGCCAGCCGCCGCAAGCTGGGGGAGGACCCTGTCCCCTATGTCGCCGCAGGCGTCGCCATCGCCCGCCGGGCCGCAGGCCCGGAACGCTATACCGCCTTGGATGTCGGCCCGCTGGGTGCGCTGCTTGAGCCCTTCGGGGATGTGACCTTTGATGAAGCCTACGCCATGTTCGCTGAAATCATGGAGGCCGGGGCCGCCGCCGGGGCGGATCTGGTCCTCATCGAGACCATGAGCGACCTGCTGGAGGCCAAAGCGGCCCTGCTGGCGGCAAAGGAGCGGACCAGCCTGCCGGTATTCGTTACAATGACCTTCGGAGAGGACGGGCGGACGTTCCTGGGTGTGGACCCCGCTGCGGCGGCGGTGACGCTGACATCGTTGGGAGCCGCTGCGGTCGGCGTCAACTGCTCTGCGGGCCCCAAGGAGCTGCGGCCTGTCTTGCGGGAGATTTTGCGGAACACCCACCTGCCTGTTATGATCCAGCCCAACGCCGGACTGCCCCGTTTGGTGGACGGCGAAACGGTTTACGACGTGGAGCCGGAGGAATTCGCCTGTTGGGCGGAGCGGTTCCTTGAGGACGGCGCGGCTGTTTTAGGCGGCTGCTGCGGTACTGGTCCGGCACATATTCAGGCGCTGCGGAACCTGTTGGACCGGCGGGAGGGTACGGTTAAACCACGGCGGAGAGATGGGGTCAACCGACTGTGCGGCTGGCAGGGCGTGGTGGAGCTGGCAAACGACTCCATTGCAACAGTGGGAGAGCGCATGAACCCCACAGGCCGCCAAAAGATGAAGGACGCCCTGTATGCCAGGGACTGGGAGGCTGCCGCCGAAGCGGCGGTCTGGCAGGAGCGGGAGGGCGCGGACTTTCTGGTGGTGAACGTTGGCCTGCCGGACATCGACGATATGGAGGCTTTGCCCGCCCTGGTGCTGGCAATCCAGAAGGTGTCCCCGCTGCCGCTGGTGATTGACTGCTCCAATCCGGCCGCCCTGGAGAAAGCCCTGCGGGTCTGCCGGGGGAGACCGGTGCTCAACTCCGTCAACGGCGGACAGGAGAGCATGGAGGCCATGCTGCCCCTGGCGGCGAAGTACGGTACGGGATTGATTGTGCTGGCCTTGGACGGAAACGGCATCAGCCCCAGGGCGGAGGACCGCCGGGATACCGCCCTGCATGTCGCGCGGGCGGCGGAGAAGGCCGGGGTCCAGCAGGAGGATATCTGGATTGACTGCCTGGCTCTGGCGGCGTCCGTGAGCCAGAAGGACGCTCTGGCGACGCCGGAGGCCATCCGGCTGGTACGGCAGGCGGGGTACAAGACGGTGCTGGGCGTGTCCAACGTCAGCTACGGCCTGCCGGGACGGGACGAGCTGAATCAGGCTTATCTGGCGGCATGTCTGGCAGCGGGACTGAATGTGGCGATTATCAACACTGGCTCTTCCCGGATGATGGACACGCTGGCGGCAATGAAGGCGCTGACGGGCGCGGACGAGGGCTGCGGGGCGTATATCGACCGGTTCCGGATCATTGGCGGGGCCTGTCAATCCGTGGGCGGCTCGGATATGCCCCTGGAGACGCTGATTGTCATGGGGCAGCGCTCCGGCGTCCCGGCGGCGGCGGAGGCCCTGCTGGAGAGGGAGCTGCCGCTGGAGGTCATCAACGGGCATATCATCCCGGCCCTGGACACGGTGGGGGAGAGGTACGAGCGGGGGAGTCTGTTTCTGCCCCAGCTGATGGCCTCCGCCGGCGCGGTGCAGGCGGCTTTTGACGTGGTGCGTACACGCCTGCCCCAGGGGGCGGGGGACAAGGGGACCATTCTTCTGGCTACCGTGAAGAACGACGTCCACGACATCGGAAAGAACATCGTGAAAATGCTGCTGGAGAACTATGGCTACCGGGTCATCGACCTGGGCCGGGACGTGGAGCCGGAGGCTGTCGTGAAGGCCGCCCTGGAGACGCAGGCCCCGCTGGTGGGCCTCAGTTCGCTGATGACCACCACGGCTCAGAACATTGCAGTGACCATCCGCGCCCTCCGGGAGGCGGGAGCGCCCTGCAAGGTGATGGTGGGCGGCGCAGTGGTGACCCAGGAGTTTGCGGATAAAATCGGCGCGGACTTCTATACCAAGGACGCCGCGCAGTCCGCGAAAGTGGCGGCGAGGGTGTTTGGAAAATAGGGAAAGTCCCTGGAGGCGGTTTGCTTCCAGGGACTTTTGCGATGTCAGGATTCAAGAAGGCACATGACCGTGGCGATGATCCATATAACTGCGAGCCCGACCAATATACCGGCGAAGATACGGTCTCTTTTTCTGAGAGATTCCGTATTTGTATGCCCGGGAGGTTCTTCCTTTGAGGCAGTTGACGGAAACAGCAGAGGGAGCTGTGTAACAAGGCTTCCGATGCAGATGACGCCAGTTGAAAACGGCCACATGCCAATGGGAAGTGCGCCCGCCAGACACAGATAATCCCAGACAGCGCCAAACGCCAATGCCGCAAGGAGGATGATGTGTCTGGTTTTCGCCTTCATGCAGTTCTCCCTCTCTTTTACTTGAGGACAATCAGCTCATGGGGCGCTTCCATGATGTCTTCCGCGCCGTCCTCCCGGATAATGATAACGTCTTCGATACGGACGCCAAACTTGCCAGGGATGTAGATGCCCGGCTCTGCGGACATCACCGCGCCTGCGGGGATGGGCTTGTTGTTCAGGAGAGAGAACCTGGGGTCCTCATGGATCTCCACGCCCAGGCTGTGGCCAAAGCCGTGGCCAAAATACTCGCCGTAACCCGCATCGGCGATGACCTTTGCGGCGGCCTCGTGGACGCTCTTGCCGGTGACACCGGCCCTGGCGGCGGCGATGCCCGCTTTCTGGGCCTCCAGCACGGTATAGTAGACCTTCTCCATCTCCCCGGTGACATGGCCCACCGCCACGGTCCGGGTCATGTCGGAGCAGTAGCCGTCGTAGACGCAGCCGAAGTCCATGGTGATGAAATCGCCGTCCTCCACCTTCTTGCCGCTGGGAACGCCATGGGGCATACTGCTGTTGGCGCCGCTGACCACGATGGGCTCAAAGGACATCTTCTCCGCGCCGTGGAACAGCATCCGGTACTGGAGGTACGCGGAAATTTCCTTCTCCGTCGTACCCGGCTTGATGAACTCCAGCGCTTCCTTGAGGGCCTTCTCAGCGATGCGCTGGGCGGCGATCATGGATTTGACCTCCTCCTCATCCTTCACCTTACGCAGCTCTGTGAGCAGGCCGGCGGCGGGGACCAGCTCCTTGCATTCCAGCTTCTTCTGCCAATCGTTGTAGGCGGATACGGTGGTGGTCTGCTCCTCGAAGCCCAGCTTCTGGATGCTGTGCTCCCGGATGACCTCGTTGGCCAGGTCCGTCATGGTGACGTCGTTGGTGTTCATACGGATGACCGCGTCGGTGATTTTCTTCTGGGCGGCTTCGATGTAGCGGGTGTCGGTGAAGAAATAGTTCTTTGTCCGGGTGACGATCACCATGCCGGCGCTGGACTTGAAGCCGGCGGCGTAGAGGCGGTTGGGCATACTGGTAATCATCATGGCGTCCAGACCATATGCGTCCAGCTTCCCGGCGATCTTAGAAAATCTGCTCATGTTTTCCTGCATCTCCTTTTCGCGATCCATTTGAAGGGGCTCTGCAAGGCGTGGAGAACGTGGTTCCATGCCCCCACGGGGCCTCCCAGCGGCTCCACCATCAGCGCCAATACCCCGCTCCGCTTCGCGCCCAGCACGTCGGTGAGCAGCTTGTCGCCCAGCATGGCGGTGTGCGCGGCGTTCTCGCCCGCCTGGGCCATGGCTTCCCGGTATCCCCGCGTGGAGGGCTTTCCGGCGTGGCCCACATACCGGATGCCCAGCTCCCCGCAGAACGTCTCCACCCGGCGGGAGGAGCGGTTGTTGGAGAGGATCATCACAGTGACCCCGGCCTTTCTGCACCCATCCAGCCAGGCGCGGAGCTCTCCATCGGGCTCCGCCACCGAGCGGGGGGCCAGGGTATAGTCCAGGTCGCACAGCAGCAGGCGGATCTCCAATTGCCGCAGCAGCTGGGGCGTGAGGTCGGTATAACGCTGGAACAGCCGGTCGGGGATCATAGGCATAGGCTCCTCCTTGGCCGCATAAATATAGGGAAGAGCCGGTACGCGCCGGCGCTTCCGGAGAATACTATATCACAGTTGATTTGATTTCACAAGGGGGAACTGCCTGTGCAACTCTTTTTGGCCGTCACGCCTGACAAGCTGCGGGAGGCCGCCCGCTATACGGAACGGCTGGCCCATGTGGCCTACCGGGTGGGGCCGGATGGACGGCTGGCCCGACAAAACCTTCTGGCCCGGACCCGGGGCGGGCTGATGGTCCTGGGGGACTGGGACTGCGGGGCCATCCGGGATGCGCCCGCCCTTTGCCGGGATATATGGCGGGAGTGCGGCAACCGTGGCTATGGCGGGGTGGTGGCGGATTTCGAGCAGCCACCCAGCCCGGACCGCACCGCCTTTCTGGAGGCCCTAGGGAACGTACTGGGGCGCAACAACAAGCGGCTGTATGTGCCGGAGGCGTACGGCCAGCGCGTCCCCCAGGCGGCGGTGATGGTCTGCACGGCTTTGTCCGGCGGGAGCCTGCGCCAGCGGCTGGAGGAGTGCGCCCGTATGTATGGCCGCCAGCGGCTGGCGCTGGATCTCCAGCGGCTGCGGATGCGGTTCCCGCTGCCCTGTCCCACGGGGGAGGGGACGCCCATGGAGGCCGGCGAGCTGTCGGAGCTGCTGGAGCGGCGGAATCCGACGGTGTTCTACTCCGGGGATCTGTGCGCCCGGTACTTTACCATCACAGAGAACAATGAAAGCCGGTTTGTCCTCTATGACGATGCCGGGACCCTCCGCAGGAAGATTCAGCTGGGGCAGGACATCGGCGCGGGAGCGGGGTTCCTCATGTATCCGGAGACGGAGGATCTGCTGCCGGAGCTGTTCGGTCAGAAAAGGGCGAACGGCGGGTTCTGACGCCGTTCAGAAACGGAGCGCCATCCGGGACAATAAAAAAGGTCCGCGCCTCAGGCGCGGACCTTTTTTATGTCAGACAGCTCTGGTGACTTTACCGGAACGCAGACACCGGGTACAAACATAGACATGGCGGGGCGTACCATCGACGATCGCCTTGACACGCTTGACATTGGGTTTCCACGTGCGGTTAGACCGCCTGTGGGAGTGGGAGACCTTGATCCCAAAGGTCACGCCCTTGTCACAGAATTGACACTTTGCCATCCGTTGCACCTCCTTGCTGTTCAAAAATCTTGGGTGGTATGAAATGCACCGGTTCATATGATAGCAGAGTTTGACACAAAATGCAAGTATAAATTTTGATTTTCCGAAAACTTTTTCATCTACTTGTCAAGCCGCCCCATTTATACTATAATTAGCTTATCATACCAATCGAAACACCGGGGCGAACCGTCCCCGTGGGAAACGGAGGAGATCGACATGATCCAACAGGATGAGATGAAGGGCGGCGTCAAGCTCTCCGAGCTGGTGGAGCACCTGGAGCTGGCGGTGGTGAACCGGGGGGCCGACTATGACACGGCCCTGGTGGGCATCAAGGATGTCAACCGGCCGGGCCTGCAGCTGGTGGGCTTTTTTGACTATTTTGATTCCCGGCGCCTGCAGGTCATCGGCATGGCGGAGACGAAGATGCTGGAGAGCGTGGACTCGGAGCGGCGGGCGAAGAGCTTTTCCAGGCTCTTTGAGTACGATATTCCGGCGCTTGTGGTTTCCCGGGACCTGGATATATACCCGGAGTGCCTGTCAATGGCTCGGAGGCATCAGCGCACCCTGCTGCATACGGCGGACACTACGGTGGCGTTTACCACCAAGGTCATCGAATACCTGACCCACACGCTGGCTCCCACAATTACCCGGCATGGCGGCCTGCTGGACATCTACGGCGAGGGCGTCCTGATTACCGGCGACAGCGGCGTGGGCAAGAGCGAGACGGCTATTGAGCTCATCAAGCGCGGACACCGGCTGGTGGCGGACGATGCGGTGGACATCCGCCGGGTGGCGGACCAGCTCTACGGCAGAGCGCCTGAGCTGATCCGGCACTATATTGAGCTGCGGGGCATCGGCGTGGTGGATGTGCAGCAACTTCTGGGCATGAGCGCGGTCAAGCCGGAAGCTCAGGTGGATCTGGTGGTGCATCTGGAGCGCTGGCGGGAGGATAAGTTCTATGACCGCTTTGGTTTGGATGAGGAGAAGGTGGATATTCTTGGGATTGAGATACCTATTGTGACCATCCCGGTCCAGCCGGGGCGGAATCTGGCCACCATCGTGGAGGTGGCGGCCATGAACAACCGCCACAAGAAGTACGGCTTCAACGCCGCGCAGCAGCTGGCGGATGAGCTGGAGCGCATTGCCCAGGGAGATAATTGAGGACATGGGGGAGAGTATGACGGATAGAGATAAGTGCCAACAGCTGTTGGAAAAATATTGCAGGAAGCTTCGCGTCGTGCCCGGCTGGGACGTTCAGCTGCGGTTTGTGGAGGACCCGGAGTGGCGCAAGACCGGCGATATCAAGATCGACTGCACGGACCGGAAGGCGATTCTGCTGCTGAACGCCGCAAATCCCAAGCAGGAGAATCTGGAGGAGGTCATCGTACACGAGCTGATGCATCTGAAAATGTATCCGCTGGATCAGGTGACGGAATCGCTGATTACCAGCCATTTTGAGGAGGGCACACCGGCCAGGGATTTTGCTTACACCGAGTTTTTTACTGCGCTGGAAATAACGGTGGAGGAGCTGGCAAAATGTTTCCTGCTGGAGTTCGGGGAGGACAAAGGATTTTCTTACGGCAGATGTGACCGGGAGAAGTCCTTCCATGAGCTGTATGAGGGCTTGAACAACCTGGACTGATTCCGTTCTCACAAAAAGAACACATTTTGGATGAGGAGACAATAGGATGTATTATATCGGTATCGATATCGGCGGCACCAACCTGAAGGCGGGGCTGGTGGACGAGAATTATCACATCGCCGCTGCCAGGAAGCAGCCCCTGCAGTTTGCCTCCATGGAGCAGATGGGGGAGACCCTGGCGGACATGGCCATCGCCCTGGCGGAGGAGAACAATGTTCCCAAGGAGCGGATTGCCTCTGTGGGCATGGGATTCCCTGGTCCGGTGGACGACAAGCGGGGCGTGGTCATCAGGACAGTGAACATTCCCATCAAGTTCATGCCGGTGGCGGAGATGTTCCACCGCCGCTGGGCGGATGTGCCCGTCCATTTGGGAAACGACGCGGACTGCGCCGCATTGGGGGAGTACTACCACTATGAGGACAAGGACATTGAGAGCCTGATTCTGGTGACGCTGGGTACCGGCATCGGCACCGGCATCATCCTTAATGGCAGGATTCATACAGGCATCAACGGCTGTGCCGGAGAGGGCGGACACATTGTGCTGGTCCACGGCGGCGAGCAGTGTACCTGCGGCCGGAAGGGATGCTGGGAGCGCTACGCCTCCGCGAATGCGCTCATCCGCCAGACCGTGGCCGCCATGGACCGGGATAAGGGGTCCATCATGTGGGACATGGTAGGCGGCGACCTGAGCCGGGTGGATGGCCGGACCGCCTTTGAGGCGAAGCATCAGGGGGATTCCGCGGCGCAGGCGGTGATTGAGCAGTACCTGAGATATCTGGCCGATGGGCTGGCGAACTATGTGAACATCTTCCAGCCGGAAGTCATCGCCCTGGGCGGCGGCGTCAGTCAGGCCCAGGACGAGGACCTGCTGCTTCCGCTGCAAAGCATGGTGCTGGAGCAGTGCTTCGGCCGGGAGGCCGACCGCCATACCCGCATCGTCAGGGCGAAGCTGGGCAACGATGCCGGGATTATTGGAGCGGCGCTGCTGGGGCTGTGAGGCAGTGATACTTTTCTTTATGGATAAAGAAAAGTATCAAAAGAAACACTTTTTGCGCAAAACTTCGTTTTGCTTGATGCTTTATGATTGAAGGAGTTTTTTCTATGCCTTGGTTTGACCGCTTTGACGCTGTTATTGAGCAGGAGTTTCCGGATATGGAAGTTCTGAAGGAGGAACCCATGGCGAAGCACACCACCTTCCGTCTGGGAGGTCCGGTCCGCCGGATGGCCCGCCCGGACTCGGCGCGGGCGTGCGCCGCGCTGCTGGAGCTGGCGGAGGCGCAGGGTTGGCCGGTATTGCTGCTGGGCAACGGGTCCAACCTCCTGGCGGCGGATGAAGGGATTGACCTTCTGGCGGTCCATACCGGACGGATGGACTGGGTGGAGCGCACCGGTGAAAGGACCATTCGCGCTGGGGCGGGGCTGACTTTGGCGAGGTTGGCGTCCTTTGCCATGCGGGAGGGCCTGGGCGGTCTGGCGTTCGCCCACGGCATCCCGGGGACCTTGGGCGGGGCGGTATGCATGAACGCGGGGGCGTATGGCGGTGAGATGAAGCAGGCGCTTTCTGCTGTGACGGCCTGGTTTCCGGGGGAGGGCGTCAGACGGGTGGCTGTGGAGGAGCTGGACCTGGGCTACCGCCGCAGCCTGTTCAGCGGGAAGCGGGGCGCGGTGTTGGAGGCGGAGCTGCTGCTGGAGCCGGAGGCCCCGGAGGTCATCCGGGCGGTGATGGACGATCTCAGCCGCCGCCGCCGGGAGAAGCAGCCGCTGGAATATCCCAGCGCCGGGAGCACCTTCAAGCGGCCCGAGGGCTATTTTGCCGGGGGATTGATCGAGCAGTGCGGATTGAAGGGCTTCCGCGTGGGCGGAGCCCAGGTATCGGAGAAGCACGCCGGTTTCATCATCAACGCTGGGGGAGCCTCCTGCGCTGATGTACTGGCGTTGATTGGCGAGGTCCGGCGGGTTGTCCGGGAGCGGACCGGCGTGGAGCTGGAGCCAGAGGTCAGGATGGTTCCGTGAGGGACGGGGGAGAGAGAAAATGAAGATTCTGATTATTTCCGGACTGTCCGGCGGGGGAAAAAGTAAAGCGGCCTCCTTTCTGGAGGACGCTGGCTTCTATATCGTGGACAACATGCCTGCGGGCATGATCCTGAAATTCGCGGAGTTCTGCGCCGGGGGCAGCGGGCGGTACAGCCGGGTGGCTCTTGTTTATGACGTGCGTACGGCGGACAGCTTCGACGAGTTCCTGGAGGTGCTGGAAATTCTGCGGCAGCGGGAGTACGACTGCAAACTGCTGTATCTGGAGGCCGGTGTGGGGGCTATTATCAAGCGGTATAAGGAGACCCGCCGCATCCATCCCTTGCAGGATAAGGCGGCATCTCTGGAGGAGGCCGTGGACCAGGAGATCGCGCTCATGGCCCCGGTCCGGGCCCAGGCGGATATTGTGATCGATTCCACCAACTACTCCACCGCGCGGCTGCGGGGGGAGCTGCTGCGGCTGTTCGGCGGGAGCCGCCAGGCGGGGGAGCTGCTGGTGAGTCTGGTGTCCTTCGGGTTCAAGCACGGGCTGCCGCTGGAGGCGGATCTGGTGTTCGATGTGCGGTTCATGCCAAACCCCTTCTATATTGACGCGTTGCGGCCCAAGACCGGGCTGGACCAGGAGGTGCGGGACTATGTGCTGTCCTTCCGGGAGACGGAGCAGTTTCTGGAGAAGCTGCGGGAGCTGCTGCGGTTCGTGCTGCCGCTGTACCGGGAGGAGGGGAAGACAGTGCTGGTGGTGGCCATCGGCTGCACTGGCGGCCACCACCGTTCTGTGGCGGTGACCCACGCACTGGCGGAGTATATCAATTCCCTGGGGTATCAGGTAACGGAAAATCACCGGGATATGACGCGGTCATAAAATCAGGACGGTTCAAGGGGATAGGAAAGTGAACGATACGGGCAGATATATACGGAATCATTTGTTCAATAAATTTGAGTTTCAAAATTATGGTCACGCTCTGGAAATATTGTACGGCGCATTTCCGGAGGAGTGGAATGAAATACAGGACTGCTTGGAGAGCATCTCTATTTCTATTGAGGATTTAAAGGCCGCAGGGGGAAATGAGACAGCAATTCCGAAAAAATTCGATGATGCTTTATACCCTTTGGGGTGGCGTGAAATTAGGATTACGGGGGATTTGCTTGTAAAAATGTATCCCAGGCGGACAAACCAGAGAGGGCGCTTTGCGGATGAGCCGTACGATGAAAAAATAATCACGGGGTACATTGATGGTCACAATATCGATTTCTTAAAAGGAAAAGTTGCTTTTGATCTGGAGTGGAACAGTAAAGATCAGACGTTTGATCGTGACCTGCTGGCAATGCGGACGTATTTTGACTGTGGCCTCATTGAAGCTGGAGTTATTGTGACCAGGTCAAGAGAGCTGAACGACATTTTTCGGGAAGTGCAGGATCAGAACGGAAAGCTGCTGATGGCAAAATATGGAGCCAGCACAACTTGGATGGGAAAGCTGGAGTACAGGCTGAAATCCCGCAGAAATGGAGGGTGCCCAATCCTGGCTGTCGGTATAAAAAAGTCTTGTGTAGAGGGGTATGGATTGTGACAAAGACAGAATTGGAAAGGACGATTGGGGATTTCAGACAATATACAGCTGGACAGAAATATAAAACGATTTATGCGGATCCTCCTTGGCAGTTTCAGAACCGAACAGGCAAAGTAGCTCCTGAGCACAAGCGGTTGTCCAGATACCGCACAATGCAGCTGGATGAGATCAAGGCATTGCCGGTTTCAGAGGTTGCAGATGAAAAGTGCCACCTGTATTTGTGGGTTCCCAATGCCCTGCTGCCGGAAGGGCTGGAGGTAATGAAAGCATGGGGATTTGAATATAAGACCAATATCATCTGGGAAAAAGTCAGAAAGGATGGTATGCCGGATGGTAGAGGCGTTGGATTTTATTTCCGAAATGTAACAGAAATGCTTTTGTTTGGAATAAGAGGGGATAAAAACAGGACTTTGGCTGCGGGCAGGTCGCAGGTCAATCTTATCCGGGCAATAAAGCGTGAACATTCAAGAAAGCCGGATGAATTCTGCTCATTGATTGAGAGCTGCTCGTCTGCGCCTTTTTTAGAGATTTTTGCAAGAGGGAACCGGGATGGTTGGGATATGTGGGGCGATCAGGCAACTGCGGATTATGAACCGACGTGGAGCACATATTCCAATCATACGACCGCTGACAGATAGGATTACTATGAGTGAAACGACATTATATCGCGGTCCCAGCGGGAAGGGGCCGAAAATTGCGGCCATCGGCGGCGGAACTGGGCTGTCCACTATGCTGCGGGGCCTGAAACGACACACCAACAACCTGACCGCCATCGTCACGGTGGCGGACGACGGGGGCGGCTCCGGCGTGCTGCGGCAGGAGTTGGGGATGCTGCCGCCGGGGGACGTGCGCAACTGTCTGGAGGCGCTGGCGAATGTGGAGCCCTTGATGGGCGAGCTGCTGCACTACCGGTTCACCGAGGGTTCGCTGCGGGGACAGAGCTTCGGCAACCTGTTTCTGGCGGCCCTCAACGGCATCTCCGGCGGAAACTTCAATGAGGCGGTCAGCCGCATGAGTCAGGTTCTGGCCATCACAGGCCGGGTAATCCCGGTGACCAACGCCAACGTACAGCTGGAGGCCGAGCTGGAGAACGGAGCGCGGGTGCTGGGGGAGTCCAAGATTTTCTACTGCAAGAAGCGGGAGGACTGCCGGGTCCGGCGGGTGCGGCTGCTGCCGGAGTGTCCGCCAGCCGTGGAGTCGGCCCTGGAGGCCATCCGCGAGGCGGACATGATCCTGCTGGGGCCGGGGAGCCTGTATACCAGCATCATTCCCAATTTGCTGGTGGAGGGCGTGGCGGAGACCATCGCGGAGTCGTCCGCTTTGAAAATTTACATCGGCAATGTCATGACCCAGGAGGGGGAGACGGAGGGATACACCAATTCGGACCACATCCGGGCTGTCTTCGAGCATTCCCTGCCGGGGCTGTTCCATTTGTGTCTGGTGAACTCCGCCACCATTCCGGCGGACATTACCGCCCGCTACGCCCAGGAGGGCGCGGAGCCGCTGCGGTTTGATAAGAACGCCTGCGCGGAGCTGGGGGTCGAGCTGGTCAGCCGCCCGGTGTCCATGGTGCGGGACGGGTATGTGCGCCATGACCCCGAGCTGCTGGCCGCCGCGCTGCTGGAGCTGCACGCCCAGAGGAGCGTCCGCATCGCCGGACTGGGGCGGTACCGGACGGAGTGAGCGGGGCAGACCGCAGGTCTGCCGGGACCGGTCATTGGGCCGCAGGCACAATGACGGTCCCCATCCCTGTTGATTCGTGTTGCCGCTGCCGCGGTTCTGCCCTTTGGTTTGCGGGCGAGCAATGCTCGCCCCTACATGGATTCTGCGATTTTGAGGATTGCGCCTCAGAAATGGATGGCCGTCAGTTTTGACAGGCGGTGCTGAGTCCCGCGCCGGTGCGTAGGCCCAGCAGGAAGGCGTTGACGGCGTAGAACTCCAGCAAGCGTTCAATGTCCCGGCGCTGTTCGGGCATCAGGTCTATGGCAAGCACGTCAAGAGGCTGCTCATATCCGGTGCGGTCCTGGTGTTCAATGTGGGGCTTGATGTAGTTGGCGTACAGCCAGCGAGTAAAGTCTGTCATTTCAATTTGTTCCTTTCTTTTTAGATGTTGAAAACACGAACTATAGGGTGTATACTGTAAGTGTAACACGAACTATAGGGTATGTCAAGGGGTAATTATGGCGCTTAATGAACTTTTTAAGAAAAGACTGCGTGAACTTCGGAAAGAAACGAAGGAAACGCAGGTTCAGGTTGCACAGGCGATAGGAACAACTGGCCGGTATTATCAGAAGCTGGAAGCAGGAGAAAGCCTGCCAGGATTGGAGTATTGCTGCGCTTTAGCTGACCATTTTGGCGTGACGATTGATTATTTGGCGGGCCGTACAGACGAGAGGTAAAGCAGTATGTATTCGTTTGAAGTGGACGTAGATTTCTGCGTCTTCTGCCTGTATACTAACACGTAGATTTCTACATATCAAGGGGTGCTTTATGGTTACAAAGGATTTTTTCAAGGCACGGCTGCGTCAATTGCGCAAAGAGCGGGGAGAGACACAGGTACAAGTAAGCGAGGCTACAGGAATTGGAGAACGGCATTATCAAAAATTTGAAGCAGGCGATAATTTTCCGAATGTAGAGAACTTATGTGCGCTGGCAGATCATTTTGAGGTCAGTGTAGATTATCTGTTGGGCCGTACGGAAGAGAAGTAAATGGAGTAAACGACAATGTCTTTTTCCAGCGATGTCAAAAGTGAATTGTGTGAAATTGCCCTGGACCCGCTCTGCTGCATCCGGGCGGAGGTTTATGGAGCGCTGCTGTATGGAAACACATTTTCCACCCATGAGGTGCGGCTGATTACAGAGAGCGAGGCGTTTGCCCGGCGGCTTCCGGCTCTGCTGGGGCGGGCGTTCGGGCTGGCCTTCGACCGTTTGCCGGGGGAGGGAGAGCGGAAATATGTTTTCCAGCTGAACAACCGGGAGAAGATCGGTAAGATGATTGACGCGTTTGGATTTGATTCCCGGCAGAGCCCGGTTCTGCATATCAACTTCGGGTTGCTGGAGGACGACTGCTGCCGGGCTGCGTTCCTGCGTGGAGCGTTCCTGGCGGGCGGCAGCGTGACGGAGCCGTCGAAGCGGTACCACCTGGAGCTGGTAACCAGCCACGCCCAGGCCAGCCGGGAGATGCTGGCGCTGCTGACGGACATGGGCCGTCAGCCGGGACAGGCTGTCCGGGGCGGGTGTCAGGTGACTTACTTCAAGAGTGGGGAGCAGATTGCGGAGCTTCTGACTTTGATGGGTGCAGGCAGGTCGGCGGCGGCCCTGATGGACGCACGGGCGGAAAAGAATCTGCGCAACGGCGTAAACCGTCAGGTGAACTGCGAGGCGGCGAACCTGGATAAAGCGGTCAATGCGGCGCAGGAGCAGCTGGAGGCCATCCGGCGGCTGTACGAGCTGGACAGGGTGGAGGGGCTGACGGCGCAGCTGAAGGAGACCATCATTTTGCGGGAGACATATCCGGAGCTGACGCTGAGCCAGCTTGCGGAGGAGTTTGAGCCGCCGATTACAAAGAGCTGTCTGAACCACCGGCTGCGGAAGCTGGTGGAGCTGAGCAGGGCATAAAAGGGGGGAACAGGCATGAGGATCACTGCGCTGGTGGAGAACAAGTCGGACTGTGAACTGACGCCGGTCCACGGACTGGCGCTGTATATTGAGACGGAGAAGCACAGGCTGCTGTTTGACCTGGGGCCGGATGATACGCTGCTGAAGAACGCGGAGAAGCGGGGCATTGATCTGGGACAGGTGGATGCGGCAGTTATCTCACATGGACATTTTGACCACGGAGGTGCGCTGGCAGCTTTTCTGGAGGTCAATCGTACCGCGAAGATTTATGTCCAGCGGCGGGCATTTGAGAAGCATTTTTCCAAGTCGCTGGGGTTTGTGAAGGTGCCGGTTGGTCTGGACCGGAAGCTGATGGAGCATCCGCAGGTGGTTCTGGTGGATGGGGAGTACCGGATTGATGAGGAGTTGCTGCTTTTTACGGTTGCGGACTGTTCGCGGTATTATTCGGCGGCGAATGACACTCTTTATGATGAAAATGGGCGGGATATGTTTGCTCATGAGCAGGATTTGATGATTTTTGGAGAGAGGAACGCGCTCATAATGGGGTGCGGGCACTGTGGCGTGGTGAACATTCTGGAGCGGGCGAAGGCGTATAAGCCGGATGTCTGTGTGGGCGGGTATCATTTGAGGGTGCCTGTAACGAAGAAGACGGTGCCGGAGGAGGTTCTGGAAGGGATTGCGGGAGAGCTGAGGAAGTATGACATGGATTTTTATACCTGTCACTGTACGGGCGACAAGGCGTTTGCATATCTGGCGGAGCGGGTTTCCAGGATGCGGTATCTGGCTTGCGGGAAGTGCGTTGAGGTATAGGGGGCGCTATGAAAGGGCCGCCAATCATGCTGCGCCCCTACACCAGATTTAACGATTTGGAAAGGACCAGCGTCAGAACACCCCCCGTTGATGGCTCTGTCCCTTTAACAGGCCGGCAGGCGGAGTTGGAATATTGCCAGACCACCAGATCAGATGCCCGTAGGACCTTTTGTTCACGGGGCAGCGCAGCGCTTCACCTCCGCCCAGGGTCCGAAAAATCCCCCGCCGAGGTCATGCCGGAGGCATCACCGAGAAGGGAGTCCAGAACCGTAGGTTCTGGGGTACTTTTGCCTGCTTTTCCTACAAGGGAAAAGCAGGCCGCCGTCCGGGCGCGGGAGCCCGGGGTTACGAATAGAATCAACTCCCCCTCACGCCGGCAGGCGTGAAGAAAGATAGAGGAAAAACAGATGTCATTTGTCCACCTCCACGTCCATACAGAGTACAGCCTTCTGGACGGTTTTTGCAAAATCAATGGGCTGGCAAAAAGGATTAAGGAACTGGGTCAGACCGCAGTGGCGGTCACCGACCACGGGGTCATGTATGGGGCCATCGACTTTTACCGCTCCTGCAAGGCTGAAGGGGTCAAGCCCATTATCGGCTGCGAGGTCTACATGACGCCGCCGGGGCGCTCCCGGTTCGACCGGGTCCACGACCTGGATGCGGAGAGCCGCCATCTGGTCCTGCTGTGCCGCAATGAGGAGGGGTATAAAAACCTCTGCTATATGGTCAGCAAGGGCTTCACGGAGGGTTTCTACATCAAGCCGCGGATTGACATGGAGCTGCTGCGGCAGCATAGCGGCGGGCTGATCGCCCTATCCGCCTGTCTGGCGGGGGAGATTCCCAAGCGGCTGATGAACGGGGAGTACGAGAACGCGAAAAGCTGTGCCCTGGAGATGCGGGATATCTTTGGGGAGGACGGGTTCTACCTGGAGCTCCAGGACCACGGCATCCGGGATCAGACCGTCGTGAACCAGGGGCTGCTGCGCATACACGAGGAGACCGGCATCCCGCTGGTCTGCACCAACGACAGCCACTACCTGACGCCGGAGGATGCGGAGAGCCACGACGTCCTGCTGTGCATCCAGACCGGCAAGCTGGTGGAGGACGAGAAGCGGATGCGGTACGAGCCGCGGAACTTCTATATCCGCTCCACCGAGGAAATGGAGAAATTGTTCAGCCAATACCCGGGAGCCATTGAGAACACCCAGCGGGTCGCGGAGCTGTGCAACCTGGAATTCACCTTTGGCAAGTACCACCTGCCGGAGTTCAGGGTGCCGGATGGCGGGACGTCCAAGAACTATATTCAGATGCTGTGCGAAAAGGGCTTTGCCCAGAGATATCAGGGAAAGTACCCGGAATATCATCAGCGGATGGAGTATGAGCTGGGCGTTATTGAAACGATGGGATTCCTGGACTATTTTCTCATCGTCTCCGACTTTGTGGCCTACGCCAGGACTCATGACATCCCCGTGGGGCCGGGGCGCGGCAGCGCGGCGGGGTCCATGGTGGCCTACTGCCTCTATATTACGGACGTTGACCCCATGAAGTACAATCTGACCTTTGAGCGTTTCCTGAACCCTGAGCGGGTGTCCATGCCGGATATCGACCTGGATTTCGGAGACGTCCGCCGGGACGAGGTGGTGGATTACGTCCGCCGGAAGTACGGCGGTGACCGGGTGGCGCAGATTGTCACCTTTGGCACCATGGCCGCCCGGAACAGCATCCGGGACGTGGGCCGGGTGATGAATATGCCCTATGCCGACGTGGACCTGGTGGCCAAGCAAGTGCCCAGCGGACCAGGGGCGCTGCACATCACCCTGAATGACGCCCTGCGCTTGAGCAAGGCGCTGAAGGACATGTACGACCAGGACCCCAGGATCAAAAAGCTGATTGACACTGCCAAGGCGCTGGAGGGGATGCCCCGCCATGCCTCCACCCATGCCGCCGGAGTGGTCATTACCAAGAATCCGGTGTATACCTACGTCCCACTGGCGAAGAACGACGAGACCGTGGTCTGCCAGTACACCATGGTGACGCTGGAGGAGCTGGGGCTGCTGAAGATGGACTTTTTGGGCCTTCGCAACCTGACAGTGCTGGACGACGCGGTGAAGATGGTCCGGCGGCGGAAGCCCGATTTCAGGGTGGAGGACATCCCGGAGGACGATCAGGCGGTCTACGACATGCTCACCCAGGGAAAGACCAGCGGTGTGTTCCAGATGGAGTCCGCCGGGATGACCGGGGTGTGCGTGGGGCTGAAGCCCCAGTCCATTGAAGATCTGACGGCTATCGTGGCGCTGTTCCGGCCGGGACCTATGGAGTCCATACCCCGGTTCATCGCCTGCAAGCACGACCCGTCCCTGGTGACCTACAAGCACCCGTCCCTGACGCCGATTTTGTCCGTCACCTACGGCTGCATCGTCTATCAGGAGCAGGTCATGCAGGTCTTCCAGCAGCTGGCGGGCTACTCTCTGGGACAGGCCGACATGGTGCGGCGGGCCATGAGCAAGAAGAAGGCCAAGGACATCGCCAGGGAGAAGGAGGCGTTCCTCCACGGCGACCCGGAACGGGGAATCAAGGGCTGCGTTGCTAACGGCATCCCGGAGGACATCGCCCAGGCGATTTATGATGAAATTTACGATTTTGCCAACTACGCCTTCAATAAGGCCCACGCGGTCTGCTACGCGGTGGTGGCCTATCAGACGGCGTGGTTCAAGTACTATTACCCCAAGGAGTACATGGCCGCGCTGCTGACCAGCGTGCTGGACGTGACGGATAAGGTGACGGCGTATATCGGCGAATGCCGGGATATGGGCATCGCCCTGCTGCCGCCGGACGTGAACCGCTCCAAGGACAGCTTTACAGTGGAGGAGGGAGGCATCCGTTTCGGGCTGGGAGCCATCAAAAATATTGGCCGCGGGTTCATCCAGGGCGTGGTGAAGGAGCGGGAGGCCAAGGGGGACTTTACCAGCTTCCAGGACTTCTGCCAGCGGATGTACGGCGGCGACGTCAACAAGCGGGCCCTGGAGAACCTCATCCGGGCGGGAGCCTTCGACAGCCTGGGGGCCTACCGCAGCCAGCTGCTGCATATCAGCGACAAGCTGCTGGACTCCATCGCTGACAGCAGGCGGCAGAACGTGGACGGCCAGCTGGACTTTTTCGGCATGTCGGCCTCCTCCGCGCGGCAGCCTGTCACCATCCGCCTGCCGGAAATGCCGGAGTTCGCCCTGGAGGAGCGGCTGCGGCAGGAGCGGGAGGTCACAGGGATGTATCTGTCCGGCCATCCGATGAATGCTTACCGGGCGGCGGCGAAGGCTGCCGGAGCGGTCAGCATTGGCTCCATCAACGACGATTTCGCCCAGGAGGGCGGGCCGGTCCTCTATCAGGACGAGCAGCGCATTTCGGTCGCGGGCATCGTCAGCGGCTACCGGACGCGGACCACGCGGAACAATACGCTGATGGCCTACGCTATGGTAGAGGACGACACGTCGTCCATTGAGCTGCTGTGCTTCAGCCGGACGGTGGAGCGGTTCGGGAGACAGCTGACTCCGGGGAACGCGGTGCTGATCCGGGGAAAGCTGTCCGTCCGGGACGAGAAGCCGCCGCAGATTCTGTGCGATGAGGTGTACGCCCTGCGGGGCGGAGAGGCTCCCCCGCAGTCCGCCGCCCAGGAGAAGCCGGCGGCGGCGGGCGTCCAGGTGCTGGAAGGGAAGGTGCTTTGGCTGCGCCTGCCGTCGATGGAGCACCCGGCGCTGGGGCATATCAACCGGGTGATCGCCATGTTCCCCGGCAGTACGCCGGCGAAGCTGGTGTTTTCCGACACCGGCAAGCGGATGGGGACCACCTGCCTGCTGGGCAAGTCCCTGATCGAGGAGCTGACCAGTGCGCTGGGGCAGGAAAACGTGATTGTGCAATAGCGAAGCAGGCGGCAGGCTGGGAGCTCCCAGTCTGCCGCCTGTATCATCCATACTTTTTTCCGATTACGACTATGGGGATAAACAGTCCGTCAAAAAGGATCAACAAAGTGAGCACCAGCATCGCCATGCTCAAAGCCTGTCCCTCCGTCAGGACCAGAAGGGCCGCCCGGCGGATCAGCCAGAAAAGGGGCAGCCACCCCGCCAGGGTCGCACAGGCCCAGGTCCGCATGGCGTTGAGGATATGGGGCCAGTTGCGGTTGTTGAAATATACCCCCGTCATGTTGAGACGGAACGCGCCGTCGCTGACAAAATTCAGCTTGTACTGATCGTAAAAAGCGGGCAGCTTCTCCTTGGAAAAGAAGACCAGATGTACGCCGAACCCCAGCGCCATCAGCGTGGGCAGCCATGGAAACACCGCCCAGTCGTTCCACATCCACTCGGACCTCCGGAGCAGCCACACCTCCACCGCAAAGGCCAGGATGGAAGCAAGGAACCGCTTTCCCCACCGGCGGCGGTGTTCCCGCTGCTGCGCCGCCTCCTCGGTGTTCAGCGTCAGGACTCCGGTGACCAGGGGCTCCACCTCCTCCACCGTCAGCGGCTGGTCCTCCCGGATTGTCCGCCCGCTGAGGAGTTCCGTCACGCTGACGCCCAGCATCTCCGCCATAGGCTGGAGCAGGGAGATGTCCGGCAGGCTCAGGCCCCGCTCCCATTTGCTGACCGCCTTGTCGGATACATAGAGCTGTTCCGCCAGCTCCTTCTGGGTCATACTCTTTTCTTTTCGAAGCTGCACGAGAAATGTGCCGAATTTTTCTTTGTCGATCTGATACATGGTTGGCACCTCCTTGCGTCCAGTGTAGGCGAAATATACCGGCCTTGTCAACCGACCAGCGGTAGAGTCTTTGTGCCGCAATGGGTTCGACTGTTACTCCACCTCCAGGTAGGGCCGCGCCAGTCCGATGGTCACGCAGGTCCCTTTCCCCAGTTCGGAGGCCACCTGGATGGTGTGGCCCAGCTTTCCACAGATTTCCCTGCACAGATACAGGCCGATTCCGGTGGCCCGCTTGTCCATTCTGCCGTTGTAGCCGGTGAAGCCCCGCTCGAAGATCCGGGGCAGGTCCTCTGGGGCGATTCCCACGCCGTCGTCCTGGATCAGCAGGTACTCGCCCTCGCTGCGGACCGTCACATGTCCGCCGGGGGCGTACTTGACCGCGTTGGACAGCACCTGCTCAAGCAGCAATTGCAGCCATTTTTCATCGCTGAGGACTCTCAGCCCTGTCTCCCGCAGGTCGAGAGAGACCTTTCCCCGGATAAACAGGGGGGCGTACTTCCGTGCGGCCTGCCGCAGGACGGCGTCCACGTCCACCTGACGGAACATGTAGTCCGACGCGCCTCCGTCCAGGCGCAGGTAGCTGAGTACCAGCTCCACATAGCGCTCAATCCGGAACAGCTCCGCGCTCAGGGCGCGGCCTTGCTCGGACTCATCGCCCTGAAGCAGCAGTCTCATTGCGGCGATAGGGGTTTTGATCTGGTGGACCCACATGGTGTAATAATCGGTGCTCTGCCGCAGGCGGGCGTCGCGGGCGGAGACCGCCGCCCGCCGGTCCTCATTCAGTTCCGACAGCAGTTCACGGTAGGCGGCCTCTTCCAGGTCGTGGGGCTCCGGCAGCATGTGCAGCAGCAGCGCCGCCTGTCCCTGGATGCTCTCCAGCTCCAATACCTTCCGCCGCCACCGCAGGAAGTCCCGCAGTCCGAAGAGCGCCAGGACAATCAGGCACAGCAGTCCTGCGTAGCCCGCCGCCTCCGCCGGAAGGTCGTACAGGCTCAGCACCAGGGCAAATATTCCGGTACACAGTCCCAGTGTCGCCAGCAGCCAGCATTTTCCTTTGATGTATCCCCATAGTATCCTCATAAGCCGCCTCACGATTCAATCAGATAGCCCAGGCCCTTTTTGGTGCGGATGAAATCTGTCAGGCCGGCGCCCTCCAGCTTCCGCCGCAGGCGGGCCATGTTGACGGTCAGGGTGTTCTCATCCACGAAGCTGTCAGTCTCCCACAGCTTGCGCATGAGGGTATCGCGGGAAACGGTGCGGCCCTTCTGTTCCAGGAGGACCTGAAGGATGCGGTACTCGTTCCGGCTGAGCTCCAGGGTCTGGCCTGCATAGCGGAGGGTGTTGTTGCCGGTGTCCAGCACCGCGCCCCGACAGCCCAGCAGTGGGGCGGCCGCGCCGAAGTCGTAGGTTCTGCGCAGGAGGGCCTGGATTTTGGCGGCCAGTACCTCCAGATCGAAGGGTTTGGCGATGAAGTCGTCGCCGCCCATGTTCATGGCCATGACGACATTCATTTTGTCGGAGGCGGAGGAGAGGAAGATGATGGGGGCCTGGCTGAGTTTGCGGATCTCAGAGCACCAGTGGTAGCCGTTGCGGTAGGGGAGGCCGATGTCAAGGAGGACCAGGTGGGGGGCGAAGGCGGTGAATTCCTCCATCACGCGGGTGAGGTCGTTGGCTTTTCGGGCTTCCCAGCCCCAGGATGCGATGTGGGAGACGACTGCCGCAGCGATGGCGGCATCGTCCTCAATGAGAAATATCTTATACATTGGCGTTTCCTTTTTGCAATACTGTCGCGAGTAATCGCGCGATAGTATCATACCGCGTTTGGGGGCGATTGACAAGAGGATTCTTTGCCGCTTCCAGCGGCAAGGGGGAGTCCTTTCTGCCCTTCAGCCCGGGGGCTTCTCGCCCCCGGACGCCCCCGGTTACTTTTGCCGCGCGGCAAAAGTAACCAAAAACGCGCTCAAATCTACGGTTTGAGAATCCCCTGAGCATCGCCCAGAGGGCGATACTTTATGTATTTGTTGTTTTACGCTACGATTCGGGGGACTGGTTGTCCTGCGGGGCGCTGTGGGCCGCCAGCAGGCGAAGCGTCTGCGGATGCGCTCTACCGGAGGATTTCGCTGCTGCGCCGATGGCGTCTGCGTCTACCATTTGGCGCTCGTCGATGCGCTGCAGTTCTGGCGATGGATGCAGACCAATTCCAGAAGCGGCGCAGCAGCGAAATCTATCGGCAGAACCTGTGGGTAGCCGCAGAAGACCGGCACACCAACGAAGGTATTGGGACAGAAGCAAACAGGGTATCGTCGGAGGGCCATTCAACACCCCCGTAATTCAGGGGCTTCTCAAGGGGGTCCGCCCCCTTGAGGGTGCTTTTGGTTCTTTTCCCACAAGGGAAAAGAATGCCCCCGTTTCCACCCGTTGGGCGGAACGGTCCTTTGCGGCCCCGCAGGGCCGCAAAAACCAAAAGGATGCCCAGGCGGTCTTGAGACCTGGACACCCCTCTGGCTTTTCATACAGAGCCGAATTAGGAAGAGAGCTGAATATTTGTTTCCCAACGCCGCCCCATCGGCGCTGGTGGAAACACACCGCAGTGGAGCACATAAAAAACGCGCTCCGTGCCGCACACGGAACGCACAAAACCTCCCTGCATGGTTGCAGTGAGGCCGAACAGAAATCGCAGTTCCGGTTTCGGCAGAATGCCGCCAAACTGTCATGTATCTGACTGATCCTCTCTATTGGAGGCATCACAGTGACCGACTCGCGGGGAATCTCACCCCATTCCATGTGCCGCTTCCGCAGCTACAGCTGGCGCAGTTATTCAATTGATGTCAGTATAGCACGTTCCAGCGGATTTGTAAAGAGGCAAAGAGGAAATTTTTTTGATTTTCTCCTTGCCTCTTATCCACGCGCCTATTTCCGCGCCGCCCAGCGGCTGGGTTGACTGGCGCAGATGCTGTCCCACTGACAGCTTCCGCAAATGCCGGAGCGCAGGCCCGGCTTCAGAATCTTGTCCTCCACAAGCTGTGTGAAACCGCCAAAGGGGAGAACAGCTCCCTCCGTCAGCCCGCACAGCTCCAGCACCCTCCAATCCCACGAGGCCACAAGCTCCGGCTTGTCGCATAAGCCGCCGCTGTTATTGGGACAGGGGCCGCACACCGCGTCCGTGCCTACCGTCAGGCAGACCGGGCTTTCCGGCGTCAGCGCCTCCAACAGCCGGGCCATATGAGCAGTAAAACCGCCGCTATAGCCGTGGCCGATGAAGTACGCCATGCACATGCCATGGTGAGGCCGGAGAAGGATTGGCTCACTTGACATGGGGACGGAGACGGACAGAGACCAGCAGGGCCAAGGCAATCTTCATGGCGTCGAAGGGGAGGTAGGGGATTACGCACCAGGACAGGGCGGTCCACAGCCCCACACTTTCACCGCCCATGGGGTAGACGACCATGAACCAGGCGGTGCCGAAGGCGTAGCAGACAATCAGCCCCAAGACCATACTCAAGGACAGAATCCAATTCTTCTTGCCCAGCGTTTTCTCCATGCCCCACATAAGGAGTCCGGAAAACAGAAAGCCTACCAGATATCCGCCGCTGGGAGTCAGAAGCGCTCCAGCTCCCCCGCTGAAGCCGGCAAACACCGGCGCGCCCACCAGACCCAGCAGGAGGTAGGCCAGAATGGACAGCGTGCCCCGTTTCCCGCCCAGGACGCCTACGGCCAGGAATACCCCCATGGTTTGCAGGGTGAAATCAATCTGGACCGGCGTTGGAATGGCAATCCAGGCGCAAACGGCGAGCAGTGCGGTGAAAACCGCAATGTACGTCAGATCCTTGACGCGGAATTTTGTGGTGGTCAGTTCCATAGTGAATATGTTCCTTTCTTTTTGTATCCACACTGTACCATATGACGGTTCTGTTGTCAACTGAAAATTTATATTTGGTTTACAATTGAGGAGCGGCATTTTGCGGCAAACCATGAATGCCAGAAAGAAATCTGGCAATCCTAACGGCAGTAAAGGAGTGATGTGTGATGCCAACGGAAGCAAGGCTGAAAACCGGCCTGCACAATACCAGCGAGATCGGACGGCTGCGGAAGGTGATGCTCCACCGCCCGGGACGGGAGCTGGAAAACCTGATGCCGGAATATCTGGAACGTCTGCTGTTTGATGACATCCCCTATCTGAAAGCGGCTCAGGCGGAGCATGACGCCTTCGCGCAGTGTCTGCGGGAAAATGGGGCGGAAGTGGTCTACCTGCGGGATCTGGTGGAGGAGACCATCGCCGAGCCGGGCATCCGGCGGGAGCTGACGGAACAGTTCCTGGACGAGGCGGGGCTGGAGAACCACCGCATCCGGGATATTTTGCAGGAATATTTCTCCGATATGAGCGACGGCGGCTTGGTGGATACCATGATGGCCGGGGTGCGCAAGAGCGATGTACGGGGCTTCGAGACCGGGAAGCTGGCGGACTATCTCAGCTTCCGGTCGGATGAGTACCCGTTCCTCATCGACCCCATGCCCAACCTGTATTTCACGCGGGACCCCTTCGCCACCATCGGCACCGGGGTATCCCTGCACCGGATGCACACCGTAACCCGGAACCGGGAGACCCTGTTCGGAAAATTTATTTTCAAGTACCATCCTGTGTATAAGGACACACCCAAGTGGTACGACCGGGGCGAGACCAGCTCCCTGGAGGGCGGGGACATTCTGATCCTGTCCCCGGAGGTTATCGCCGTAGGCATTTCCCAGCGGACGCAGGAGGACAGCATCGATAAGTTTGCCCACACGGTTCTGTCCGTCAGCAGGACATTCAAGAAGATTTTAGCCTTCAATATTCCCAAAACCCGCAGCTTCATGCATCTGGACACCGTGTTCACCATGGTGGACCGGGACAAGTTCACTGTCCATCCCAACATCCTCCATGAAATCACGGTGTTTGTGATGGAGCTGGTGGACGGGCACGTCCACATCCAGGAGGAGCAGGGGAGACTGGAGGACATCCTGAAACGGCACCTGGAGCTGGACGATGTGAAGCTCATCAAATGCGGCAGCGACAGCCCCATTGACGCCGCCCGCGAGCAGTGGAGCGACGGCAGCAACACGCTGGCCATCGCCCCCGGCGAGGTGGTGGTGTATGAGCGCAACTATGTGACCAACCGCATCCTGGAGGACAATGGGATCACGGTGCATACCATCCCGTGCAGCGAGCTCAGCAGGGGCCGCGGCGGGCCCAGGTGCATGTCCATGCCCTTTATCCGGGATGATCTGTAGGGCCGGACGCCGTCCGCCCGCTCTCGCGGCGCATCCCGGTCATCGTGGGGGTTGACGCCATACCCGCCCCTGCACAGATTTTGGGGTTCGCAAATCAACAAATCAATCAATAAGGAGAACATCTATGGCAATTAATCTGAAAGGCAAAAGCTTCCTGACCCTGATGGACCTTACGCCCCAGGAGATCCGTTATCTGCTGGACCTGGGCCACGCCCTGAAAGCGAAGCGCAGGGCCGGCATCTGCGATCCGGCCCTGAAGGGCAAGCACATCGTCCTGCTCTTTGAAAAGACTTCCACACGGACCCGGTGTTCCTTCGAGGTGGCCGCAACCCAGGAGGGCGCTCATGTCACCTACCTGGATGCAGGCAGCAGCCAGATGGGCAAGAAGGAGAGCATGGAGGACACCGCAAAGGTCCTGGGCCGGTTTTTTGACGGCATTGAGTACCGGGGCTTCGATCAGAAGGTAGTGGAGGATCTGGCGAAATATTCCGGCGTGCCTGTGTGGAACGGCCTGACGGACGCGGACCATCCCACTCAGATTTTAGCGGATATGATGACCATTGAGGAGCACTGCGCAAAGCCCTTAAAGGATGTGAAGGTAGTGTTCCCCGGCGATGTGCGCAACAACATGTGCTACGCCTGGATGTACGGCTGCGCCAAGATGGGGATGCATTTTGTGGGTCTTGGCCCTCAGGAGCTGATTGACGGCGTGGATCAGGCCGTCCTGCGGAAGGTTCAGGAGGTGGCGAAGGAGACCGGAGCCACTATTGAGATTACCAGCGATGAAAGCACGCTGACCGGCGCGGATGTGATCTATGGCGACATCTGGGCTTCCATGGGCGAGGAGGCGCTGATTCCCGAGAGGGCCAGACTCCTGACGCCCTACCGGGTCACGGAGCAGACCCTGGAACGTACCGGCAACCGGAACGTGCTGTATCTCCACTGCCTGCCCTCTTTCCACGACTTTGAGACCAAGCTGGCAAAGGAATGGAAGGACAAGGGCGTGGATATCCGGGAGGTCACGGACGAGGTGTTCCGGGGACCCCACTCCGTGGTGTTCGACGAAGCGGAGAACCGGATGCACTCCATCAAGGCGGTGCTGGTGGCTACCATCGGGCATTGAGTACGACCCGGCCAGCCGCATTATGCGGCTGGCCGGGTCTGAACTTTTGCTGCAGATTGGTTCCCTTGCCGTAGGGGCGGATAATATCCGCCCCTACAAGATGCAATGATTGTTACTACGAAGCAGCCATTCGCATTCGGTGCGCCCCTACACCAGATTTACCGGTTTAGAAAGAACCAGCTCAGCGATCCAGGTACGCCTCTGCGGCCAGCAGAATCTCCTCATCGGTAGCATAAGTGATCCGCTCCGCCGCCTCCTGGAAGGAGAACCACTCCAGCTGGGAGATCTCAGCCTCCTGGGGGCGCTCCGACCCGCCGGTCGGAACAGCAATAAAGAAGATAACATCCTTGATGATGCCCGGCTTGGGGGAGTAGGTCACCTGATGGCGGAAGGAGGTGTCAATCTGCGCGTTCAGGCCGGTCTCCTCCCAGATTTCCCGGATGGCGGTCTCCTCCTCCGTCTCGCTGTTTTCCACATGCCCCTTTGGAAAGCTCCAATGTCCGCCGTTGTGGCGGGCGAGAAGATACCTCCGCTGGCCGGACTCCTCCCGCCAGATCACCGCGCCGCAGGACTTTTCCTCCCTGGCCTTGTGGAATACGCCGCCGTTGCCCAGGGTCCACTCGCCGCCGTGGGCTCCCAATTCAAAGTGCCGCTTGGCGATGCCCAGGTCCACCAAGGCGAAAGCTTCCGCGCCGCAGAGACGGGCGCAGACCGTGCCGTCCTCCCGGCAGGTGAACCGGTAGCCCTGACGGTTCATAGCGGAGGGGGCGTACTGGACCGAGCGGATGCCCGCCCGGAACCATTCCGGGGCATTCTCCAGCCCGTCGGCCAGTTCCTCCGGCGCGCGGTGGGGAGACGAATTTTTCCGCGCCGCACCATTGGCGGCGGCGCCGATTGCGGCGACGCAGACCAGTTCCTCCCCCTGCTCCAGCAGAGGCAGGCAGCGCTTGCGGTCATAGGTCCCGCCCACCCAGCAGGTGGACAGCCCCATGGCTTCCGCGGTGAGGATGATCTCCTCACCGTAGTAGCCGCATTTTTCCTCCAGGTCCGGGTCCCCGGAGGGACCGGCGAAGAGCAGGTAATCCCGTACGCCCTTGATGCTCACGGCCCCCTTGGAGAAGCTGGAAAAGGGCTCGGAGCGGTCGCAGATCAGCCGGAGGTTCAGCCCGGCGCGGCGGTTGCACTGGCTGACAGCCTTGCTGAGCTGCTGGCGCTGGGCAGGGGAGAGGGGGCGGGGCAAAAAAGAGCGCTGAGACGTGCGGGTGAATACAGCGTCGGACAGGATCATAAGTCCTCCTTTCTCCCGGAGGCGGGCCTCCGGAGAGAGAATATCAGTGACACTTATGTTACACTATTTTTTAGGATTTTTCCATAGTTTTGCGAAGATTTCTTTCCAAAATGGTGTTTATTTTCCATTTAAAGGAAAATTTGCCTTGCCGCGCACTGTGCAACACGTCGCAAAAAATAACATAAATTGGCGTAACGGCAGATTTTCCGATGTATGGAATATTCATAAAATGTGAACGTAAAATGAAAAAAAGGCTTGCAACCCTGGAGAAGGTCTGATAATATAACCAATAATATAACTTTGGTGCGGACCGTCTCTTGTAGTTGTGAAAAGTGTGAGGAAAAGAAAAGGAGAATGCAAATGAACGAACTCTATCAGATGGTAAAAACTGGCAACGACTGGCTTAATGGAATCGTCTGGGGCATACCGGCCCTGGTGCTGCTCACTGGAGTGGGGCTGCTGCTGACGGTGGGACTGAGGGGCTTCCAGTTCCGCAAATTCGGCTACGCCATGAAAAATACCATCGGAAAGATGTTCCAGAAGCACACCGCAAGAGCCGGTGAGGTTACGCCCCTCCAGGCACTGACCACCGCCCTGGCCGCAACGGTCGGCACCGGAAACATCGCCGGAATCACCTCCGCCGTGACGCTGGGCGGTCCCGGGTCCATCTTCTGGCTGTGGGTGTCCGCCCTGCTGGGCATGGCGACCAAGTACTCCGAGGTGCTGCTGTCCGTGAAGTTCCGGGAGCGCAACGCCCACGGCGACTGGGTGGGCGGCCCCATGTACTACATCAAGAACGGCCTGGGGAAGAACTGGAAATGGCTGGGCGCGATCTTCTGTATCTTCGGCGGTCTGGCCTCCTTCGGCATCGGCAACGCCGTGCAGATTGGCAACATCACCGATTCCGTCAATACCGCCATCCAGGCGTTCGTCCCCTCCGCCGCAGAGTATCAGGTGACCATCAACATCGTTCTGGCCCTGGTTCTGATGGCTATTGTGGGCATTGTGCTGCTGGGCGGCGTGAAGCGCATCGGCGCGGTGACGGAGAAGCTGGTGCCCGTCATGTCCGTCATTTATATCCTCGCTTGTCTGGCGGTGGTGCTCACCAACGTGACCAGGGTCCCCCACGTCTTCGCCATGATCTTCCAGGGCGCGTTCACCCCGAAGGCGGTCACCGGCGGCGTCGCCGGCATGTCCGTGAAGCTGTGCATTGAGTGGGGCGTCAAGCGGGGCGTCTTCTCCAATGAGGCCGGCCTGGGCTCCGCGCCCATCGCCCACGCCGCCTCCTGCGAATCCAACCCGGTGAAGCAGGGCCTTTACGGTATCTTCGAGGTGTTCATGGACACCATCGTCATCTGCACCCTGTCCGGCCTGACCCTCCTGCTGGCGCTGGACGAGACGGCGCTCCACTATGGTGTGGAGGGGACCACCGCCCTGAACGCCCAGGCCCTGGGATCTGTCTTTGGCAGCAGGGCGGGCGCGCTGATTATTGCCGTGGGACTGAGCCTCTTTGCGCTGTCCACGGTTCTGAGCTGGGGCCTGTACGGAACCCGCTGCTGGGAGTTCCTGCTGGGCAGCAGGGCCATCAAGCCCTACCAGTTCATTTTCACGCTGGTCGTGGTGGTCAGCGCCACCATGGACCTGTCCCTGGCGTGGAGCATCGCCGACACCCTCAACGGTCTCATGGCCATCCCCAACCTGATCGCGCTGCTGGCCTTGTGCCCGGTAGTCTTCCGGGCCACAAAGGATCACTTTGCGGCAGGCTGCCGTCTGAAATAAGGCTGGCAGGAAGGCTCCGGTCAGGAGCCTTCCTGTTTTGCGCCGCCGCAGGACGGCTGGACGTCCAGCCCGGACCCGGCTCTCCATAGATGAGCTGGTCTCTCACGAGCGCCTGTAACGGCAGCCTATAAGAATGCGGTGCCGTTACCGTGTGAAAATGCGGGATTCCCACGGCGCTGAAGAGCGAGGTTAAAGTTCTTTTTGGTACTTTTTCTTTCAAGAAAAAGTACAGGCAGGGAAAGAAGCCCGTCCGAACGCATCGGACGGGCTTCTTCCGCTTAGGACAGATGGAGGAAAGAAAAGAGAAGGTCGAGGGATTTGAACCGAAGGACCACGCCCTCGGATTCCCACCGTACACCACCGTTGTCCTCAGACAATTCGGCGGTGGTCAGCGGCTGAGACAGGGGGGAGAAGAGGACGCCCCACCACATGGGGGAGCTGTAAAGCAGCATCGCCAGAAGGCCCGCTGTAATAGAAATCAAAATTTTATTGCGCAGTTTCATAAAAAGCACCGTCCAGACTGGATTTGATAGTACCAGTATGGACGGTGTTTTCCAGTTTTAAACAGGGTTTTCCAAATTTTTTTTGCCTTCCGGGAACGGCGGGGCAGGCTGGCAGAGAAATACGGCGGGATACTGCCCGGACAGCGCCCCGGCGGCAGTCTCCGCCGCCGCCTTCTCCCGGAACAGGCCGAACACCGCCGGTCCGCTGCCTGTCATGGAGGCCGTCATGGCCCCCAGCTCCAGAAGCAGGCTTTTGATTTCGAACACCTGGGCGTACCGCCGGGGCAGCACGTCCTCGAAGACGTTATACATTCTCCGCGCGGCGCCCTCCAGGTCCCCGTGCTCCAGGGCCGCCAGCAGTCCGGCGGTGTCCGGATGGCACCGCAGCTTCCTGACCCGCACCTGGGCGAACAGCTCCGGCGTGGAGATGGAGCAGGCGGGCTTGCAGACCACGAACCAGCAGGGGGGGAGTCCCGGCAGGCTGGTCATTTTCTCGCCGCGCCCCTCGGCCAGGACAGTACCGCCCCGGATGCAGTAAGGGACGTCGCTGCCCACCAGCGCGCCGATTTCCTCCAGCCTGCTGTCCGGCAGCTGCGGCGCGTAGGCCCGCCGCAGCACCCGCAGGACCGCCGCGCCGTCGCTGCTGCCTCCGGCCATTCCGGCGCAGACCGGAATCCGTTTGTGGATGCGTACCGACAGCCCGGCGGGGGGCAGGCCGGTCTGCTCAAAGAAACGGCTGGCCGCCTTATGGGCGATATTGCCCTCGCCCCGGGGGAGGTAGGGCAGATCGGCGGACACATGGAAGCCAGGCTCCGGCGAGCCGGAGATATTCACCTCGTCCGCCAGGTCGATGGACTGCATCACCATCCGCATTTCGTGGTAGCCGTCCGGGCGTTTGCCCAGAATGTCCAGGGTCAGATTCAGTTTTGCGCAGGCGGGTTCGGTGTAGTCCATGACCTGATCCATCCTTATTCTTCCTTTGCGCCCCGGTCCACTGTGCGGCCCGCCAGATAGTCCAGGGATACGTTGAAGTGGTCCGCAAGGGCGATGAAATTTTCCAGGCTGGGCAGATTGTCGCCGGATTCAAATTTCTGATAATGCTGTCTTGGCACGCCAAGACCATCCGCTACCTGCTGTTGTGTTTCGTGACACGCTTTGCGTGTTTCACGAAGCCGGGCGGGGAAAAAAGCGCGAAATTCCATAACTACCCCTTGGCGCAACGAAAATTATGCGTTATAATAGCGCTGCTTACAACGAACTTTATGCAAAACTATATCACAGAAAGGAAAAAAGACAATGAATGCAATTATAGAAATACTGAGCACAGCCTGCACCACGCCGCATATAGAAGATGATGAAGAATATATGGCGTGTCTTTCGGCGTTTTTATAAGAAATGGCAACCAAGCAGAAGGACCAGTGTGCGCGGGTGCTGGAGCTGTGCGCCAGCAAGTCATTTCTGTTGGGAATGCGAACCGGCGCGGAACTGGAACGCTTCCTCAATCAGGACGAGGCCGGATAAACGAAACATCCCGTAGAGGCGCGCCGTTCGCAGGTACTGCCAATCAGCGGCGCGCCGGGGGCGTCGCACCCTGCAATTGCCTGCGTCAACTGTGCTTACTTGATCTTCCGGCCCTCGACGTAGTACCGCTTGTCCTCAGCGTGGCCCATGGAGAAGGTCTTGCGGGGCAGCACGCCGTCGGCGATAACGGTCTTGAAAAGCTGGTCCTTGCCCATAGCGGGGAGCTTGAAGCCGATGTTGCCCGGCTTCGCGCCCAGCTCGTCAGTGACCTGGTCGCCGTGGATGTAGTCCACTTCGCCGCCGTTCTCCTTGAGGTAGGCGTCCAGGAAGTTTTGCAGCGTCCCCACCGCCAGCTGCACCCGGGGATTGGGGACGGTAAGATAACCCGTTCCTCCGGCCCAGGTATAGGCGATGGTGTGGCCCACGCCCTGGCCCATATGGGCGCTGGGGTAGAAGTCCTTGAACGCGGCGATCAGCTTCTCCGGGTCCACATTGAACACCACGCGGTGGATGGCCTCGAATTTCAGGGAGTCGTCGTGGAGGTTTTCAATCTCCACCAGGGCGTACCGGGCAGGCAGGTCCGCCCACTGCTCCTCGGGCGTGACCTTCTTCAGGTTCTCATAGCAGGTCTTGGCGGTCGCCAGGGAATGGTTGCCGTCGCCCACGGCGAACAGCAGGGGAGGCACACCGCCCAGGCCATACTTGGACTGCATCGCCTCGTCGCCGGTCATGAACTCCAGAGCGTCCGCCAGGGCGTCGGTCTGGGCGTCGCTGAGCTTCCAGGCCCGCAGATGGCCGCCCTTCATCATCAGCTCGAAGTCGTACAGGGGCTCCATCGTCTCCTTGGCGGCAGCGACAGGCTCCACGCAGGTCTTTTGGGGGTCGTCAATCAGCAGCATCACGTGGGGCAGCTCGATCGGAGCGTCCTTGCGGACCCGAACGCGGGGCGGGATACGCTCCAGGACAGTGCCCTCGGTGGCGCGGATGAGGGAGCCGGAGCCGGGGGTGTAGTCGTACTTGTCCAGGTCAACGGCGGCCACCAGACCGGGGCGCACGGTGCCGTCAGACTGGGTGCGCTCGATGTAGACAATAGAATCCTTCAGGGTTGTGAAGATGTCCTTCGCCAGGTAGTCCTCCATGGAGCGGTTGATGTCCGCGATATAGTCCTCCACATTGGGGTCGTTGAGTTTGCTCTCCGGCAGGATCAGCCGCAGGGCGGAGGGAGCGTCCCCGGCGATACGGTCCACCTCAGCCCAGTATTCGGGCTGAGAGGTAAACTGGTCGCAGGCCACCACGGCCCACCGGGCCATGTCAGTCCCTGCCTTGGGCAGCAGGATATCCGCGGGTTTCATTCCAAGGGCTTCAAACTTCTTGTTCATGGGTTCTCCTCCATCAGTTTTTTAATATCAATCATACTGCCAGGGGACTAGCGGTTTATTGCGCTTGCTCCAGGCGAGTCAGCCGGTCGGATAAAGAGACAATGAGAGTTCTCATGAAAGCCACATCACCTTCTAAAGATTCAACCCGGTCCTTGGGGGCCAAAGTTTCTTCCAGATGCTTATGGCCCTCGCCTAGCAGACGAAGCTGCGGCAGGACAAAGTTTTCCTGGGTGACAGCAACTCTGGTCAGAGTCTCCTGCATGGAAGAGACGTCCTCCTTGAGACCGGAGGCATCCTCCTTGAGACCGGAGACGTCCTCCTTGAGTCTGGAGACGTCCTCCTTGAGACCGGAGACGTCCTCCTTGAGACCGGAGACGTCCTCCTTGAGACCG
>JAAWQM010000078.1 GCA_022800525.1 Oscillospiraceae bacterium
CCGTAATTTCTGCGATTTCTTGGGGCTGATACTCGCCACTGGTAACACAAATACTTTGCAACAGATTATTTGGTGGGATAAAAAAAGGTTTGAGGATTTCGTTAATAGTCCAGAAGAACAGGAATATAGAGTTCGGCCTGAAGTGCAAGGTGTCTTGAGTACAATCCGCAAAGGGATAGATATAGCACCGATAGATACCCCGTTTGAATATATCAAGGATTTGCAAAGCAATTTCCCCTATGAACAAATCCCATTTTCAAATGAGTATTATGATACTTTAGGAATTGAACGGCCAGACGGAACAGAGCCAGAGGAAAACGGCTTTGAGTTTAGATCGGTAGAAATTACGGTTGATAAAAACTAATTTACCGGCCTGATGAAAAACAAGGGGGATAGAACAGATGATAAAATATTGGCCGTGTCTTTTCGTACTGGTTATCTGTGCTGTGGTATTCTTTTTGTATAGCCAAGGACTCGTAGAATCAAAAAAGATTAAAGCAATCTTATATGTGTTTCGGCCAGAGAAAGACGCAGATAGAGTAACGCTTGACTCCTGTACCGGCTGGGTCAAACACGCAGGCAGATTTTGCGAAAGCCGCTCATACGAATTTACCATTGAGTGTCAGCTATCAAGTGGAGATGTAGATGTGATTTTGCTGGATAAGGAAAAACAATTATTAAAATTGAACCAGCAGACTCCTATTGGCAAAGCAGAACTGGATAGCCACAGCAGGTATTATTTGCGTTGGGAATTTAGAAATGCCACTGGCAAATGTGAATTGCATTGGTAAATGGAGGAACCACTATGAACATCTCAAGTTTAGGAAACGTCCCCAACATCACCAATCAGATTACCACCGGGGCGCCCCAGGCGGGCTTCCGCTGTGACCCCAGCGCCGCAGCGCGCTCCGCTGGCAAGAGTGTGGCTCCTGGTACGGACATCAGCGGCATCGGGACTTTGAAGAGCATTGATGAAGCCGCCCGGCAAGGCTACCGGGAGGACTTCTCCATCCGGGACGCGGCGGAGAGCCTGTGGCGGAAGGAAACGCAGACCTTCCATCTGAAAGACCTGGACGACCCGGAAAAATCGAAGGAATTTCTGGAAAATTGGCGGCTGCAGGCCCGGTGGGACCTGGGTATCCAGGACGGCGGCCCCACCAAGGACGAGGTGATCTCCGCCTACATAGATACCCTGCGGCAGAACGGTCTGGACGGCGCTGTGGACTGGAACGGTCTGGCTCATGAATTGAAGTCATTCCAGGCCACCTCCCCGGAGGAACTGGAGGACGGGCTGAACTATATGGCTTCCCGCTATGTGGCGGCACTGGATAAGCTGGAACGCAATTACAGCGGCGAGGAGCTGACCGCCCAGCGTGCCAAGCTGGAGGAGGTCTATCAGACCGGGAAGTCCGGGGTGATCGACGGCTACACCCGGCTTTTGCAGGACAATCTGGGTATCTCCGACAGCGACGCCCAGGCAGTCCGGGACAGTTTCTCCTCCATCCTCACAGAGAAAGAGAACGCCTACCGGGGCGCGCTGAAGCAGGTGAATGAGGCCATGGAGCAGACCGGCCCGGACAGCGTATGGCTGAAGAACCACGACGCCTATATCGCCTCTCAGCTCCGGGCGGCGTGCAAGGCTGGCGAGAGTACAGCCCGGTACTCGGTGCAGGACCTCACTGCCGCTGGACAGATCGCTCAGGATTACCGGGCAGAGATTGACGGCGCATCCTCCTGCGGACGGAACGAGGTGACGTTAGGCCTTAACCTTGCCATGGCGGACATGAAGGCGGAGACGATGATCTCCAAGGGGCTGGTGAGCGACAGCATGGCCGCCCTGCTCCGGAGCAGCCGCGCCCAGGGACATGAGAACGCCCTTGCCGCTCTGAATCATGCCCTCGCCCAGCGGGAGAGTCACTGGGCCGCCGGCGAACCCAAAGGAACCTATGCCCCGGTGGACAGCGCAGTGTTCCGGGGGATTTACGATGCCGTCATGAGCGCCTGCCGTCAAAACGGCGGAGATGCCGCCAAGGCCATCCAGGCCGGGGCCTCCGCCGGGGAGAAGCTGACCGCCCAGGCTGCCTCCAGGGCTCCAAAGGCCGCCCGCTGGGGCATCAGCATGAAACACTATTTGCAGGAGTTCTACAAGGCCCCGGAGGAGCAGGAAGTCACGCTCTTGGGTTTGAAGATCAAGTATCTGACGAATCAGAAGCCCAGGACCTCCACCTACCAGAAGTACGTCAACAGCTGGCAGGACTTCCTTTCCTCCATTGGCGGCTGGGTGGATATCCGGGCGTGATAAAGCACCCAAATAAATATTGTCTTTATTCAGGGGGAATTTGCTATGAGTATGAATAAAAGATTACTTGCTGCTGCGCTGGGGCTTTCGTTGCTTATGTCGCTTGTGGCCTGCAGCAATCAGGGGGCTCCATCGGGTGATCCTCCAGAAAATGGGGCAACAAGTGAAGTGTCCAACACCCCTGCTGAATACAATGAAGATGAATTTCTGCCGATTGGGTCAGTCGTTCTTCTGAAAGGTGGAAACAAACGGATTATGATTTGCGGACGCATTCAGGCACAGGCGGGTTCTGATATCATTTATGATTACTCTGCCTGTTACTACCCAGAAGGAATTGTAGATCCGCAATCCATGTTCTTCTTTAACCGAGACGCTATCGAAACAGTGTATTTCCGTGGCTGCGAGGACCAGGATGAATTAGATTACCGGCATGATATATTGGATCAATTGGGCGAACTGGAAATTCGGGACGGAATGATTGTTTCAAAAGGGAGTTAAAACGAAACTGATCCCCATCCACAGGGTATGGTAAGCTATCCCTGACAGCAGATATTCAAAACGGAGGCAGCAATCATGGAACTGGAATGGGAACAGGGGCAGCAGCCGGCCCGTACCGCCGCGGCACTGGCCGGGGCGGTCCTGGGCGCGGCGCTGGGAGCTGACTGCTTTCTGGCGGCGGAGCACCTGATTGGCGGGATTCCCGCCATGCTATGCGGAGCGGCAATCGCATTCTGGGCGGTCAAGGGCGGGGCGCTGTTTTCCGGCAGGAACCGCCCGGCTGTGGCGCTGCTGGCGCTCCTGCCCACACTTCTATGGGGAATCCTCGTCAACCATTTGAGTTTTGCCATCGCTGCCGTTCCTGGCGATCCAGCAGGCATACAACAGGCGTTCCTCAGCCCGCTGTTCATCACAGGCGGCGCCGGCTACTGGTTTCAGTTGGCTGGATTGTCAGCGGCGGCTTTGGGCTCCTGGACTACCCTGTTTCGTGACGCAAAGAAAGAGCAGGAGTTTCTGGAGCGGGCATCCCACCCCTGCCAGGCCCCCCAGGAAGCGCCGCCCGCGGCTCTGGAACTCTACCTGCCCAAGCACACCTGGATACGCCCCTGGCTCCTGCAACGGCGCATCGCCCAGGGGCTGTGGCTGGCAGTCCTCTTTCTCCTCGTCTGGCTGCCGGACCTGCTTGGGCATGAACGGGTCTTGTTCCGCGCACTGTGTGGTATGGGGGTCAGTTTTTTGGTGATCGCCTCCCTGCCTGGACCCTCCGGGCAGGTTCTCGCGGCCCGTAAGGTGATGTACGCCCGAAAGGACGGACAGCTTTGGCTGATTGCGATGCAGCGCATCCAGGATGCCACGCTTCATGTACGGTTCCCAAAGCTGGCGCAGATATGGGATCAACTGCCTCAGACCCAACGGACCCGCTTCAAGGCGTCCATAGCCTCTTTGCTTTCAAAAGAAAATAACATCGCCGTCAAGATCAACAGACCCAGGCTGGAATACCAGAACCAGTGGAGATGGGTTCTATCCAATGACGTGGGGCTCAAAGCTCCCATCCCAAAGGTCTATCCCAATTTCAGTCCGGTTCCCGGTGATACCCAGGCGTTGAAAGAGCCGGTGCCTGTCCGGTGGCTGAATCCGGTTGTCACCCTGCTGATTACCGCCCTCTGCCTGTCGGCCGGCTTTGGCCTGGGCCTGCAGGAGGAACGCTGGGCCGCGCTCCTCCCGCCGGAGCCACCCCCGGTGGAGTCTGTTGTACCTGACCCGGAGGATTCTACACCCGTCACCAAGGCCATCGCTCCCGAGGTCATTGGGGACTACTACTTAAACGGCCTGATCCTCCGGGCGGATGATGCCTTCCAAGCGTCCACAACCCGGCTGGAGGACCAGGAGAACGGCCTTACCTACCAGATATCCCTGCAATATGGCGTGGGTGAGGAAGCGGCGCGAATCTCTCTGGAACGGACGCAGGGAGAAAATGTCCGCTGTCTCCGACCGGACAGTGAGGAATTTCTCTGGGGTATGGGGGACAACGGGGTCACCTATCGCTACAATCTCCGGACGGTGCGGCTTCCCCGCGAGCAGACCTCCCACACCGGCGCGGCTCTGTCCGAGCGGGGCGCCCTGATCGTTATTGAGTGCGTCCACGATGACGATACCGAGGAGGAGCTGGCGCGGGGCACCCTGCTGTATATGCTGGAAAACCTCCAGTTCACCGGGCCGGCCATCACAGAGGAAAACTATCAGGAGCAGCTCCGCCCGGCCATCAACATGGGCTTCAACTACTGCGGCCAGGCGTTCTTCAAGGCGCCGGAGGGGATGTTTGAGTACGACGTGTTTCTGGACACCTTCATGCCCTGCGGCGTGTGGTGGAGCAGGCGTATCAGGACCTGAAGGCGGCAGGGCGGCAGTACGATGAACAGACGCTGTTCCAGGACGCCTACAACGAGGAGGGCAACAACGCCTGCCGCCTCACGGTCTACTATGACGGGGGCCGCACCCGCGTCACGGTGCTGGTGGCCCTGGAGGAGCGGGAGGGGTACTATCTTTTCAAGGAGATGACCTGCCTGCCCGAGGAGGTGGACAGCGAATATCAGGCGGTTTTCAAGGAGATGGAGGCCACCTGCGGCATCGAGGTCTCCGTGATGGAAGACCTGGGCCGGCACAGCCAATAACAGAAAGAGAGGAAACAGCATGGATTTGGAATGGGAACGGGAGAACCCCCGCGACAATGTGATCGCAGGTACTGTGGGAGCGTTTTTAGGCTCCCTGATCGGCGTGGCCTGTATTGTGATCTTCAGCAAGCTGGGATATGTGTCCGCGGTGTCCGGCGTGGTGATGGCGGTGTGCGCCATCAGGGGCTATGCCCTGCTGGGAGGGAAACTCACCAGGCGGGGCGCGGTCATTTCCGGTCTTTTCATCCTTGTGATGACCTACATCGCCACCAAGCTGTGTTTTGCCCTTGCGGTGATGGAGGCTGCCACAGAAAAGGTCAGCTTTTTTATGATTTATCAGAGCATCGGGCTGTTTCTGGAGGACAGCGAGCTGAGGCGGATCTTTCTGGGAGAGCTGGCCCTGCAATACCTCTTTACCTTGCTCGGCAGCGTCCCGACCCTCCTCTCCAGCCTCCGGAAGCCGGTCAAACGTCCGGAAGGCCCCGCCGAACCGGACGAGCTGCCGCCCATCCAGGGGGAGTTTTATGCCCTGCGGAAAGACTGGATGCGCCCGCTGCGGCTGAGCGTCTTTGTACCGCTGCTGGTGATCATGGCCATATCGGTGGGCGGATTTATCGCCACTGCGTTTATCCAGGAAACTCGGTGGATGACCGCCATCGTTTTGGGCGGATTTATCAGCGGGGTGTTCCTTCTCTGCTGGTCAATCCCTACCCTCCGACTGTGCAACGCGTTCCATATCCTGTTCGTCCGGGCCGGAGGAAAACTGTGGCGGGTGGATTTGCAGCATTTTTGCAGCGTACAGAATTGGTGGAGCCAATCCTCCAGCAAGCAGGCAGCCTGGACGTGCTTCTATGAGTCCGAAGACGGCAAGCGGAAAAAGCTGCGGATCAGCAAGGGCTATCCCGACTTCTGCCCTGTCTCCGGCATGGAACGCTCCCAGGGGCCGGCGCCCGCCCGATGGATCTTCGTTCCACTCTCTTTTCTGGTGACCGCGGCGATCATCGCCGGGTTCTTGGCATTGGATATGTCTATCTATATCGGCCCAACCTGGAACCGGCCCCAGACCTCAGACTCCACGCCGGAGGCAAACACACAGCCGGAGGTCAAGAGCATCCCCGCCAGGGTGCCGGAACAGATCACGGAATATGAGATGTCCGAGGTGTGGTTCCGGGTGGACAGCGGCTTCAAGTACAGCCGCCGCACCTTCCTGGACGGCGATACCGGGACTCTATACCGGGCCTGTGTTCAGTACGGTGTGGACGCTTCCGACGCATGGGACACCCTGAGCCAGCATATCAGCGAATACCGTATCTCCCCCCTCTACGACCGATTTGACGCGGTCTGTCTGGATCAGGAACCTCTGGCCCCGCTGAATGAGACATCCCGGTACAATATCGTTTCGGTGTACCTCACCGACGGTCAGGTGTTCCATACCGCCGCCGTCCTCTCTGACGATGGGACGCTGTTCACCATGGAGGCGGAACAGGACGCCTCCGACCGGAGTGAGGATGTTCTGGCAAATCTGATGTTCACCCTGGAGAGCGTCCGCTTTGACGGACCTGTGGTGACAGAGGAAAACTACCAGTCCCGGATCCATGTCTCTGAAGTCCGGGACTGCTCCTATATGGCAGCGGCCTATCTGAAAACAGATCTCTTCGGACATGACGCTTTTGTGGATGTATACGTCCCCTACAGCGATTCGCCCATCTACTCCTCCGATGGCCGGGCAATCCGGACGGAGGCCCACGGGCTGCGGGTCTACGCCACCATTGTATCCGGCGAGAACGCCAAGGCGGTGGTTGACGCCCGACAGCAGGAGCTGGCCGCAGCAGGGCAGGTCTACGAGGACGGCGTGGACGATGAGATGTACCGGGAGGATCTGGACGCCGCCTGCAAGCTGACGGTCTACGAGGAGAACGGCCAGAAGCGTCAGGCTGTCCTGTATGCGGACAGCAAGTGGGAGGGTTACTACCTGCTCCGTGAGATCACCGGACTGCCTGAGCTGGTAGACGAGGAGTACCCCGCCGCTCTGAAGGAGCTGGAGGGGATCATCGGCCTGACCATGCCGGTGCTGGAAGAGTTGGGAGGTTCGTGACTTGAAGGAACAGAAGAAAAAGTTGCGTCTGCGCAAGAGGTCCCCGTACCTACATCCGGTGCCTTTGCCGCCCGACTTTTGGAGTATGGTCAAAATCGCATTATTAACGAAGAACTGACAGCAGAAATTCTCTGGAATGAGTGATGCGGTGCGAAAAACAGCGCGTCAGGCGAAGACGGAACCCTTGCTTGAGGATTATTGGTTGTGGGTGGAAACTCTGGACCCAGTTCCGGGCAGCAAGCTGGCGGAGGCGGTGTCCTATGTCCAGAACCTGAAGCCTTACCTGTCCGCGCTCCTGGACGATTTGTCTCCACCGATCCAGCCAGTATGCATTGCGCACCTGCTTGATTTCTCCCATTGCCTTCCTGACTCTCCCCCTCTCCTTGACAATCTGCTATGCAGTTTTTTGCATTTTAGGTGTATTTCCCCTCGTTTTACCTCCTTTTTCAAGCCGGTATGTTATTGAGCGCTTACCTTCCAGGGCTGATTTTGCCGGGAAAGATACGGTTAAAACCTCTGCCGGTTCACCTACAAGACTCGGCAATACAGCGAAATCTTCCCCTTATTCTTGCCGCCGTTTGTCTTTTGCGCACAGTTCGGGGGTTCCGATTCGCTCCAGCCATGCCATGCTGTTACAGGAAACAAAGCGCGCCTGCCGCCAGCAGGGCGGACACGCCCGCTTGGAGAGCCTTTCCACCCCAGTGGGCACGGAAGGACAGTCCCTCCGGCGCGGTCACCGCCAACGCCTGGCAGTGGACGGACACGCCGCCCCACCCCGCCAGCACGGCGGCCGCCGCGAAACCCGCCCGTCCGCCCGGCAGGACGGACAGCCCCGACACCATCTCCAACGCCCCCAGCGCGTACCAGGGCAGCTCCCCGGGCAGCAGCGCCGCTAGCGTCTGGAACAGCACCACGAAAGCGCATACGTTCAGCGTGGACTCCACCGCCCCGCGGGCGGAGGCGGTCAGTGCCTGAGCAAAGGGCACAGCCCCGTTCCCGCCGTGGGGGAGCGCGTGGGGCGTCCCCCGCTGGCGCCGGACGCGGCAGAGAATCATCCCCGTGATGAGGGCGGACAGGATATGTACCACGCACAGCGCCGCGCCCAGCCGGGCCTCCCCCAGCACCGCCGCCCCGGCGTAGCCCAGCAGGAATCCCGGTCCGCAGTTGTCGCAGAAGCCCAGCAGGGTCTCCGCCTCCTGGCGGGTCAGCCGCCCCTGGGCGTACATCCCAGCGGCGGTACGGGCTCCGCTGGGGTAGCCTCCCAGCAGCCCCGCCAGCAGCGGCAGCGCACAGGCTCCCCGCATGTGGAACAGCGGCCCCATAATGGGTCCGCACACCCCTTGCAGACTGTCCGCCAGCCCCAGCTGGAGCAGCAGGGAGATCACCACGAAAAATGGGAACAGGGAGGGAATCACCGTCCCCGCGCACAGGCTCAGTCCTGCCTGAACGCCCTTGGAGGCCGCCTGGGGCTGGAGCGTCAGCAGGACCATCGCGGCCAGGGCCACAAGCAGAGGGATCCATCTTTTCATTCACATCACCAACAGAGGTATTATTTCCGAACTGAAAATTTGGAAATAATACCTCTGTTTTAAGCCGTTTTGCCCGCCGCCGTAAACAGCGGCAGCCGCAAAATATGGCGCGTATGCATATTACTTCCGAACTTCAAGCTCGGAAGTAATATATGCGAAAGAGGGACAGGCTATGCCTGTCCCCTGAAATTTTTCAGCCGGCCTCACTCCTCATCCTCCGCCGGTTCCGGCTCCTCCTCCTGAAGCAAAAACTCCGTCAGGGCTTTGGACAAGGTAGACAGAATGGCGGAGGTGGTCACCAGACTGCTCTCGCCGCCTGCGCCAAGCTCCTTCACGCCGCCCAGCGTCAGCGTCTCACCGCTGACATCCAGCTCCCGCAGAAACGCCACCGAGGCGCGGTACTGCCGGACAAAGTCGGTATAGAGCGTCCGCGCGCGCTCCTCGCTGTGTTCCGCCGGAAGCAGCCGCTGGATGCAGGAGATGCTCAGGCTCTGCTTCAGGGTGCAGATGATGATGAGGTACGCCAGATGCGCGCGGGCGTACCGCTTTTTCACCGGCGGAGGCATGACCTTCATGCGCACATAGTTGTTGATGATGCTGGCGGTGACATATTTCTCCTCCCGGACCATGGGAGCGAGATACCGGTTGAGCAGCAGGATCACCTGATCCATGTACAGGTCCAGCTGGGGCAGGCTGTCCCAGTCCGGCAGATCAAATTTTTCCAGGTCCTCCAGCCATGCCGCCAGGCGCTGGACAGGACTCGGTTCCCACGTCATGTTCACTTCTCCTTCCGTTCGCAGAGCGTATTTCTTGTAAAAATAGTATAACGGATTTGTCCGCATAATGCAATATGGAAAATCAAAAAATATCATTGTCCAGGTACTTGACATATCTGCAAAAACAGGGTATACTAATATTAAATATTAGATAACACGATTTGCGAAATCGCAGAAAGGAGCTTGTTATGGCATCGGAAAAGATCAGGCGGCCCCAGTCCAGGGGCGAGGAGCTGGCCAACACCATTTCCCATGGCCTGGGAGCCCTGCTGGCGGCGGCTGGAGCGGCGCCCCTGGCGGTTCGGGGCATCCTGTCCGGCTCGGCCAAAGCGGGGTTCAGCCTTACCGCTTACGGCGTCAGTCTGGTACTGCTGTATACCGCATCGGCGGTGTACCACGGCGTACAGAACCCAGAGGTGAAGGGAAAGCTGCGGATTATGGACCACTGCTCCATCTTCGTGCTGATTCTGGGCACCTATGTGCCCATGTCCCTGCTGGTCGTGGGGGGGCGGACGGGATGGATACTGTTTCTCACCAACACCACCCTGGCGGTTATCGGCATTATCCTGAACACCATCGATCTCAAGCGGTTCGATAAGATATCCCTGGCGCTGTACGCCCTGATGGGTTGGCTGGTAGTGGTAGCCATGAGGGCGATTGTCGCCGCCCTGCCGCCCCTTGGGCTGGGCCTGCTGGTGGCGGGCGGCGTGGCGTATACCGCTGGGATTGTGTTCTACAAGGCCCGGGGGAAGTATATGCACTTTGTCTGGCACCTCTTTGTTCTGGCGGGGAGCATTCTGCAATATTTCTGCATCGCTCTGTACTGCCTGCCGTAAAGCGGCAGGACGGAAGAAGCTCCCGGCGGCCCAAGGGCCGCCGGGAGCTTCTTCTATTCTGCAGGACCTACATGAACCACCATCCCACTACCGGCGACAGGGGGATCATGAACAGCGAAAACGTCATTGAGGAGACCGAAACCAGCGTCGCCCGCTGGGCGGAGGGGAACCGCTCATTGAGCCTTTTGTCGCTGACCAGCTGGAGGCTGTCGTCCAGCAGCCCCGCCAGCAGCCCGGAGACCATCAATACCGGAACCTCCCCGCCCCGGGCCGCCAGGGCGCAGAGCAGTACCCCGCCTCCGGTCAGGGCCGCGGCCGCCCTGTAGGGCAGCCGCTCCAGCCGCCCCACCGTCAGACCTGCCAGACCGCCTCCCAGCCCCAGCACGAACAGCGCCGGTCCCAGCAGAGCGGGGACGGCCACCGCCGCCTCAACCCTCTGCTGAAGAAAGAAGCCCGTCAGCGTGGCGCAGGCCCCGACGAAGGCGTTTACCAGCATAATGCGCACCGCCGCGCAGTCAGTCCTGAGCAGGTCCCAGGCTCCCAGCACAGTCCCGCGCAGCGCCGCGGGCAGCGTCCGCCAGGTCACTGCCGGGCCGTCCCGGCCCGGGCAGGCGGGCTCCGTCAGGCATAGCGCCGCCGCCAGGCCAATCAGGGCGATTCCCGCGTCCAGCAGGTATGCGCCCCTCCAGCCCAGCCGCACCGTGGCCCCCGCCAGCAGCATCGCCCCGCCGCCGCTGAACCGGTAGACGCAGTTTTGCAGGGAGGAAAATTTCAGATAACCCGCCTCCTGGTTCCCCTGTATCATGCTCTCGTAAGTGATGGCCTCCCGTGTGCCGGACTGGAGGTTGTATCCGATGGCTGAGGCCGCCAGGGACAGGTATACCCCGCCCGTATCCAGGGAGGCCGTCATCAGCAGGGCGGAGAGAAGGAACAGGACATGGCTGGCAGCCAGGGTCCGCTTCCGGCCCATGAGGTCCGCCAGAAGCCCCGAGGGCAGCTCAAAGCACAGGCTTACGATATGGAACACGGTCTCCGCCAGCCCGATCTCCACCAGGGAGAAGCCCCGCAGGGCCAGCAGCAGCACCCATACGCTCCCCGCCGGGCGGAAGGCCGTCGCCCACTCCAGGGCTAGAAGTGCGGCTTTTTGCTTAGGGAGAGAGAACTTTCTTTTATTTTCAGGCATAAAAATAGCGCCATCCTTTCTTTTTTGCAGTCAAAGAAGGACCGGCGCAGCCATTTTGCGGTAACGCTCCGTCACCTGAAAAAGGGCGCACTGGTCCTGTGGATGGACATATCACAGCCAAGAAAATGCAGGATCAAACCGTTCTGAACCCACCGCATATCCGCGCCCTCCTTACTGTTGGGATGGATTCAGTGTAGCATAATTCGGCAGGCGTGTCAAGGCGGTGTTCGGGCGCTCCGCGGAAATCAATTTTCAAGAATTGCACCGATACAGCATAGATTTTTCCACTTTTCCTTTCCGCAAAGCCAGTCAATATCTGCTGTATTACTTCCGGATTAAAATTCGGAAGTAATACTTACCTGTACATCTCCTCTGGGACATTACCCAAGATCGATTTTTCTTTTTGCGCTTGGTGACAATTGACAAATCATTCCCGCCCGCCTATAATAGACCCACAGAAAAACCGCCCTCCGGGGCGGAGCGCGGGAGGCAGCAGTATGTATCAAATTGTGCGGATTACCGACAAGAACGGCGCCGTCAAGACCGGGCCGGAGGACGCGAAGAACCTGGGCTGCATGGGCGACGCCAAGATGGATGATGGCTGCGTGCTGGTTCACTGCCATTACGACCACCATGGCGCGCCCTGCGACCGGTTCATCCGCACCAGCATGGTGAAGGAATGGAAGAAGGACAAGGCGTCCGGGCGGATTGTGGTGGAGACGATGAACAGCGTCTATTACCTGGACCCGGTACATATGGACAAATGAAGAGCCGGGGCGGACGCCCCGGCTTTTTCTGTTACCTTTTGTCACCAGATTGATACAAAGATTTGACTTGCTTAACCGGAAGAGCGTGGTATACTAGGTTAGGAAACTGCGGATGCAGCTTCACATATTTTGGACCGGCGTCTTCCGGCCTGCGGCCCGGGACCGGCTAGGAGGTAATTGCACATATGAGACGACTGACTGCTCTGCTGCTGGCGCTGTTGCTGCTGGCAGCCACCGCCTGCGGCGGAGACACAGAACAGCCCCCGGAGCCTGACGCTCCGGACCAGACCCAGACCACCCCGGAGGCCCAGGAGCCTGCTCCTGAGCCCGAGCCAGAACCTGAACCCGAGCCCGTCAAGGAGTCCTACAACATCTACGACCCCACCGTCATGCCCGAGGGCGGGGAGCGGGACGGCGTGAAGTACGAGCCCTACGACGGCATTGTGGAGCACCTGTTCTTCCACCCCATCATCGCCTATCCCGAGCTGGCCTTCGACGGCGACGCCCAGGAGCAGGGCCTGGACGACTATATGGTGACGGTGGACGAGTTCAACAAAATTCTGGACAACGTCTATGAAAAGGGCTACGTCCTGGTGGACATCGCCGACGTGTGGAGCGAGACCACCGGCGAGGACGGCCAGCCCAAAATGGTCCGCAACACCCTCTACCTGCCGGAGGGAAAGAAACCCCTCATCTTCTCCTATGACGATACCAACTACTACCCCTATATGCTGGAAAACGGCTTCACCTACAAGCTCATCCTGGGCGAGGACGGCAAGGTGACCTCCTGGGGCCTGGACCCGGAGGGCAACGAGGTCATCTCCCGGGGCCTGGACGCCATCCCCCGGCTGGACGAGTTCGTGGAGGAGCACCCGGACTTCTCCCCCTTCGGCGCGAAAGCCTGCCTGAGCCTCACCGGCTATGAGGGTATCCTGGGCTACCGCACCGCCACCAGCAGTACGGTGGAGTGGACCGACAAGCTGGAGGCCGCCCGTCAGGCCGAGCGGGAGGCGGTCATGCCCATCATTGAGGAGCTCAAGCGCACCGGCTGGACCTTCGGCAGCCACACCTGGGGCCATATCCGCCTGGGCAGCGGAAACATGGAGAAAATCCGTTCCGATACGGAAAAGTGGTTCGACGAGGTAGGGTCCCTGGTAGGGGAGACCACCATCCTGTTCTACCCCCACGGCGAGCGGCCTGACGGCGGCGACTGGAAGCAGACCGGCGAGGCGTTCCGGTATTTGCAGGACCAGGGCTTCCGGGTGTTCTGCTCGGTGGGCATTGAGAGCTTCAGCTTTATCAAGAAGGACATCTGCGCGGTCATCTGCGACCGGCTCCACCCCGACGGCAAGACCCTGCGCTGGTCCCGGAACCGCTACCTGCAATTCTACGACGCCAAGGAGATCATGGACATGGACGTCCGTCCCGACCTGGGGGTCGGGCAGGACTGGGCCAGTTGAGGAGGCGCACGTGACCAATATCATTTTTGTCTGCCTGGGCAACATCTGCCGCAGTCCCATGGCGGAATTCATCCTGAAGGACATGGCGGAGAAAGCGGGGCTGTCGGACAGGTTCCACATCGAGTCCGCCGCCGTCAGTACAGAGGAATACGGCAACCCGGTCTATCCCCCCGCCCGGCGGAAGCTGGCGGAGCACGGCATCGGCTGCACGGGCAAGACCGCAAGGCAGCTGCGGCGGGAGGACTATGAGCGGTTCGACCTCATTATCGGCATGGACGCGGGCAACCTGCGGGGCATCCGGCGCATCTGCGGCGGCGACCCGGCGGACAAGGTCCGGCTGCTGCTGGACTACGCCGGGCGGCCCGGCCAGGAGGTAGCTGACCCCTGGTACACCGGGGATTTCGAGGCCGCGTGGCGGGATATCGAGGCAGGGTGCCGGGGATTGCTGGAGGAGATCGCGCATGGATAATATCCGGATTGCGGAGGAAGGATACCGGCTTGCCGTCAGATGGACGCTGGCGGTACGATCCGCGCCCTGATGCCCCGGCTCTTTGGCGATAGCTGCCAGGGTCAGCAGGTAGTAGTCCTCCGCCGGCGTTTTATCCTTTTGGAGCGGCTGCCGCCCGCTGCCCGCCACATAGTTATAATCGTAATGAAAAGGGGCTCATCGGTAGAATGAGTGGGTGGTAAAAACTGAACAAGCCCTTGGCAACACAGTGGAAACGACTATGATTAAGTTGCGAAACAAAAATCATGGAA
>JAAWQM010000079.1 GCA_022800525.1 Oscillospiraceae bacterium
CCTGAAGGTGTACCATATGGCCCGTTGGTCAAGCGGTTAAGACGGCGGCCTCTCACGCCGCAAACATGGGTTCGATTCCCGTACGGGTCACCATCCTTTGTAAAAGGAGAAGGCATGAAGAATGCCAAATAATTTAGATTGTACTCAGTTTGTAGAGGGTACAATAGTTGGTGTTGATTAGGGCGAGGGTCCACCCGTTCCCATCCCGAACACGGAAGTTAAGCTCGCTTCTGCCGACAATACTTGACTGGAGACGGTCCGGAAAGATAGGTAACGCCAACATAAAAGGGACAGCTTTTTAGGCTGTCCCTTTGCTTTATGGTTAAGAGTTGATAGCCGTTTATATTTGTGAGCGAGTCAAATTTCAAGTGCATCGACTATAGAAATGCCATTTAGATTTAAGATGTGAAATAGATTTTCAAAAGCGGCAGAGGTAAGTATGTGGGCATCAAAGATAACAAGGGAAGCTCTAACGAATGATGTGATAGATCGTCTTTTATTTGAAGGCTTGGATGATAATGGAGCAAGTGTTGACTGTATTATTGTTTTGGGTAGTATAAAAGCAGCAAAATATAGAGTTCCTGTAGCGGCTAAGGCGTTTTTTTCAGGAAGGTCTGAAAAGATAATGTTGTGCGGAGGAAAAATGAGAAACTTTTCTAGTGAAAGTATGACAGAGGGGATTTGATATGGCAAGATCAGAAACGGTCGTATTGACCAATATGTGCATGGTCTACGACGGCCAGGGGAATATCCTGGTGCAGGACCGTTTGGACCCGGACTGGCCGGGTATTACCTTTCCCGGCGGACATGTAGAGCCCGGTGAGTCTTTTACCAGAGCCGTCATCCGGGAGGTCCGGGAAGAGACCGGGCTGACCATCGAAAAGCCCCGCCTGTGCGGTTTAAAGCAGTTCCCAGAGGACGATGGGACGCGCTATATTGTGATGCTCTATAAGGCGGATCAGTTTTCTGGAGAGCTGCGCTCCTCTGATGAGGGAAAAGTCTTCTGGATCAAACGGAGTGAGCTGGATCAATACCAGCTGGCGGTAAGCTTCGACCAGATGATCCGCGTCTTTGAGGATGACCAAATCGGAGAGCAGTACTGTTATTGGGATGGGGATGCTTTCAAGAGGGAGCTGCTGTGAACATATGAAGTATCAGAATTGCCTTTTTGACTTGTATGGCACTTTGGTGGACATCCGTACCGATGAGGATGCCCCCAGCCTTTGGAAGGTGATGGCGGAGTATTATCGGGAGCGCGGCGCGTCTTACCGGCCCGGCGAGCTGCGGGACGCCTATTCGCATGAGATCAGATGTGCAGAGGGGGCCGCGTCCTCCACTCCGGATGCCCATGAGGCGCATCTGGAAATTCAGATCGAATATGTATTTCAGCGTCTTTTTCAAGCAAGGGGCGGCAACGCCAGTTTGGAGCAGGCTATCCAGGCGGGACGGCAGTTCCGGAAACTCTCTACCGTATATATCCGGCTGTACGACGGCGCGGTGGAGATGTTGCAGACCCTGCGGGAGCAGGGCTGCGGCGTGTACCTGCTGTCCAACGCCCAGGGTATCTTTACCAGAATGGAACTGGATCAATTGGGACTTACTCCGTTGTTTGACAAAATATACCTCTCCTCGGACTATGGCGTCAAGAAGCCGGACCGCCGGTTCTTTGACCTCCTGCTGCAAACCGAAGGCATTGCGCCGGACAGCGCCGTCATGATTGGCAACGACGGCGCCTGCGACATCGCTGGAGGCCGGGCGGCGGGACTGGCAACCTTATATGTCCGCTCAAACATCTCGCCACAAGAGCCTTTGCCTGCGGCGGACTATGTGCTGGAGGAGATGGACCTGGAGTGGGTGACAGTGATTCTAACCGGAAATGCAGCGGCCTCCTGATCCCCCGGCAGGGTAAAAGCCTCTTGTATAGCTGGGCAGTCTGTGGTAAAATCTCTCCATTGACACATACGACAGGAGGCCACTATATGACAGAACAAGCCATCCATACTTTGGTTGAGCGCCAGCGAGCCTACTTCCGCGCTGGTGCCACCTTGGATGTGGACCGCCGTCTCGCGGCGCTGTCCAGCCTGAAAGCCTGCGTGCAGCGGCATGAGGACGAGATCGCCCTGTCCCTGGGCCGGGATTTGGGCAAGAGCGGCTTCGAGGGCTATATGTGCGAGACCGGCCTTGTGCTGGAGGAGCTGAGCTATATGCAGCGGCATGTCCGTGCCTTCGCGAAGGAGCAAGCCGTACGCACGCCCCTGGCGCAGTTCCACTCCCGCAGCTACCGCAAGCCCTCCCCCGCAGGCGCCGCGCTGATTATGAGTCCCTGGAACTATCCGTTCCTGCTGACTATGGGGCCCCTGGTGGACGCCCTGGCGGCGGGATGCACAGCGGTGGTGAAGCCAAGCGCCTACTCCCCTCACACCAGCGCGCTTATGGCCCGCATGATCGGGGAGTGCTTCCCGGCGGAGTATGTGGCCGCTGTTACCGGAGGCCGTGCGGAGAACACGTCCCTGCTGGGGGAGACCTTCGACACTATCTTTTTCACCGGCAGTCAGGCTGTAGGACGGGAGGTTATGCGCCGCGCGGCGGAGCATCTGACCCCTGTGACGCTGGAGCTGGGCGGCAAGAGCCCATGCATTGTGGAAAAGACCGCCAACCTGAAGCTGTCGGCCCGAAGGATCGTATTTGGGAAGTATCTGAACTGCGGTCAGACCTGCGTAGCCCCGGATTATATCCTCTGTCACCAGGCGGTAAAGGACGACCTGCTGGTTTATATGAAAAAAGAGATTGTCCGCCAGTTTGGAGAAGAGCCGCTGGACAACCCCAATTATGGAAAGATTGTCAATGAAAAGCATTTCAACCGCCTTCTGGGCCTGATGGACTCCGGAGAGACGGTCCACGGCGGGAGCGTACGGCGGGAGACCCTGCAAATTGAGCCCACCGTCCTGGACGGCGTGGGACCGGAGGACCCGGTGATGGGAGAAGAGATTTTTGGGCCGCTGCTGCCCGTCCTGACCTTCCGAGAGCTGGAGGAGGTCATTGCCTTCGTCAACGCCCGGCCTCACCCGCTGGCGCTGTACCTCTTTACCGGCAGCAAGTCCTCTGTCAGGGAGGTCACCACCCGCTGCGGCTTCGGCGGCGGCTGCGTCAACGACACCATCATCCATCTGGCCACCAGCCATATGGGATTTGGCGGCTTCCGGGAGAGCGGCATCGGAGCCTACCATGGCAAGGCTGGATTTGACGCATTCTCCCATTACAAGAGCATCGTGGACAAGAAGACTTGGCTGGACCTGCCGATGCGCTACCAGCCGTACAACAAGCTCAACGAGAAGCTGATACGGTTTTTCCTGAAATGACGGCCGGGCCGGGTACACATCGTACCCGGCCCGATTGGGATGCTGCCTTCCGTGTGAGCGTCTGAAGGCCTGCGGTATCCGCCAGAGCATGTCCCGCAGGGGCAATCCCTATGACAATGCCGTGGCCGAAAATTTTTCAGTTGCCTCAAATGTGACCTGGTCCATCTCAAGCAATACCTCACCTGCACCAAGGCGCGGATTGATATATTTGCCTATATCGAGGCATTTTACAACTCTGTGCGTCCCCATTCTGCTCTCGGTTGGCTGTCTCCCGCACGCTTTGAAACTGCTCGCTATACCTCCGCCGCTTGATTACCCTATCTCGCATCTCTACGGTTTCATTCCACTTTTTCTTGCTTTTTACTGTCCGTTTTTCGGAAAGGGCTCACTATCAAGGGGGTTTTATTTTGTCCATAGCCTTTAGGCTTTTCCTTTCCGCCAGCATAGCTGGTGGTTGCCTTGGTTCAATGCTAAGGCTCCCGGAAAACCACAGGTTTTCCGGGAGCCTTGGAGCTGGTGGGGTGACTCGAACACCTGACCTGCTGATTACGAATCAGCTGCTCTACCGACTGAGCTACACCAGCGTACAGTCTGCGCTGCAACAGTAGTAGAATACCACAAACCACGCCATTCGTCAAGTATAGATTTTGCCTTTCGAAAAACTTTTCTCCCGCCCTCCAAAATTTTACTTCTTTTCGCTCTTTACAGCGGGTTCCTCAAATGGTAAGATGAAGGCAGTGACTCCCCCTTAAAATATCGAAACAGAAAGAGTGATCGTTATGGACCGCAGCAGCGGCATCCTTCTTCCAATCTCCGCCCTTCCCTCTCCCTACGGCATCGGCTCCCTGGGCAAGGAAGCCTACGCTTTTGTCGATTTTCTCAAGTCCGCCGGCCAGAAGTACTGGCAGCTTCTTCCTCTGGGACCCACCAGCTATGGCGACAGCCCCTATCAATCATTTTCCACCTTTGCGGGCAACCCTTACTTCATCGACCTGGAGTTGCTGGCACAGGACGGCCTGCTGGACCTGGAGGAGCTGGACGCATATAGCTGGGGAAGCAGCCCCCGGTATGTGGACTATGGCCAGATCTATGTCTCCCGTTTCCAGGTTTTGCGCAAGGCGTTCGTGGCGGGCTGGGAGCGGGACCGCGAGCAGGTGGAAGCCTTCCGCCAGGAAAACACGTGGTTGGACGGCTACGCCCTCTATATGGCTGTCAAAAAGCATTTTGATATGACAAGCTGGCGCCGCTGGCCTGACGAGGATATCCGTCTGCGCAGGCCCGAGGCCCTGGAAAAGTATCGCCGGGAGCTGGCGGAGGACGTCAATTTCTATTCCTACCTGCAATACTTATTCTTCAAGCAGTGGAACGCCCTGCGGGACTATATCCACGCCCAGGGGCTGAAGATCATCGGCGACCTGCCTATCTATGTGGCGATGGATTCCGCCGATGTGTGGGCGGAGCCCCATTTCTTCCAGCTGGGCGAGGGCAACGTACCCACGGAGGTCTCCGGCGTGCCGCCGGACTACTTCACCGAGGACGGCCAGCTGTGGGGCAACCCCCTGTATGACTATGACCGCATGAAAGCGGATGGCTTTGGCTGGTGGATTCGCCGGGTGGAGGGCGCGGGAAAGCTCTTTGACGTGATCCGCATTGACCACTTCCGCGGGCTGGAGAGCTACTGGGCGGTGCCTTACGGCGAGGAGACCGCCAAAAACGGCCGCTGGCGCAAGGGTCCCGGCATGGAGCTGGTAGGCGTGCTGACCAGCTGGTTCCGCAATCTGGAGTTCATCGCGGAGGACCTGGGCTTTCTGACTCCCGCTGTCCAGGAGCTGCTGGCGGCGTCCGGGCTGCCCGGCATGAAGGTGCTGGAGTTTGCCTTTGATATCCGGGAGCCCAGCAACTACCTGCCCCACACCTACTCCCCGCACTGCGTATGCTACGTGGGCACCCACGACAACGAGACCGTCATGCAGTGGCGTGAGCAGGCCGACCCAGCCAATGTGCGTATGGCCCGGAAGTACCTGGGCCTCAACGAGGCGGAGGGGTTTAACTGGGGGATGATCCGCGGCGGCATGTCCTCGGTGGCGGACATCTTTGTGGTGCAGATGCAGGACTGCCTGGGGCTGGGGGCCGAGAGCCGGATGAACACGCCCGGAAAATTGGGCGGCAACTGGGAATGGCGTCTCCTTCCCAACGAGGCCAGCCCCGCCCTGGCGAAAAAACTGATCCAGTACGCGAAGATGTACGGGAGAGCGTAAGTGTCCGTTTCCCGCCGCGCTCAGGGAATACAGGCTTTGATTTTGAAGCGCAATCCGTTCCAGCGGTCCGTCATCCGCAAACAGAGGACGCCATGCCGACCGGCATGGCGTCCTTCTGCGTTATTTTGCGTACTCGACCACCTTGGTCTCGCGGATGACATGAACCTTGATCTGCCCCGGATACTCCAGCTCGCTCTCGATCTTTTTCGCCAGATCTCTGGCCAGAATGACCATCTGGTCCTCGCTGACCTGCTCGGGGCGCACCATGACGCGAACCTCCCGGCCCGCCTGGATGGCGTAGCTCTTCTCCACGCCGGGATAGGTGCCGGTGATCTCCTCAAGCTTCTCCAGACGCTTGATATAATTCTCCAGGTTTTCCCGCCGCGCACCGGGACGGGCGGCGCTGACCGCGTCCGCCGCCTGCACCAGACAGGCCATCAGCGTCTTGCACTCCACGTCGCCGTGGTGGGCCTGGATGGCGTTGAGGATGTCCTCTTTTTCCTTGAATTTCCGGCAGAACTCCACGCCCAGATTGACATGGGTCCCCTCGTACTCATGGTCCAAAGCCTTGCCGATGTCGTGGAGCAGCCCCGCCCGCTTGGAGGCGTGGACGTCCAGCCCCAGCTCCGAGGCCATCAGCCCCGCGATGTGGCTGACCTCAATGGAGTGCTGCAGGACGTTCTGCCCATAGCTGGTGCGGTAGTGGAGCCTTCCCAGCATCTTGATGACCTCCGGATGCAGCCCCCGAACACCGGTCTCAAAGGCGGCCCGCTCGCCCTCACTCTTGATGACTGCGTCCACCTCCCGCTTGGCCTTCTCTACCATCTCCTCAATATGGGTGGGATGGATGCGCCCGTCGGAGATCAATTTCTCCAGGGCGACCCGGGCGACCTCACGCCGCACCGGTTCGAAACAGGAGACGGTGATGGCCTCCGGCGTGTCGTCAATAATGAGATCGACGCCGGTCAGCGTCTCAATGGTGCGGATGTTGCGGCCCTCGCGGCCGATGATACGTCCCTTCATCTCGTCATTGGGCAGGGGTACCACACTGACGGTAATCTCAGACGCGTGATCGGCGGCGCAGCGCTGGATGGCGGTGGCCACGATCTCCTTGGCCCGCTGGTCCGCCTCCTCCTTGGCCCGCTGCTCAATCTCCTTGATCTTCACAGCGGCCTCATGGGTGACCTCGCCCTCCACCTGGGAAATGAGATACTGCTTGGCCTCCTCCACGGTAAAGCCGGAGATGCGCTCCAGCATCTCGGTCTGGCTGCGCTTGATGAGATCGATTTCCTCCTGGGCCTTGTCGGCGGCGGCGTGCTTGGATGCCAGAAGTTCTTCTTTCTTCTCGATGTTTTCGGTCTTTCGGTCCAGGTTTTCTTCCTTTTGCTGCAAACGGCGCTCCTGCTTTTGCAGGTCCGCCCGGCGGCTCTTCTCTTCCTTCTCGTACTCGGTGCGGGATTGCAGGATCTCCTCTTTTGCCTCCAGCAGTGCTTCTCGCTTTTTGCTCTCGGAGCTCTTGATGGCCTCGTTGATGATCCTGCGGGCCTCCTCCTCCGCGCTGGAGATTTCTTTTTCCGCTATTTTCTTCCGATAGGTAATGCCGAGAAAGAAGGAAATGGCCGCCACAACGACCGCGATCACCAGGGTGACCAAGGCATGCTGCCATGTGAACATGTGACGAATTTCCTCCTATCCTTTCTTTTCGCTGTGGGTACGCTCTATGGTATGGGGGTTTGCGCTGGTCTGGAGCGTTCGCTCCCGGCATGGAAATAATCGGCAGATACCCCTTTTTATCCTCCGACAAAAATCCAACTTCAATAATACTCGCTTTACCCTCAATCTGTCAAGTGAAACCTGGAAAACAGCAGAATCATTTTTGATTCATCTTGTATTTCCGTACCCGGACGTGGTACAATAACCGCTGACGGGCGAAACGCCGGACGCGGCGTCCCTCCAACCGGGCGGAGGTAGCGCAAAAAAATGGAGGGAACGCTATGAGTGACTATTTTTCAAAGATGAATGAGGACTACGTGCAGAAGCATTTTCCCACCGGCTCTGTCTTTGCGAACGCGGCAAAGACCGTCAAGCGCAGGAGTATGGCCGCTTTGGTCTTCTTTCTGGTCTTTCTGGCCGGTGGATTGTGCGGACTGGCGTGGGGAATCGGCAGGACGATGGAATTCATGTCCGAGGGACAGGACGGCGTGCTGAGCGTCGGCATCAACATCTGTGTATTTTTCGGAATGGTCGTACTGGTGTCTCTTATTCTGGTCTGCGTTCTGTTCAAGGTCAGCAAAAAATGCGGCGGCTGCATCGCGGACTCCGCGATGCACAGCAAGCTGCCGGAGAGCGAGATTGAGGCGTTCGAGCGGCAGGCAACCGCTTCGGACTGCTATGTCCTGGAGCTGACGGCTGGCCTTGACAGGGCGCTCTCCAACGCCGCCAACAAGGACGGACTGCTCACCAGGGACTATATTTACCTGGCCGATCCCGCCCGGACCGTTATACGCGTCGACGCTCTGCGGGCGTGCTGCCTCGCTGACTACACCTACTACATCAGCACAGGAAAGTGCAGCACGAAGATCCACTGTCTGGCGATATACCTGCTTGCCTCCAACGGCGTCAGCGTCCTCTCCGACATGACGGAGGAAGCGGGGCAGGCTCTCATGGCGCTGCTGAAGGAGCGGAACGGGGCGATTGACACAAACGTCGGGAAGGTCCTGCCGGAGAGTGCGTTTGACGATTATAAAAAGAGTGTCCAGGTTCTCTCCACTCGCGGTAAAGGCTCCGATCAGACTGCTTGGAAATCACCCAAAGCTCGTCAAGGGTGGTGGCATCGTCATAGGACAGATTGCGCCTAAGATTGCGTTTTATTAGGAAAACACACTGCCAAAGGAATTTTATACTCTGGCGGGGGTCAGCCCGCCACGGCGGTGTCAGTGGTGTTGATTTCAATGTACTCGGCAATCCGGCGGAACTCGTCCGCAAACTTAAAATGAACGCTGATATTGCCGTTTTCGTAAACCT
>JAAWQM010000080.1 GCA_022800525.1 Oscillospiraceae bacterium
CGCATTCCTACGCCGGCATTACCCGGATCAGGTTCGAGGGACCGGACGGCAATGCGTCTCATCTCAGCCGGCGTGCGCCAGCGCCCCTTGGATTGTAGCGACAGTATACCACCGGCGCGGCGGGTTTGTCAATGTATTTTTGACGCCCGCCGCAGAAATCATTTTCCAGGCGCGAAATCCCGCAGAGGCGCGGGCTGTGCGCCCCTGGCTGCATTTGGTGGTTGCCCAATTGTCGGAAATATAGTATAATAGCACCATCAATCTCCGGAGGATACAACCTATGAAGCACAAAAACAAGACCTTATGGGCCATTCTGTTCACGCTGCTGGCAGTCCTGCTGCTGCCGACTTCCGCCGCGGCGGATGAGGCCACGAACCCGGCTGCCGTACAGCGGGTGATTGTCCTCTTCGAGGACGGCGCGGACCCGGAATCCGTCATTGCCCGGACAGAGGGCGCCCGGTTCCTCTGGAGCTACGGCGCGTTCTTTACCGGCGCGGCGGCGGAGGTCTCGCCGGAGGCGGCGGCGCAGCTGGAGGCTCTGCCGGACGTGACCGCCGTGCGCCCCGTCCGGACCTATGAGGCCCTCCCGGCCTCCGCCGGAACGGACGGCGGGCTCCCCACGGACGACGGCCTGCGGCTGATGGGGGCGGACAAGCTGTGGGAGCAGGGCTATACCGGCGACGGTACGGTGATCGCCGTTCTGGATACCGGCCTGCTGGTGACCCACGAGGCGTTTGGCGACGACTCCCTCATGTCCAGCCCCGCCATCAGTCAGGCGGACGTGGCCGCCTTTGCTGCCGGGGGCGGTGCGGCGGGGAGCTATGTCTCCAGGCGCATTCCCTTCGCCTACGACTACTATGACAATGACGGCGATGTGGCGACCACCAACACCCACGGCACCCACGTCACCGCCCTGGCCGCCGGTTATGCTCTGGATGAGGACGGCTCTGTCCGGTTCCGGGGCGGCGCGCCGGGGGCGCAGATTCTCAGTATGAAGATCTTTCCCAACAGCTCCAGCGGCGGCACGGACGATTCCATTATCCTCCGCGCCCTGGAGGACGCCCGGGCTCTGGGGGCCGATGTGGTCAATATCTCCGTAGGCATCGGGGCGGGCTTCGCCCAGGACGGCGTTCTGGACGGCATACTCTGCAAGGCCCTTGCCCAGATGGAGGCGGAGGGCGTGACCGTCTGCTGCGCGGCGGGAAATGAGGATACCGCATCCGCCGCCAAGCCCTGGCTTCCCCAGCTGCCCACCGCCGCCTACACCGACTACGGCACCAACTGCTCCCCCTCCAGCTACCGGGGGGCCGTGGCCGTGGGCGCGGCCTCGATGGACGGGAACGGCGCGGTTGTGGCGGACTACTCCTCCCGGGGTCCCGCCTCAGACCTGCATCTGACCCCGGCGCTGCTGGCCTTCGGCGGTCCCGTAGCCTCCGCCAGCGTGTCCGGGGACAGCCTGTACCGCAGCGACTACGGTACCTCCATGGCGGCCCCCGCCGCCAGCGGCGCATTCGCCTCCCTGCTCCAGGTTCTGCGGGAGCGGGGCGTGACGGACAAGGCCCAGGCCGCCCGGTTCGCGCAGAGCCTGCTGGAGAGCGCCGCCCAGGTGCTCACGGACGGGAACGGGCTCCCCGTCTCTCCCCGGAAGCAGGGCGCGGGACTGGTGAACCTGTCCGCCGCCGCCTCCAGCGATTTGGCTGTCATGAACCCCATTCTGGAGCTGGGGGAGAGCGGGACCGGGGAATTTGTCCTGACGGTGACGCTGCATAATTTCAGCGGCAGGGCCGTCACCGCGTCCCTGGACGTCACAGCCCTTACGGACGCATGTGTCAGGCAGGGCGATACATATTACAGCGCCCTCACCGCCAGGGACATCACCTCCGGCGTCACGGTGGAGGGGAGAAAGTCCGTTACCGTCCCCGCAGGCGGCGAGGAGACCGTCCCGCTGACCCTGACGGTGTCCGCCGCCCTGCGGCAGGAGCTGGACGCGGTGTTCACCAACGGCTTTTTCGTGGAGGGGTTTGTCACCGTCGCCGGCGGCAATGTACCCGTCCATGCCGCGTTCATGGGCTACTGCGGCGACTGGGAGGCCGCGCCTGTGCTGGAGCCCCTGGATTTCCGGGACGTGCAGGACGCGTGGTTCCGCCTCGCGGAGAAGTCCGATCCCAGCAGCGGCAGGAACGTGGAGAATCCCGCCGTGTACCTGCCGGAGCTGAAAGCGGACATGGGGGCGAATCTGGCCTTTATCGCCGGGAGTAAATTCGGCCTGCTGGAGGACGGCCGCCTGCTGGGCGTCAACGGCCACGCCTACGCGCTCCATGACGACGCCCGCTTCTCCATGCCCGCCCAGGGCGCCGACGCCGGCGTCACCGCCGGGGACTGGCTGCGCCTGGAGCTGTACGCCCTGCGCAACGCCGCCGGAATCGTAATGACCGTCTCCGACCAGGAGACGGGGACGGTGTACTACGCCAGTGACGAGACGTGGGCGGAGCGCTCCATCCTTGACGCCTATGGTACGGGGATGCTGCCCGCCGCATCCTTCGCCTGGGAGGGGACGGACGCCTCCGGCAAGCCGCTGCCTGACGGGACGAGGGTCCGGGTGGACGTCTATGCGTGGCTGGACACCGACAGGGACGCCGTGGAGCGCTATCAGGCAAGTGTCCAGAAGGGCGCGGCCAGCGAGTATACATGGCTGCTGGACGAGGCGTTCGAAGGCTATCGGGAGCTGAGCTTCCCGCTGACCCTGGACGGGCAGGCTCCCACTGTATCAGCCGCCCTCAGCGGGGATGGCAGGACGCTGACGCTGACCCTGCGGGACGACCAGTATCTGGCTTACGCCTCCGTAGTGGATTCTCAGAGGAAGCTGCTGAAGGAAACGGCGTTTTTCCCAGGGACCGCCGGGGAGAGCGCCGCCGTCACGGTCAGCCTTGACGGCGGGCAGCACCTGGATACGCTGTATATCCGGGTGGAGGACTATGCCAGCAATACGGCGGGCTACGCCCTGGATATGAAGGCTCTGCTGGCAGGGGAGGACAGTCCGCTGGAGCGGTGCGCAATGCTCCTGCTGGAGGACGTAGAGCTGTCCGGGTGGTATCATGACGCTGTGGACCGCGTCATCAGCGGGAAGGTCATGGAGGCGGACGCCGGTATGAGCTTCCGGCCCGGGGAAGCGGCCACCCGCGCGGAGATTGTCAAGGCCCTCTATCAGGCCAACGGCAGTCCCGCTGCCGGGACTGCCGTATCCGGCCTGCCGTTCAAGGATGTCTCCAGCCGGGCCGCCTATGCCGGCGCGCTGTGCTGGGCTTATGAAAACAATCTGGTGACCGGCGAGACGGAGACCATCTTCGCTGGGACCGCCAATGTTTCCAGGCAGCAGTTTGCGGTGATGCTCTGGCGCTGCGCCAGGATGAACGGGACGCTGGGCAGCGGTTCCGGCAGTCTTGCGGCTTTCCCCGACTGGGACGGTGTGGCGGATTGGGCGGCAGAGGCCATGGCCTGGGCCGTGGGCCGGGGGATTATCAACGGCGAGGACGGGCGGCTGAATCCGGAAGGGCCGGTGACCCGCGCCCAGGCTGCGGCGATGCTGGTGCGGTTCCTGGCGCAATGAGGGAAGACAACCGCGCCGGCAGCCCTGGACACCGCTGTAAGCCTTTGGAATGAAATCAGATAAGTGGGATTTCAAAATGAGGTCTTTCCTTCCCTGGATAAGGTTGTGGTTCGTCTCTGCCTTGCTATTGGCTCCCTTCTCTCAGCGTATCTCTCACATTACTGCGAGCGCTTGGATTTTAATTGTTTTTGTCAGTGATTGGTATCAGTTTACTGTGTGCCCACAATAGGAGCGTACCGCCAGGAAGCCAAACAGCGGGATCTCAATGATGCAGGCCCCGATCATGGCATAGGGCGTCCAGACCGCCAGCCCACCCAGGCTCAAAAACTGGAAGTCGGTGATGGCATAGAGAATGCTGGCCTGGATGCTGGTGCCGCTGGCGGGGAGGATGCTGCACAGCCATGCGGACAGCGCTCCCGGCACCGTCATGGAGAGCACCACCGGCGCAATACAGAACACCAGTCCGGAGGCCAGGGAGGCCACGGTGGTTTTGCACCTGGAGGATAGGAACAGGGTAAAGCTGACAGAGGCCAGCACTGAGAGCAAACCGGCGGCCGCAAACAGGCTCTGAAGCTCACCGATATTCATGCCGGTCAGGGTCACAATGGAGTAGAGCATCTGGATGGATGTTTTGGTACACTCCCAGCCGAACAGGCTGTTTACCACAAAAATATGCACAATGGCGCAGAGCACAAACGCTGCCGCGCTGATGAAAAGGGCGGCCAGCAATTTTGCGGCGCCCAGCCTTGCCCTGCCATGCCGGGTACAGCGAAGGATGTCATCTGCGCCGGACTGATAATCGGCGGAGAACACAGGGGCGGCAATCACGACACAGAACAGCAGCACCAGGAAGCCCATAATATTCTGGTAGTCCAAAATGGTGGAGCTCATGCCGGGATAGACCTCAAAGGGCTTTTCCACCCTCTGGTACATCTCCACAGCTTTGCGCTGCGCCGCCGGGCTGTCCGGCTGTTCCATCGCCATCAGGGAGGCGATCCGGGCTTCGCAGACAGAGTAGTATCCGTCAATCTGCGCCGGGTCGATCTCCATGATGGTGGGGGCCATGCCGGTGTCCGGGTCGGCAAACGCCTCCTTGACGCCGTGGAGCAGCGGAGCGATGGGAAGGATCTCCCGCTCATAGACGCCCTCCGGCAGGTCGTAGGATTCTGTAACACCGTAGGATGTGAGACAGGCCTGATAGATTTCCACAGCCTCCCGTACCCGCTCCGGGGTGACAATGCCGGCAGCGTTCGCCTGACGCTCCTTTTCGTAGGCGACAGATTGGAGCCCGGTCAGGTTGACCTCGTTTCCAGCCCCGTCCGTATAGGTGCTGTAACAGTAGGTGGTCGGGAGCCAGGCCAATAAAACAGAGAGGATCAAAGCCAGTGCCAGCAAAATCCAGGTGAGCCTTGCCTTCAGGACCCGTTTCAATTCCAAGCGAAAGATTCTCATTTACTGATACCTCCTGTCAGGACTGCCTTCCGGGAACATCCACAAATACAAATCCTCCAGGCGGGGTGTCGCGGCGGAGGAAATGGCGCTGCAGGGCTGCTCCGACAGATAGCGGACGGAGACGCTGCCGCCATTTTCGTTGCGCAGGTTGGTGATCTGGAACTTACTCTCATACTCCGGCAGGGCCTCCGCCGGGATGGTACAGCTCCAGACCTTGCCCTCCACCAGTCTGGTCAATTCCTCCGTCGTTCCGGTGGCCAGCAGCTTGCCGCCCTTGATGATGGCATGGCAGGTGGCGATATACTCCACATCAGGGACGATGTGGGTGGAGATCAGGACGATCCGGTCATGGGCAAACTCCGACAACAGGTTTCGGAAACGTACCCGCTCGCCGGGGTCCAGACCCCCGGTCGGCTCGTCCAGGATCAGGACCTCCGGGTCGTTCAGCAGGGCCTGAGCAATCCCTACCCGCCGCCTCATGCCGCCGGAGAGTTTTGCGATTTTCTTGCTGCAGACGTCCAGCAGGGAAACACGTTCCAGCAATTCATGTATCCTTCGGCGGCTCTGCCGCTCCGGAAGCCCTTTCAGGGCGGCCACATAGGCCAGATAGTCCTTGACCGTAAACTCCGGATGAAAACCAAAATCCTGGGGCAGGAAGCCGAAAATGTCCCGATATTGCTTCCCCAGCGTCTGGATGGGAACACCGTCATACGCCACCTGCCCGGAGGTGGGCTGCATGATCCCGGCGATCATCCGCATCAGGGTGGTCTTACCAGCGCCGTTGGCCCCCAGCAGGCCCCATACTCCAGGCGCCAGTTCCAGGCTGATGTCGTTGACGGCGGTTTTGTCCTTGAACTGTTTAGAAACATGGTCAATCAGCAATTCCATATGAAAACTCCTCGTTGTCAAAATAAAGGCGCTCTTGCCTTGACACAGTCATTGTACCAAAAGCAAGAGCGCCTTTTCCGCGTTCGTTCACACGGGAGCCTGCTGTTTTCCTGCGGACTTTCTTACGATTTTCTCCACCGCTTCAGGGTCGGGAACCATTCCCGCATCATCTTTTCCGCCTCCTCCTGGGAGCCCATGGGATAGCCGTTCTCCTCGTTGAACTTCAGGTTAATGGCAATCATGTCGTCCATCGTGGCGTCCGGAGCGGTAAAGGCCCCGTTCTGATAGCAGTAATGGCAGTACTCGCCGCTGCGGGAACCGTTCGTCTCCGTCCCCCCATCCTCGGGCTTGTCCAGGGGCATACCGCAGCATTGGCAAAATTTTCTTTCTTCCATTGAGAAAACCTCCTTATATTCCGGCGGGTTCCGTTCCCCGCCTCTGGAATCAGGATACTCCTTCAAATCTGACAGGGTATGTCAGGTTTCATAGATCTCCAAGGATTTTTTTATTTCCCTGGCGAGGATGTCCCGCCAACGGACCGGAGACAGCACCTCCAGGCGGCTGCCGAAGGACAGCAGGAAGGACAGCAGCCATTGGTCCTCCGGAAAGGCGCACTCCACCAGCAGATGTCCATTCGGCTCCGCAACAATCTGTTTTGGATGGAAGTAGTCCCGCACCCGCCAGGCGGCGGAGGGCGCGAACCGCAGCCGCAGCTCCGTTTCCAGGCACGTCCCGGACGGGGCCTCCAGCCATTCCGGCGGATGGCGGGGCGGACATTTCCCCTCCTCCTGCGTCAGGTCCTCCATCCGTACCAGACGGAAGATACGCCAGTCCTGCCGGGCCCGGCAGAAGGCTGACAGATACCAGCACCCGCCTTTGAATACCAGCCGGGCAGGCTCCACGGTCCGGCGGCTGCGCTCCCCGGCGGCGCTGTAGTAGGTGAAGGACAGAGGACGGCGCTCCAGAATGGCCCTCTTCACCAGGGCGAAATTCCGCCGTTCCGCCGCCCCGCTGCCCCAGTCAGTGAAGTCCATCTCCAGCCAGTCTCCGCCCTCCCGGCGGAAGAGGGACGTCATCCGGGAGAGCGTGTCCTCCCCCTCCGCTGCGCCGGTGGCCAGGATGGCCCGGAGGGCGAGGAGAATTTCGTCCTGCTGGGCCTGGGAGAGAAGGGCCTTGTCCAGTACGAACTGGTCCATCAGCCGGATGCCGCCTCCCCGACCCTTCTGGGTGAACACCGGGATGCCGGCGGCGGACAGGGCGTCGATGTCCCGGTAGATGGTCCGTTCCGACACTTCCAGCCGCTGGGCCAGCTCCCCGGCGGTGACGGACCGCTTCTCCACCAGGAGGTATAGAATTTCAAAGAGACGGCTGTTTTTCATGGAGGTTTTACCAGCCCTTATCTGTCAGGATTTTATCGAATTTCTTCTCTGATAATATCTCATGGGTTACCAGTTGGCTGTCGCAAAACAGAGAAAAGGTGGTGAAGGGCGAAGGGGCGCCTTGCGCGCCCTCTCTGTTCTGGATGTGGACAGTCTGAAAAACGGCGTTCCGCTCCTTTGCCATGCGCTCCAGCACCGGCACATACTTCGCCGTAAACGGGCACTGGTTGGTGTAATAGAGCACGAATCCCTGGGGCATGGCATCATGCTCCCGCACCGTATCCTGGAAGCGGGGCCGCTCCGCGCCCTCCATGAAGGGCAGATACAGCAACTCAAAGTAGGGCTCTGCTGTATCCGCCGTCACAAAGCCCTTGTGCCGCATATATCCGGGATCGGAGAGAAAGCCCAGCTTCTTTTTGGAGGACAGGATCACAAGCCCCTTTTTCCCCCTTGCCTTGCTGTCCTCGATACAGGTATCCAGCAGGAGGTTGGCGTACCCATGCCCCTTGAACTGCCCGGACACCCACAGGCAGTCGATATACATATACCCCTCCGCCTCGACGGGTACCCAGGCGTACTCGGCGGGGATGTACTCAATAAAGCATTTCCCCCGGACATTGCCCTTTAGGAAAACAAGCCCCTCGTCCAACCGCTCCTTCAGCCAAGCCTTTAAGGGGCACGGTTCCCAATGGCAGCAGGTGCCGCGGTATAGATTCTCCTGCGGCTTTCCTGGGGATCATTTTGTCTCCAGGTTGGGACGGGGCCTTGGCGGGAGCCGCCTTATCAGCCTTGGCCGGGTTGCCACGGCGGGCCCCCGTCCCTCCCGGTTCACCGGGCCCCGCTGGCTGGTCCGCAGAGCAACGCTGCCTGTTTTCCACTTCTGTTCCGCCAGCCGGTACACCGTCCACTTGCTCACCGAGTACGCCTTTGCGATCCCCTTCGCATCATGGGTCGCTTCATAGCCTTGTACCAGTAATTCTCGTGCTTCGTTGTGCAGCATAGTATTATCTCCTGATTCCGTTATACCACCTCTGTCAACCCTTGGCGATTTTTTTAATGGCTGCTATAATTTTTTCGTCTGCCATTCGTTGCCTCCTTTTTTGATTCCGTGAATGTTGCACAAATCTTGCGCTAAAAGTTTGTTGCTATTTTTTCGCCTCCCTCCCGGCTATCCACGCAAAAAAGCCGCCCGTTTTTTCATGCCGGACGGCTTTCTGCGTAATGTGATAGCTCAAATAATATTT
>JAAWQM010000015.1 GCA_022800525.1 Oscillospiraceae bacterium
CCATGATTTTTGTTTCGCAACTTAATCATAGTCGTTTCCACTGTGTTGCCAAGGGCTTGTTCAGTTTTTACCACCCACTCATTCTACCGATGAGCCTTTTTTCTTCCGTGAAATTTTCCATATCGGATGCCTGCCCCAGGAGGGCCGCGTGTACCCTTTCCGCCATGGCCGCGCCGGTATAGGCTTGCTCCGCCAGCGGACTGTTGTGGTCTTCGGGCAAGCATCTGATACAGATATTGGTATTCAGCTTCTTCTCCGGGGCCATAGATCCGTATGGATTCCATCAAGGGCGCGGGACGGTCCATATCGGTATATGTACCCGTGTCATGATTTCCCCGGAGAGAACAGACGTCGTTTCCCGCCAGCGCCTCTGTCAGGACTTTCTTGCGAAGTAATTCAGCTTCATTGTGTCCCAGCTCATTTGAAGCCGCTGGCGGAGCCAGGCGTTGCGCTGGGCTATGGCCTCGGTGGGCGCCTCGTCCCCCAGAGCGTTCCAATAGGTCTCGCCGTCGTACCAGGAGTAGTCCGCAAAGATGACGCAGCCGCCGTTGTCTGAAAAGATGTCGTTGCCCACATAGTGGGTCCCGTCGTTGTCCAGGCCGAACAGGTTCACCAGGGTGGGCAGCACATCGTAGGAGGAGGTCGCCTTGGTGATCTTCATGTGCGGAGTGTCCTTTTCATAGATGATAAAGGGCGTGCGGGTGGCAAAATTCATATCCGGCGCGCCCTTCTGCTCCATGACGAGGCCGTTGTCCAGGGTGTAGTAGTCGTAGTGGTCGGCGTACATGACCAGGACGGTGTCGTCCAGCAAGCCGTCCGCCTCCAGGCGGTCATAGAGCTGGCCGATGAACAGGTCGGTCTCCCAGGCGTGGGCGAAGGCGTGGACCGCCATTTCGTTGGTCCCGGCGGGCAGCTTCCGGGCGGCCCAGTCGTAGTTCTGTTTGGAAATCGCGCTGTCCTTATAGGCCCCGTGGGCGGAGTAGGTGATGATAAAGGAGAAGAAGGGTTCCCCCGCCGTCATCTCGCCGTAGGCCCGCATCAGCTCGGTATCGAAGTCCATCCGGTCTCCGGGGATGCCCATGTCCGCGCCGCTGTAGTACTTGGCGTAGCCCCAGTTCTCATGGATTTCTCCCCGGTTGTATACATCCGCCCCGGAGCGGTGGAAGGAGTTGGCGGTATAGCCCTCCGCCGTCATCAGGCGGGCCAGGGAGTCGGGGTAGGCGTTGCGGTTATACATGGAGGACGTGCTGCCGGTGAAGGGGGAGACCAGGCCGGTGTTGACGATCATCTCCGTGTTGAAGGTCCCGGCGTCCAGATAGAGGGGCGTGTAGTGCTGGGTGAAGTCCAGGCCCTCCTGCTGGAGGCGGAAGAGGTTGGGCATAAACTCCTCGGTAATCATCCAGGTATCGATGGCCTCCAGCTGGATCAGGAGCAGGTTCTTCCCCTTGTAGCGGCCCGTCCACTGGTTGTCGGGGTCCGGAGTCTTGGAGGCGTACCACTCGTCCAGGGCCTTGACCGTATCGGCGCTGCGCACCTGATTGAGCTTGTCGTAGACGCCGTAGGTGAGGCAGAAGTCCCGGAAGGTATACTGGTACAGCCCCGCCAGCGGCAGGCACTCGTTGGGGATGGAGAAGTCCTCATAGAGGATGCTGCTCTGGTGAATGTCGAAATGGATCTGGAGCCGGTCCGTCAGATTGAACCGCCAGTTCAGGCGGATCGCCAGGATGCACAGCGGCACCAGCGCGATGGAAACGATCCGGGAAACGCGATAGCGTTTTCCGGGAGGGACCAGAAGCACGGACAGCGCCGTGGCAGCCAGGGCGAGGAAAAAGCAGATCCAGATCAGCTTGCGGATCTGGAGGTAGGAGGCGTCCAGGAACTTGAAGCCATCTCCGGCGAAAATCAGGATGGAGAAGGAGAAAAACGTCCCCTTGGCCTTCATAAGCAGGGCGTGGGTCAGGTACAGGACGCTGAACAGCGTACCGGTAACGCCCATGGCAATCCGCTGGCCCAGCTGGGGCAGCAGCCGGACCAGCGCGGTGAGCATCACCGCCCAGGCCAGGGTGAAAATGCAGGGGATTGGGGAGACGCATGACGTCATACCGGTCCCCCGGTAAAAATAGCGGAAGGTAAAATCCAATCCCAGCAGCAGGCAGAAAAAAATGCCGCTGCTGAGCGCGTCCCGCAGCCAGAACCGGGACCATACATAGTCCCTGACGCTGGTAAGCTTCTGTTTCATAAAACCCTTCTCCTTCTTTTCTAATCATTTTCCTTCAGTCCAGCAGGCGTTGGTACTGGAACCCGCCGCGCCAGCAGTACTGGAGGTATTGGAATTTCTGGTACAGCTCCTGCCGCTCCTCCGGGATTTCGCTGGAGAGAACGCCGTCGGTCATGGTCCGCCCTGTGGAGGCGGCGATGGGGAACACCTCTCGCATCTCCTCCATGGCCTGCATGAAGCCGGGGCCCTCCCAGCCCAGCTGCTCAAACACCAGGTTCATCAGATAGCAGGGGGATATGTCCGGCCCCTCTCCGGTCATGTCATGCCCGATGACCGCCCTGGCCGCATCGTTGGCCCATATGAGATACCGGGTGGAATACCGGAGGTAAAAGCTCTCATCGGTCCCGGCCTCCACATCCATGCCCATCTCCTGATAGAAGCTGTTGCCGTCGCCCATCCAGGGCAGGTGGTCCCCGAAGGTCACCAGAACCACCGGCTCGGGGTCGTCCCGCAGGCGGTCCACCAGACGGACCAGCTCCGCGTCGGTGTCCCATATGGTTTCCAGATAGTGGTTCATGGCGTTCTTGCATTCGCTGGTGCAGCTCCCGCTCAGCCAGCTTCCTCCGGCGGCCTCCGCCGTCTCGTAGGGGCCGTGGCTCTGGACGTTGACGGAAAAGGAAAAATAGGGGGAACCGGCGGCTTTCTTGAAATCAGCGTAAATTTCCGGCAGCAGGACGCTGTCCTCCGGGTAGCGGGCCTTGGTGAGCTGGTCATAGTCCCCCTCCAGGAAGCGGTAGCGCTCAAAGCCCAGGTAACCGTTGATGTTCTGCCGGTTATAGAACCACTGGTAGTAGGGATGGCTGCCCTCCGCCGTGTAGCCCTGGCTCCGCAGATACCAGACGTAGGAGTTGGTGTTGCCTCGAAAATTGTTCAGCTGGTAGTCGCCGGTGAGGAAGCACCGCTCGGTATCCACCGTACCTCCGGCGAATATGTTGGTCACCAGATTGCCGGTATAGCTCTCCGCCTCCAGGGCGTGGTAAGGACCGTAGCCGCTGGCGTCCAGACCGTCTATGTCATACAGGGAGAAATCCACGTACGCCTCCCGCATGAGGGCGATGATGCTGACCTTCCGGTCCTCGGGGATGTCCGCGCTCTCATAGCCGGAAAGGAGCGCTTCCGCCTCGCTCCTCTGGTAGCCCTTGGGCGGAGTCTCCAGAAAGTCGGAGACGCTATGGACAAAGGGGTATACAAAGCCCCGTGAGATGTAGTCTTGGGTCGGACTCCAATGGTTGAGGTGCTCGCAGTTCTCTATGGACTCATACCGCTCCCCGTCCAGGTAGACCGGAGTCAAGACGGCGGCGGCGAGCAGAGCGGCGGCAGTGGCGGCGGCCCGGTACCGCCAGCCGCGGACTCTGCCGGGGGCCAGGACCCGCAGCGCCGCCGCTCCCAGCAGCAGGCACAGCAGCGTCTTGACGATGGTGGAGTTGATGAAAAGCTCATAGTGGCCGCCGGTGGCCATGGCCTTGGCCTCATGGAGGATCAGCATGTCCTCAAAGTAGAGGGGATCGTCCCGGAAGATGAGCTTGAAATAGTTCCCCAGGCTGAGCCCGAGGGCGACGCCGCCCCCCGCCAGGAACGCGCTCCATGCATTCCCCGTCAGGCCGTAGAACAGGACGGCCAGCAGGACCACGGGGACCGTGTTCAGCGCCATGATGGCGGCGCTTTGGAAATAGCCGTCCACGACCTCAATGGGATAGGGCCCCACGGCCATCCGCAGCAGAACCAGTCCCATGCATGTCCCCGCGCCCAGCAGCAGCGCCCAGCGCCAGATATAGTAGAGGGCCCTGCGGCCCCGGGACCAGTCGGGGGCAGGCTGCGGCTGGACGAGGAAAAGGTTTTTCCAGAAACTTTTCAATCCAGTATCCTCCTGTCGGTAAATCACTTTTCAGCATTATAGTCCCTTTTTCCAGGAATAGCAAGGATGTTTCGCAATGAAAATTTTATGATTTGGTTAAGATGACGGAGGCGGCAGGTTTTATGGGGGGCGGAACCGAAAGGATTTGCGTCACGGAAATCAATTTTCAGAAGAAGGATTTACCAACTCCCATCAGACTGCGTAAGAAGCTGTATTCACAGGCGGCTTTCAACACCTGTGAATACAGCTTCTAAGGGCGGGCGCCGCCCGCCCTTACGCCAGCAGAGCCTCCAGATCGTCCGGCTCCAGAGTGGGCTGGAGCATCAGGTCCAGTCCGTAGCCCACCACCCGCGCCAGCTCCCGCAGCTTGTAGTCGATGCTGTCCGGCGTGACGAAGAGGCCCTTGCCCTGGAGCCGTCCCAGATTCTCCTCGTCGCCTCCCGCCTGGGCCAGCAGGTCCTTGGCCGCCGTCTCCACGCTGACCACCGTAGGTACGCCGATGGACACCACCGGCACTCCCAGGGTCTCCCGGTTCAGGGCCTGCCGGTGGTTGCCTACACCGCTGCCGGGGATGAGGCCCGTGTCGGAGACCTGGATGGTGGTGCACAGCCGGTCCAGGCTCCGGGCTGCCAGGGCGTCCACCACCACCACCGCCGCGGGCCTCACGCGCTCCACCGCGCCGCTGATCCACTCCGCGGCCTCAATGCCCGTGCTGCCCACCACCCCCGCTCCCAGGGCCGACACGCTGCGCAGGGTGGGCAGGGCCTCCTGGAGGTGGCGGGTGACCAGAATATGGTCCAGGGCGCGGGGGCCCAGGGCATCGGGGGTCATGGCGGGATTGCCGAGGCCCGCCACCAGGACAGGGCCTTCCTCCGGCAGCAGGGGCTCCAGCAGGTAGGCCAGGGCCTGGGCCGCCCGGAAGAAGGCCCCCTCCTCCCGCCGCCAGAGGGCGGAGACGTCCAGGGTCTGGTAAATGCCTCTGGGCTTGCCCAGGGCCCGCTCTCCCTCCCCGTCAAGAATCTCCACCCGGGTGACGGGGAAGCCGCACAGCTCCTCGTCCCGTGCGATGACCCCCTCCAGCCGGGTGGTCTGCCCGGCGCTCTCCCGCCAGAGCTGGTGGGCCTCGGCGGCCAGGTCGGTATGAATGGTCAGCATAATTCGTGATACCTCGTTTCTCCAGACACAATATCTGGTAGTCTTGCCGCTATTTTCCCACGGGCCGACAGAAATATGTAAGAATGAAAAAGAAATTTTCAAAAATTCCTTGCAATTTTTGAAAATCCATGTTAAAATACCATTCTGCGTGGGGCAGGCGTTCGCCTGGCTCCATAGTCCCAACCGGAGGAGGTGTTTGGTTTGCCTAATATCAAGTCCGCTAAGAAGCGTGTGCTGGTGGCTGAGGTCCGCAATGCCCGCAACAAGGCTGAGAGATCCGCGATGAAGACTGCCGTCAAGAAGTTTGAGGCCGCTGCCGTAGATGGCAATCGCACCGAGGCCGAGGGCGCTTACAAGGTCGCGGTCAAGGCCGTGGACAAGGCCGCCGCCAAGGGCATTCTGCACAAGAACAATGCCGCTCACAAAAAGAGCGCCATGACGCTGAAGCTCAACAAGATCGGCTGATCGACAAACCAGATGACCAAAAGGGACGGCCCGTTTCCGGGGCCGTCCCTTTTCTGCCGCGTCATGGACAGACGCCGCGCCTACCGCTGCTCGTTGAGGTACAGGCTGACGCGGTTGTCGAGCAGGTCAATGGTCTGGTCCAGGGTCTTGTCCCCGGCAAAGCAGGGGCCAGGCATCTCCCAGACGATGTTGGCAAGGTCGTCCTCCGGCCAGTAAAGCTGGGTGGTGTGGTCCACAAGCTCCTGGAACCGCTGAATCTTATCCTCTGTAACAAGGTGCATCAAAGTAACCGGAGGTCCATACGTAAAATGCGTATGGGCGGAAAGGACTTCTCGGGGTTCCTCGGGGACCGGCGGGCGATCTCATTCGCCTCCTTCAGTTCTCCAAAGAGCAGCAGTTCAAAGTCATATAGATTGACTGGCATAAGCGCCACATTAAAAAGTTTGCCTTTTGTGCTGCGCGGCATAATCAGAGTACGGATAAAATCCCAGGCTGCCTCCTTGTGCTGACAGGAGGAAGACATGGACAGAATATTTTTAGCGGGATAAAAAGCTGCCCGAACTGCCGTCGGGTAGCCTGCAAAATCAGTCCGCGAAGAAACCGGCCCTTCCTGTGGGGAGGGCCGGTCCGATGGATCTTCTTACTTCATCCCTGCCGTGATAATGGCCATCTTGTAGACCTCCTCGGCGTTGCAGCCCCGGGAGAGGTCGTTGATAGGGGCGTTGAGGCCCTGGAGGATAGGGCCATAGGCCTCGTAGCCGCCCAGACGCTGGGCGATCTTATAGCCGATGTTGCCCGCTTCGATGTTGGGGAAGATAAAGGTGTTGGCGTACCCGGCTACCTGGCTGCCGGGGAACTTGAGCTGGCCGACAGTGGGAGAGACAGCGGCGTCGAACTGCATCTCGCCGTCAATGGCGAACTCAGGGGCCAACTCTCTGGCCACCTTGGTGGCCTCGGCGGAGAGGGGCACGGTGGCGCCCTTGCCGGAGCCCTTGGTGGAGAAGCTGAGCATAGCGACCTTGGGCTCGATGCCGAAGAACCGGGCGGTGCGGGCGGACTCCACGGCTACCTCCGCCAGCTTCTGGGCGGCGGAGACGGTGACGTTGCCCTCCTTGTCCACGCTGTCCTCATAGGAGATATTGATGGCGCAGTCGCCCATGCAGAGCATCTTCAGGGCGTCGTCTCCGGTGTCCCGCTTCATGATGAAGCAGGAGGAGACCAGATGGGCGCCGGGCTTGGTCTTGATGAGCTGGAGGGCGGGGCGGACGGTGTCGGCGGTGGAGTAGGTCGCGCCGCCCAGCAGGGCGTCGGCCTTGCCCAGCTTTACCAGCATGGTGCCGAAGTAGTTGCCCTTTCTGAGGGAGGCGCGGCAGTCCTCCTCGCTCATCTTGCCCTTGCGCAGTTCCACCATCCTGGCGACCATATCGTCCATTCCCTCGTAGGTCTCGGGGTCGATGATTTCCGCGCGGGAGATGTCGAAGCCGTTCTTCTCAGCGGCGGCCCTGACCTCGTTAACATTGCCCACCAGGATGACGTTCATGAGGTCCTCCTGAATGAGGCGGGCGGCGGCCTCCTGGATGCGGGCGTCGGGACCCTCGGTGAAGACGATGGTGCGGCGGTTTTCCTTCAGGTTGTTCAAAAGAGCAGTAAACATGGCTAACTTCCTCCGTATGATTTTTATGTTCGCAGGACCCGTCCTGCACAGACGGAACCATTATACACCAACCCCTTCCCGTCCTCAATATTTATTTTGTAAATTCATGAAAATTTGCGGCGCTGGGGTCCGCCCTACACATCGCTTTCCAACAGCCAGGTGAGAAAACTCCGGGCGATTTCCAGCTTTTTCCCCTCCATGTTCCGCAGCAGCTCCGCAACATTTTTCCATCCGCCGTCCTCATGCCGCGCCGTGCCTACCAGGAATTCGTCCGGCGTGGTCTCCAGGGCGAAGGCGAGCCGCATGACGACTTCCGTAGAGGGGATGGATGCTGCCCGCTCAATGCTGCTCAGGTATCCAAATCCAATATCGGCCCGTTCCTCAACTTCAGCTTGTGTCAGCTTGAGCTTCTTTCTGCGCCGCGCAATCCTCCGGCCAATTTCTTTATAATCCAATTTCATTTTGAGCCTCCGACTTTGCAATAAAGTCATCTTATGGAGACACGAAACACTTTATAAGGGACTATAAACTGATTTTCAGCTTGACACATGAGCTCGACGACTTTATAATGGGATATCATACCATCAGAGGGGGACGCCGCTATGTACAAAGAGATGTATCTGCTCCTGTTCAACGCCATGACGGACACGCTGAAGCTGTTGGAAAAGGGGAACGTGTGGGACGCGAAAAAGGCGCTGATGACCGCCCAGAGCGAGGCGGAGGAAATTTATATATCCTGGAACGGTGACGAAGATGACAGTGAAGAGGCGTAATTTGTGGAAAACTTTGTGGGAAATGTGAAAAACTTTGATAAGGCTATTGACATTCCTCCCGTGCCGTGCTATAATTCCACTCGAACTTTTTATAAGTCAAATGCGTGGAAGGCGTTAAGCCAATTTGAGTCCCTTTCAGAGAACCGGCGGTGGGTGCGAGCCGGGGAGGGTCATGTTGGCGGCTGGCGCCGGAGCGGGACGCCCCAAAGAGATTTCCGGTAGGGCGTCACGGGTTTGCCTCCGTTATCCGGGCAGGGACTTGTTGGAGTCCTGAGAGCGCGCGTCCTGCGGGACGTGAAGCCGGGTGGTACCGCGGTAAGAGATTATCGTCCCGGGAGCAGAGCTCTGCTCCCGGGATTTTTATTTTGCCCTGGACAGAGTCAAAAAACCACGACATAACAGCAAAAAGGAGACCAAAAGTCATGAAAACCATTCAAATTTCCGACGTGACCCTGCGCAAAGCGGAGGCCGCTTCTCTCAGCTTCAAGGAGCGGGTGGAGATTGCCCGGACCCTGGACCGCCTGGGCGTGGACGAAATTGAGCTGCCCGTCCTCCGGGACAACAAGGCCGGTGCGCTCAGCAACAAAACCATTGCCTCCGCAGTCTCCGCCGCGCGGCTGTCCGCCGCCGTGGGGCTCACGGAGGAGAGCGTGGAGCAGACCTGGGAGAGTGTAAAGAGCGCCCGCAAGCCCGTCCTCCACATCATGCTTCCCACCTCCTCCGTGCAGATGGAGTACATGTGCCACCAAAAGGCCCCCGCCATTCTGGAGCTGGCGAAGGCGCTGATTGCCAAGGCCCGGTATTATACGGAGCACGTGGCCTTTTCCGCACTGGACGCCACCCGCGCCGAGCCGGAGTTTCTCTGCCAGGTTATTGCCGCCGTGCTGGAGGCGGGCGCAGAGACGGTGACGCTGTGCGACTCCGCCGGCATCATGACGCCGGACGAATGCGGGCGGTTTATCCGGGAGGTCCGGGAGAAGGCGCCCGCGCTGGAAAAGGCGCGGCTTGGCGTGGAGCTGTACGACGGCATGAAAATGGCCGCCGCCTGCGCCGCCGCGGCGGTGGACGCGGGCGCGGAGATTGTCAAGGCGTCCATCACGCCGCTGGATGTTCCGTCCACGCTGGACATTGCGGCGTACCTCTCCGTCAGAGGGGAGGGGAAGGGCCTGCGCTGGAGCCTGCGGACCACGGAACTGACCCGCGCGGCGGGGCAGCTGCAATGGCTGATGCAGACCCAGCGCAGCGGCGGCTCGCCCTTCGACAGCGGCGTGGACGATGGCGGTGCGAGCATCTGCCTCACCGCCGGGGACAGCATCGAGGAGATGGTGAAGGTGGTGCGCCACCTGGGGTATGACCTCAGTGAGGAGGACAACGCGAAGATTTATGAATCCTTCCAGCGGATTGCAGCGAAGAAGCATTTTGTCAGCGCGCGTGAGCTGGACGCCATCGTAGCGAGTACGGCAATGCAGGTACCGTCCACGTACCGGATCGTGAATTATGTCATCACCTGCGGCAACATGACCTCCGCCATGGCCAGCCTGACGCTGGAGAAGGACGGGGAGAAGCAGCAAGGGGTCTGCGCGGGCGACGGGCCAATTGACGCGGCGTTTCTGGCGATTGAGCAGATTATTGGGCATCATTATGAGCTGGCGGATTATCAGATTCAGACGGTGACGGAAGGGCGCGAGGCGATGGGGTCCGCGCTGGTGAAGCTGCGTTCCAACGGGAAGCTGTATTCCGGCAACGGGATTTCGACTGACGTGATCGGGGCCAGCATCCGGGCATATATCAGTGCGCTGAACAAGATTGTTTATGAGGACAACTGAGCTGCGTTTACAATCGTTTGATGGTATCTTGCAGCAGAATTTTGCTGCGCCGGCGGATGAGGTCCGGCCCTATGGGGGCAATAATCCTTAGCGCGAAGCAGTCCTTCGGTTAGCGGGCGCACATTGCGCGCCCCTGCACGGATGCATCGTACAGAAGCATCCAGCGACAGAACGCCCCCTGTTGCAGGCTCTGTCCCTTTAACAGGGCGTCAGCCGGAGTTGGTGTATTGCCCGGCCACTAGATCAGATGCCCGAAGGACCATTCGTTCACGGGGCAGCGCAGCTCTTCACTTCCACCCAGGGTTCGAAAATCCCCCGCCGAGGTCATGCCGGAGGCATCACCGAGAAGGAGTCCAGAACCATAGGTTCTGGTGTGTTTTTGGTTACTTTTGTCACAAGGCAAAAGTAACCGCAGGTCCGGGCTGCGCAAGCCCGGGGCATCGTGCAGAAACAACAACCCCTGCCGCGCGGAGCGCGGCAAAGAAAGAGGTATCGACAATGAAGCTATCATTCAGTATAAAGTATTGGAACCAAATGGACTGGTCCCGATCCTGCCAGTCCGCCGCGGACGCAAACCTCCACGGTGTGGAGATTGACAGTGTAAAGAACCCTGTGTTAGCGGTCCGCAGCAGCCCGGTCAATCCGGAAATGGCCGCAGCGGCCCGCCGCCAGCTGGCGGCAAAGGACCTGACGGTCCCCTGCGTGGGGACCGCCGCCGACCTGATGGATGAGGCGGCGGACGACGAAATCCCCGCCGCCATTGAGACGGCGGCGAACCTGCTGGTACCCTATGTGGCGCTGCATACGGTGTGCAATGACGGACAGGCCGTTACCGGCCGCCTGACGGCCTTCACCGCTATAGCGGAAAAGGCCGGCGTCACCCTCCTGCTGGAGAGCATCGGCTCCATGGCCGATACGAAACGGCTGGTGGAGGTGCTGGATTACTTTGCCTGCGACCATCTGGCCGCCTGCTGGAACACCCACAGCACCTGCCTGATGCAGCATGAGACCCCTGAGCAGACCATCACCAACCTGGGGGCCTACGTCCGCCATGTGCGCATCACCGACGGCGGGGCCATGGGCAACCCAGAACTGGTGGGCGAGGGCGCGATGCCCATGCGGGACCTGATGAACGCCCTGCGCAGCGTCAACTACGACGGCTTTGTCTCCCTGCTGTGGGACCCCGCCTGGGTGGAGGGGCTGGACGACGCGGATATGATCCTCACCCACTACGCCGTCTATATGTCCCGCTTTGAGCGGGAGGGCAACAGGAGCCATCTCTACTACAACACCGCCGGTACCGGCCAGTATGTGTGGAAAAAGGACATCGTCATCGACTACACCTTCCCCCAGGTGCTGGACAGGATGGTGGAGGAATTCCCGGACCAGTACGCCTTCAAGTATACTACCCTGGACTATACCCGCACCTACAGCCAGTTCCGGGACGACGTGGACCAGTTCGCCCGGTCCCTCATCGCCCTGGGCGTGAAGCCCGGCGACAAGGTAGCTGTCTGGGCCACCAACGTTCCCGCGTGGTTCATCACCTTCTGGGCCGCCACCAAAATCGGCGCGGTGCTGGTGACGGTGAACACCGCCTATAAAATCCATGAGGCGGAGTACCTCCTGCGCCAGTCCGACACCCACACCCTGGTCATGATTGACAGCTACCGGGACAGCAATTACGCCGGGATCATCGCGGAGCTGTGCCCCGAGCTGGCTTCCGCCCAGCCGGGCGAACCCCTGCACTGCAAGAAGCTGCCCTTCCTGCGCAACGTCATCACCGTGGGCTACCAGCAGGCCGGGTGCCTGACCTGGGGGGACGCGCTGGCCCTGGCGGGAAAGACCTCGCCCCAGGAGGTCCGCCGCCGCGCCGCCGCCGTGCGGCCCCACGATGTGGCGAACATGCAGTACACCTCCGGCACCACCGGGTTCCCCAAGGGTGTCATGCTGACCCACTACAACGTGGTGAACAATGGCAAGTATATCGGCGACCACATGGACCTGTCCACCGCCGACCGGATGATGATTCAGGTGCCTATGTTCCATTGCTTCGGCATGGTGCTGTCCATGACCGCCTCCATGACCCACGGAACCACCATGTGCCCACTGCCCTACTTCTCCCCCAAGCCCGCCCTGGCCTGCATCAACCAGGAACGGATTACCACCTTCAACGGCGTGCCCACCATGTTCATCGCCATGATGAACCACCCGGACTTCGCCTCCACCGACTTCTCCTGCATCCGCACGGGCATCATGGCCGGGGCCAACTGCCCGCCGGACCTGATGCGCAAAGCGGCGGACATCATGAACATGAAGCAGATCATCTCCGTGTTCGGCCAGACCGAGTCCTCCCCCGGCTGCACCATGAGCAGCTTCGACGATCCTCTGGACGTGCGCACGGAGACCGTGGGCAGCCGCTTCGCCAACGTGGAGTGCAAGATTGTGGACCCCAACACCGGGGAGGAATGCCCCATTGGCGTCAGCGGCGAGTTTGTGGCCCGGGGCTACAACATCATGAAGGGCTACTATAAGATGCCCAAGGCCACCACTGAGGCCATCGACGCGGAGGGCTGGCTGCACTTCGGCGACCTGTGCTGTGAGGACGAAAACGGCAACTTCAAGGTCACCGGGCGTTTGAAGGACATGATTATCCGGGGCGGCGAGAACATCTATCCACGGGAGATCGAGGAGTTCCTGTATACCCACCCCAAGGTCAAGGACGTCCAGGTCATCGGCGTACCAGACGAGCAGTATGGCGAGGAGATCATGGCCTGCATTATCCTCAAGGAGGGGGAGACCTCCTCCGTGGAGGAGATCAGGGAGTTTGTGCTGTCCCACATGGCCAAGCACAAGGTACCCCGGTATATTGACTTCGTAGATGCCTTCCCCATGAACGCGGCGGGGAAAATCCTCAAGTACAAGATGCGGGAAGAGGCCGAGGCGAAGCTGGGCTTGAAACGGAAATAGCGCAACGAATACCACCGGCTATGCCCGGTGGTATTTTTCATCACAATATAAAATCGCCCGAACGGCACAGCGCATTCGGGCGTCAAATCAAACGTATTGTTTCCGAATTTTGTATTCGGAAATAATATAAGCGGTTATGCTGTTATCGGGCGCTTCTATCAGATTTCTTTTCCGTTCATCGCGCAAAACAGAATGAAGCGTATCACAGACAATGCGAATATCATTCCAACAAGCGCATAGCCTGCTATTCTTCCGTCCATGAATGCGACGGCAGACGCAAAAGCAATGATAATAACAGCGGCTGCCAAAATCTTGAATGCGATTGCATCCGCTCTGCGGAGACTCCGGATTGCCCGTTCATCTTTTTCCTGTTTCCCATATCTGTAAATACGGCTTGCCCGTATTGCAAAAAATATGATGGTAAAGGTGATGACCACACCCTGGATTGCCGTATAGAAATCGTGCCAGTCCCGTCTTGCCCACATCCAGTAATAACAGGCGATGAGTCCCGCATAAATAATTTTTGTTCCTACCATTTCCTTTAAGGTGACTCTCTGCTTCATGCTCCATCCTCCATGTGATATGTTTTTATCTGTTTGGCATTGCTTTTCTCCACGCGGCTTGACGGACATCCGTCATTACAGGCAGCAATATACCATATCAGAGAGGACAAATGGTCTCTATTTCCTGAATCGGCAGAAATTCTTCCTAAATGGCAGAGGAATTCGCACTGTCCCATATGATCCGGAGTAAGGCGCCCCGGTATATCGAATTCGTGGACGCCTTTATATTCGATTTAAGCCATTTTGCTCGCCCCTGGCGGGGCAATTAAAGGAGGAGCTGGTAATGAGCATTCTGGCTGAACTGCACAAGTGGAAGCAGGCCCATATTGAATCCGCATCCCCTCACGCCAGGGTAAGCCCCACCGGGCAGTGGTCGCTGCCCATGATCTCCGGGAAGATATCCGCCCCCGTCAGCCGCTCCCGCAGCCGCCGGGAGAGAATGAAGTAGTCAATCCGCCACCCAGCGTTGTTGGCCCGGGCGTTGAACTGATAGCTCCACCAGCTGTAGGCTCCGGTTCTGTCCGGGTACAGCTCCCGGAAGCTGTCGATGAACCCGGCCTCCAGCAGCTCGGTCATCTTGCCCCTCTCCTGGTCGGAAAATCCGGCGTTGCCCCGGTTGGGGCCGGGGTTCTTCAGGTCGATCTCCTCGTGGGCCACGTTCAGATCCCCGCAGTAGACCACCGGCTTTTTCCGGTCCAGCTCACACAGATAGGCCCGCAAATCGTCCTCCCAGATCATCCGGTAGTCGATGCGCTCCAGTCCGCGCTTGGCGTTGGGGGTGTAGCAGCAAACCAGATAGAAGTCCTCATATTCCGCCGTGATGACCCGGCCCTCATGGCGGTGGATGTCATCGCCGAAGCCGTAAGTCACCGCCAGCGGCTCCATGCGGGTGAGGATGGCCGTGCCGGAATAGCCTTTTTTGTCGGCATAGTTCCAGTACATATGGTACCCCGTCATTTCCAGCTCCACCTGACCCTCCTGAATCTTGGTTTCCTGAAGGCAGTAGACGTCCGCGTCCAGCGCGGCGCAGGACGCCATGAAGTCCTTCTTCAGACAGGCCCGCAGGCCGTTCACGTTCCATGAGATCAGACGCATGACCGTTCCCTCCTTCTTATTTGTGTCGGAAAATCTTCTTGTCCAGGGCGAACACACGCTTGCTGAACCGTCCGGTCTCCGTCTCCTCCAGGGCTTCCCTGTAAATCTCCATCCGGCTGTCCACCAGATCGATCAGGCTGAGCAGCTCGGCCTCGGCGCACATGGGCCGCACGGCGGCGCCGAACTCCGGTTCCCCGTGGTGGGAGAGGAGCATGTGCTGGAGCAGCAGGGATTTCTCCTCCGCCACTCCCAGCTCCCTGGCGGCCTCCGCCACGGCCTGCGCGCCCATGACCAGATGGCCCAGCAGCTCTCCGGGCACAGAGTATTCCGTCACCAGTCCAAGGGGAGATGTAACAAATTCGCGGCATTTTGCCACGTCATGAAGAATGGTCCCCGCCAGCAGCAGGTCCCGGTCCACGATATCGCCGTAAAGCCCCGCCAGGTATTCCGCTGTGCGGGCCATGTAGAGGGTGTGCATCAGCAGTCCGTTCAGAAAGCTGTGGTGCATACTTTTTCCGCCGGGCAGCATCTGGAACCGCTCGCCGTTCTGCTCCAGCAGCTTCCGGCACACCGCCCTGTAGTCTGAATCCCGGATGCTCTCCGCCAGCTCCAGAAGCTCCTCCCAGCCTGCGGCGGCATCGATGGGCGCGGCGGGCACCAGCTCGCTCAGGTCATAGCTGTCATTTTCCTGGGCGCGGCGGATGCGGGTGACGATGAGCTGCAGCGTCCCCCGGTATTCGGAGACGCTGCCCCGGAGCTTGACCACGCTGCCCTCGTCCTGGCCGCCGAGGGGGCCGGCGTAGTCCCAGATCTTGATGTCAATCACGCCGCTGCGGTCCGCCACAGCCCCCGCCAGGAAAGGCTTGCCGCTGTTGGAGGTCTTGCTCTGCGCGGTCTTGAGAACGTAGTAGCCTTCCAGCTCGTCGCCGGCCTCCATGTCGGCGATCCATTTATTGCATTCCATAGTTATGCTCCTTAACTGTTTTTTCTATGGACATAGTATAGCATATGAAGGTACTCCCTGTCGAGGGATATTTTGAGCCCAGTTTCCCCTGCCGGGAATTGGGCCCCGGGCTGCCCGCCTGCGGGCGGGGACGGGGGCGTTCTTTTCCCTTGTAGGAAAAGAACCAAAAGTACCCTCAAGGGGCGGCCCCCTTGAGAATCCCCTGAATGTTGGGGTTTTGTTTGCCCTCCGGCGATACCCTGGTTGGTTCTGCTTCAATCCCTTCGTTGGTGCGCCGGTCTTCTGCGTCTACCCACGTGTTCTATTGGCGGCGGGTCGCTGCGGCGCCGCTTCTGGGCAGTGGTGCGCCAGCGCCACTGCCGGGCCGGTCGTTGGAAGAAGGGCAATGATGGCCCCCATGCGAACCACCGCCAGACATGCACCCGCAGGGGCGGATATCATCGGCCCGCTTCCACTGACCCCCGCCGCAAAGAAAGAAGCAAAATACGAAAATTTCCTATTGCCGAATCGCCTCGATTGTGGTATGATACTCACAGAAGTTCTTCCCCCCTCTGGGGGAGGTAAATTCCACGGCCCTGCCCAGTGGGCGGGACCGGAGCGGACCAACCATGAACCCTGACGGCGGGAGGATGCCTCCCCTGCCGGTGCGGAGGCGGAGCTCGTCTGGCTAACTAGCCGGAGTCGGACAGTTTCGGTTTCACCCCGGCAGGAGGGCGGACAATCAATGAAGGGGAACGCGGGGAAGTCCGCTCAATATTCAGACACGACCCCCGCCGCCGGCTCTGGCAGCGGGGGTCATCACATGTCAGGAAGTGGTATTTCTTAATGGTCAGATTTTCTTTTATCGGAACAGGCAATATGGGCGGCGCTCTGGCCCGCGCCGCCGTGCGGCGGCTCCCTCCATCGGAGGTGCTGCTGTCCAACCGCACCGCCGCCAGAGCGGAGGAGCTGGCTCTGGAGCTGGGCTGCGCCTCCGGCAGCGCCGCTCAGGCCGCCGCCGAAGGCAGGTTCGTAATCCTGGGCGTCAAGCCCCAGGTCATGGCCGGACTGATGGCCGGGCTGTCCCCCGTCCTGGCCGCGCGGCAGGACCGCTTCGTCCTGGTTACTATGGCCGCCGGCCTTACCATGGCGCAGATTAACGCCATGGCTGGGGCGAACTACCCCATTATCCGGATTATGCCCAATACCCCATGCGCCGTGGGCGAGGGCATCGTCCTCTACGACGCCAGCCCCCTGGTCACGCAGGAGGAGCTTGACCAGTTTACTGCGGGCATGGCCGGCGCCGGCATCCTGGACCGGCTGGAGGAACGCCTCATAGACGCCGGATGCGCCGTGGCCGGATGCGGCCCCGCCTTTGTGTGCCAGTTCATGGAGGCCCTGGCGGACGGCGGCGTGGCCTGCGGCCTCCCCCGCTCCAAGGCCATGCTCTACGCCGCCCAGATGGTCAAGGGCACCGCCGCCCTCCAGCAGGCCACCGGCCAGCACCCTGGCGCCCTCAAGGACGCCGTGTGCTCTCCCGGCGGCTCCACCATCGCCGGAGTGCGGGCCCTGGAGGAGCGGGGGTTCCGCAGCGGCGTCATGGACGCCGTCGTAGCCGCAGAGAAACGCACCAGGGAGCTGGGAGAATAACGTCTGAGGGAGCGCCGATGAAGATACTGATCGTTGAGGATGAAAAACGGCTGGCGGACTCCATCCGGGACCTGCTGGCGTCCAAGGGCTTTGCGGCGGAGGCCGTCTACGACGGCGAGACCGGCGCGGCCTACGGGGAGCTGGACGTCTATGACCTCATCATTCTGGACGTAATGCTCCCGGGGATGGACGGACGGCTGGTGGCCAGGCGGCTGCGGGAGCGGCGCTGCGGTACGCCCATCCTGATGCTGACCGCCCGGTCGGGCCTGGAGGACCGGATTGAAGGCCTGGACGCCGGGGCGGATTACTACCTGGCCAAGCCCTTTGACACGCGTGAGCTGCTGGCCTGCGTCAACGCCCTGCTGCGCCGCCAGGGCGGGCAGGTGGACGAGCTGCGCTGCGGCAACACCGCCCTGGACCTCTCCGCCGGCATCCTGCGCTGCGGCGAGGCCCAGATCCGCCTGTCCGCCAAGGAGTTCGGCGTCATGCGCCAGCTGATGCAGGCCGGGGAGCGGCATGTGTCCAAGGAACTCCTGCTGGAGCGGGTATGGGGCTTTGAGTCCAATGCGGTGGAGAATCATGTGGAGGTGTATGTGGGCTTTTTGCGGAAGAAGCTGCGGAGCATCGGCTCTGATGTGCGCATCGAGGCGGTGCGGCGGCTGGGGTACCACCTGGAGGCGGACGGATGATCCGGCGGCTGCGGGTCAAGCTGGTCTGCGTCCTCATGGCGGTGGCAGCCGCGCTGCTGTGCGTCCTGTTCGGGACGGTGCTGCACTTCACCCGGTCCGGCCTGGAGGCGGAAAGCTTTCAGGCCATGCGCGCCGCAGCCATGGAGCCGCTGGGGCTGGTCCGTCCGGGGACGCGCTCCGACGCGGCGCAGCTCCCCTGCTTTATCCTCCAGATGGGACGCCGGGGGGAGCTGATGGTCTCCGGAAACGGCTATTATGACCTCACCGACGAGGCGTTTTTGAAAGAGGTCCTGGCCCAGGCGCTGATGGCCGGAACCGACAGCGGGGTGCTGGAGGCGTATGGCCTGCGGTTCCTGCGGACCGGGCCGCCGGACCGCCCGGTGGTGGTGTGCGCAGACCTGTCCAGGGAGACCAGGACGATGGAACGGCTGACGCAGATCTGCCTGCTGGCAGCCGGCGGGACGCTGATGGCTTTTCTGGCGGTGAGCGTTCTGCTGTCCCGGTGGATGGCGGGGCCGGTGGACGAGGCGTGGAAGCGGCAGCGGCAGTTCGTGGCCGACGCTTCCCACGAGCTGAAAACGCCCCTGACGGTGGTTCAGACCAGCGCGGAGCTGCTGGGAGACGGGGATCCCGCCGCCCAGGCACGGTACCGGGAGAATATCCAGGCCGGCGCCCGGCAGATGCGTACCCTGGTGGAGGGCCTGCTGGAGCTGGCCCGGGCGGACGGCGGAATGCCGGAGAAGGCAGTGGAGATTGTCGGTCTCAGTAAGCTGGCGGAGGAGGCCATCCTGCCCTTTGAGCCGGTGTTTTTTGAGCGGGGACTGACTCTGGAGAGCTCCCTGGAGCCGGGACTCCTGGTCCGGGGCAGCCCTGAGAAGCTGCGGCGGGCGCTGGAAGCGCTTCTGGATAACGCCCAAAAATATACCGCCCCAGGCGGAGCCGTTCTGGTGCGGCTGGTCCGGCAGGGGCGGTATAGCGTTATATCCGTCTCCGGGCCTGGGAATGAGCTGTCCCCCCAGGAGCGCCAGGATGTATTCAAGCGGTTCTACCGGGCGGACCCCGCCCGGACGGGGGATGGGAGCTGCGGCCTGGGCCTGTCCATCGCCCAGGAGACTGTCGCCGCCCACGGCGGGCGGATCTGGGCGGAGAGCGCAGACGGGCGCAACACCTTTCTCATCCGGCTGCCGCTCTGCCGCGGATAGGCCCGTCCGGGTCATATCCCGCACCGCTTCTCAAACAGCGTCCGCATTCCCCCCTCCGGCGCCAGAGCTGATCCGATGTCCCGCTCCATGGGCTTCCCTGCAATAAAAGGAGCGGCGTCACCGCTTCTTCCACAGGCTGGGGAACAGCAGCAGCAGCAGGGGCATGATCTCCAGCCGCCCCAGCAGCATACTGGCGCTCAGAAAGATCTTGCTTCCATTGGACAGGAAGAAGAAGTTGCAGGTGGGCCCCAGCACGTCGAACGCGGGCCCTACGTTGCTGATGCAGGTCAGCGACGCGGTGAACGCCGCGGTGAACCCCACGTCGTCCCAGGCCACCACCAGGGCCCCCGCCAGCAGGATGAAAATATACGCGAAGAAAAACAGCGTAATTCCTGAGAGGATCGGCTCGTCCACCCGCTCGCCGTCGCTCTTGATGGTCTTTACCACCCGGGGGTGCAGAATCCGCTGTACCTCCCGGCGGAGGTTTTTGAACAGCAGCACCACGCGGATCTGCTTGATGCCGCCTGCGGTGGACCCGGCGCAGCCGCCTGCGAACATCACCAGAATCAATATTACCTGTGAGAACGTGGGCCACAGCACATAGTCATAGGTCATGTACCCCGTGGTGGTCATCAGCGTCACCACCTGGAACACACTGTCCGTCACCGTGCGGGCGTCCAGGGCCCAGGAGGCGTGGAACACCAGATTCGCCGCAATCAGCGCCGACGCGCCCACCGTCATGAAGGTGTAGGAGCGCAGCTCCTCGCTCTCGAACACCGCCCGGAAGTTCCGCAGCAGAGCGAAATACAGCAGCGCGAAGTTGACGCCGGAGAGGAACATGAACACAATGATGATCCACTCGATGGTCAGGCTCTCATAGGCGGCGATACTGGCGTTCTTCACCGAGAACCCGCCGGTGGAGATGGTCGTAAAGGCGTGGATGACGGAGTCGAACCAGGGCATTCCGGCGATCTTCAGGCAGACCACTTCCGCCGCAGTGAGGCCGATATAGATGCTGTAGAGGATCTTCGCCGTGTCGTTGATGCGGGGGGTCAGCTTGCTCTTGATGGGGCCGGGAGACTCCGCCCGCATGAGGTACACGCTGCCCTCTCCCAGCTTGGGCACCAGCGCCAGCGCCAGCACCAGGACGCCCATGCCGCCCATCCACTGGGTCTGGGCCCGCCAGAAGAGGATGCCGCTGGGCTGGCCCTCGATGGCGGTCAGCACCGTGGCCCCGGTGGTGGTGAAGCCGGATACGGTCTCGAACACCGCGTCCACGTAGTTGGGCATCACGCCGCTGAGCGTATAGGGCAGAGCGCCGAAGAGGGACAGCACAATCCAGCACAGCGCCACGGCGGCGAAGCCGTCCCGGGCCTGCATCTTCATATTTTTCCCCGGCAGCATGGTCAGTCCCTGCCCCACCGTCATGGTGACGGCTGCCGAGAGGAGAAATGCCAGCCCGTCCCCGCCTCCGGTCACAAACGCGATGACCGTGGCAGGCAGCATCAGCGCCGCCTCCACCCGGAGGATCATGCCCAGGATGTGAAATACCAGTTTATAATTCATTGGGCCAAACCATCCTCCTGCAAAACCTCGTTCAGATCCTGGAGGAAGATACTCTTTGCCATGATGATGACCCTGTCCCCGGCGCGGATGGACGTTGCGCCGTCCGGGATGATGGTTTTGCCCTCCCGGGCGATGGCGGCCACCAGGATACCGGGCTTGAGCCGGCGGCCCAGGTCCTTCAGCGGGGTGTCCAGGAACCTTGCGTCGTTGGTGGCAGTGAACTCCACCGCCTCCACCGCGCCGCCCAGGGGCTTGTAGACGTTCTCTACCGCGCTGCCCTCGCTGCGGGCCATGGCCCGGACGTAGGCGGAAATCTGGTTGGCGGTGATGTCCTTGGGACTGATGATGCTGTCCACGCCGGACTCCCGCATCATGTCGATATAGTTGGGCCGGCTCATTTTGGCGATGACCTTCTTCACCCCGTGCCGCTGGGCGGTCATGGCCATGAGCAGGTTCTCCTCGTCCCGGTTGGTCAGGGCGATGAACGCGTCGGTGTCCAGCAGGCCCTCGCTCTCAATGACAGCGCTGTCGGTACCGTCTCCCCGGATAATCATGGTGTCCGGCAGCTTGTCCGACAGGTTCAGGCACTTCTCCGGGTTCTGCTCCACAATCCGCACCTTCATCCCCGCCTTCTCCACCGCCCAGGTCAGATAGGTGGCGATTTTGCTGCCCCCCAGCACGGTGATCTGGCGGATCAGGTTGCCGTCCCGTCCCAGGGTGTGGAAGAACTTGGCGATCTCCCGCTGGGAGCCCACCATGTAGGCTTTGTCCCCCACCTGGGGCACAAAGCGTCCGTTGGGAACAATGGCCTCCGTCCCCCGGATGACTGTACACATCAGCACCCCGTTGGGGTGCTTCTGGTTGTACTCAAAAAGGCTCATGCCGGCGATGCCGTCGCTCTCCAGGATGGGGAAGCCGATCATCTCCACCAGCCCCCGGGCGAAGGTCTCCGCGCTGAACGCGCTGGGTACCCGCAGCAGCCGGGAAATCTCCTGGGCGGCGGCGTGCTCAGGATTGATAATCATGTTCAGACCGATCTCCCGCTTCAGCAGGCCCGCCTCCCGGTAGTACTCCGGGGAGCGGATCCGGGCCACAGTGTGCCGCGCCCCCAGCTTCTTGGCGATGAGGCAGCAGACGATGTTCAGCTCGTCGGAGCCCGTCACCGCCACCACCAGCCCAGTGGTCTTCACCCCCGCCTCCCGGAGGGTCTGGATGGACGCGCCGCTGCCCTCGACGCACATGAGGTCCAGGGTGCTGTCCGCCACCTGCATGGCCTCCGCCTGGTGGTCGATGAGCACCAGCTCATGGTTCTCGCCGCTCAGCTGCCGGGCCAGGGTGAACCCCACCTTGCCGCAGCCGATGATAATGATTTTCATACCGTTTTCTCCTCAACGGAGGCGGGGGGCTTGCTCCCGGCCTCTGTTTTCTTTTGTTTCCGCCAGGGCCTGCGGGCCCGTTCTCCCCGCAGCGCCAGCAATACGCCGTTGACCTCCGCGCCCATGATGAGCGCCACCGCCGTCAGGTTCAGCCACATCATCAGTACGATTACCGTACCCAGCGCGCCGTAAATGACGGAGTACCTGCCAAAATTCTCCACATAGAAGGAGAACGCGGCGGAGACCACCATCCATGCGGCCAGGGCCGCCCCGGTGCCGGGGAGGATGTTCCGGGCGGGCTGGCGCATGTCCTGGGCCGCCGCATACAGCAGCCCGATAGCGGCGAACATGACTCCCCCCAGAATCAGGAAGCGCAGCCCGCTCCAAAGCTCGATGAACGCCTCCGGCACCACCACGAACCGCCCTGCGAACTCCAGCACCTGCCGTCCCACCATGGACAGCGCCAGCGCCAGGGAGATGGATACCAGCAGGAACACGGTATACAGCAGCACCTTTGCGGTGTGCAGAATCTGGTTTTTGGGCCGGGGCAGGTGGTACGCCTTGCGCACGGAGGTCATCAGGCAGTCCGCAGCCCGCATGGGGAAGTAGATGGTGAACACCAGACCGAACCACAGCATATTCCGGCTGGAGGTCTGGCCCACATAGAGCAGGTAGCTCTCCAGCACGTCCAGCACCCCGCTGGGGAGCAGGTGCTGCAGGCTCAGGATGATGCCCGACACGTCCAGCTCCAGCAGCCCCAGCAGGCTGCTGAAGAAGATCATCAGCGGGAAGAGCATGAACAGCAGATAGTAGGCCAGCGCCGCAGCCTCATGGGCCACGGTGTGGTTGAAATAGCGGTCCACCGTGTGGGTAAGGAACTTCCCCATCCAGGTGGAGGTTATTCTTTTTAACCATTGCGGCAAGGGGAGCCCTCCTTTCCCGGGCGTTACATGTATACTCATCCGGAACATTTTATGAATGGTTACAATATCCGCATCATACGCGGAACCACTATTGTAGCACCCCGCCGTGGAGAATTCTGTCGCATCTCCACCGGGGCCCACCGCCTATCATACCAAATCCTGCCGTCAAATGCAATCAAAACACGGGGCACAGCAGCGCAAACAGCCACCGCCGCCGTACCGGCTGCCCAATCCGGCTCTGCTTCACGTCCTCGTCCAGGCACTTCCATGCGCTCCTCCGCTCCTCCTCCGTCAGCGTATGCTGGCTGAACTTGGCCTTCTTCGCCAGACGCTCCAGCTCTTCGTCCTCGCCGCAGCCCCAGCGCCGCAGCCTCTTGTAGCGGCCATAGGCGTTCAGCGCCGACCGGTTGGTGTCCCTGGCCTCCTGCTCCCGTTTGCGGAGGAACAGCGCCAGCAGATACGCCGCGCACAGCGCCGCCCAGAACACCGCCAGCCCAAAGAGGCACTTCCAGACAGCGGAAATCTCGCGCTCCTCCGGGGCGGCCTCATCCGAAGGCTCCCCATCGGGCGTTTCCGCGTCCGGCCCGTCCTCCGGCTGCTCCTCCTCCGGCGTCTCCATGGGCTGCTCCTCCCCGGGCTCTTCGCCGTCCTCCGGCGTCTCCACGCCGCCATCCAGCTCCACGCCGGAGACGCCGCCGCTGTAGCCCGGCGTCATCTCCACCGGATACCAGCCGTAGCCGTCCAGGTAGATCTCCACCCAGGCGTGGGCACCGCTGTCCAGCACCGATCCCCGGCCCTGGACGTCCAGATCCGCCACGTAGCCGCTGACATACCGGGCGGGGATGCCCTGCATCCGCAGCAGGATGGCCCCGGCGGTGGCGAAGTGGACGCAGTAGCCCCGGCCCTCCTCCAGGAAGTGGGTCACAAAGTCCTCATCCGGGTCCATGGCCGGGGTATCCGGGTCATACGCCGCGACAGAAGCCAGATAGCTGGCCGTCCGCGCGGCGGCGGCTACCGCCGCGTGGAACCGCTCCGGCAAGCGGGTATCCGGCGCCATGTCCGCCCGCTGGAGCTCATCCAGCAGAGGCGCCAGGGCCGCGCCCAGTCCGTCCGGCACGGACAGATAGCCCCCGGCATAATCTCCCGCATACGTCCAGGTCCCGGCGCTCACATAAACGCGGCCGGTCCTGCGGTACTCTTCCTCCTCCGCCGCCGCGGACCCGGTCAAGGGTTCAAACCCGTCCTCCGGCCCGCCGGGGCGGTAGGCGATCTGATACTCCTCCCGGCCAATAGTGGTCATCTCCTCAATCGGGATCAGGCCGGAAACGCACACGTCGCTGTCCAGACCAGTGATCAGGCCGGAAACGTACACGTCGCTGTCCAGACCAGTGATCCGGCCCGCCTCGTTCATGGTCCCGCCTCCGGTGAAGCGGTAGGGATAGTACCAGACGCCCCGGAACATCGTATTCCGGATGGTCATGGTATACTCCGGCATATCCGGCGCGGTCTGCGCCGGGTACAGCCCCGGCTGGGCGCCGCTCTGGAAGCTGGTCTCCCAGCTGGTCCCGGTATAGCTGTCAAATGACATGCCCCGCAGATAGATCCGCCCGGCGGGGTCCGGCTGGTCGGTGCGGACGGTCATGACCAGCCGCCCGGAGTAGTTCCGGGGCCCAATGTTCAGCAGGTTTTCCCGCTGCCCGGACCCGCTGCCAATATTCTCGATGGCGCTGGGGCCCTCCGTCTCCCGCAGACCGGTTCCGGACCCGCCGCTCTCCAGCGACAGGTCAAGCCCAAGCCGCGCCAGCAGGTTGTTGTCCAGGTCCTCCGGGTCGAGGAATCGTTCCAGCTGCCGGTTCACCGTCCGGAGCAGGGCCATCCGGGCATCGGTGGCCCATTGGGGGCGGACGTATCCCTCCATGGGCAGGCACATGACCAGGGCCAGCAGCAGCGCCGCCATACCGCCCAGGCTCAAAAACTGAGCCCGGGCCAGACTCCCGCGGTCCTTCCGGCCGAAGAGGCCCGTGAGCAGCATGGACCCCCAGCCCGCGAAGCCGGCCAGCATGGCTCCCCAGGCGGGAAGCGCGCCCGCCTGGATGGCCGGCAGCAGCGGCAGCACCACCAGCGCCGCCGCCAGCCACCACGTCCTGACCCGCACCACGACCCATCCCTGGGTCAGGATTACCAGGGCGTACAGCAGGAACAGGGCCTCCGGCGACTCGTCGATGAGGTCGGAGAGCCCGGGGCTGCGGACCCTATACCAATCCTCCGCCATGTGCGCCCACAGGCGCCAGAAGACCAGCCCCCCCGCCGCCAGGACAGCCAGGGCGGCCCAGTACCCGTGCTTCCAGGTGAACATCGCCGTCACGGCCAGCGAGGCGAACACGCAGAACATCAGCGCCGCGCCGAAGTCAAAGCCGTACTGCCCGGAGATGCCGTAGGCGGAGAGACAAGGGAACACCATCCCCACCGCCAGCAGCAGCACGGTCAGCCAGTCCGCCGCCCACAGCAGCAGCACGCCCTCCAGGGTCCTCTCCCCGCGCAGCTCATGATTGGACATGGGGTTCCTCCTTCCCGTGGACGTGGATCTGGTAAATGGGGGCCCCCGGCCCCTGGGTCAGGGACTGTTCCCGGATGGAGCGTCCCTGCATGGGGGCGGGGTCAGCCAGGATGGCCGCAAGGCAGCTCCCCCAGTCCCGCTCCCCCGCCACGGCGCGGCAGCGCAGCGCCCCCGTCTCCGGATGGACCCAGCGCACCTCGTGGGGCCGCTCCATGGCCAGCAGAGCCATGCTCCAGCCCTCCAGCCGGTCCAGAGTCCGGTCCATCTGCGCCAGGGGGCCGCAGTGGTCAAAGGTCAGCACCGGCAGGGGACGGGTGTCCTCGGGGGGCTCCCGGGTAACCAGCTCGTCCCGTTTGGCGCTCATCTTCCAGTGGATCATCCGCAGGCTGTCGCCGGGGCGGTAGTCCCGCAGCTCGTAGTTCTCACCGAAGACCGTCCTGCTCTTCTGCTCCGGCACAGGCGCGCCCATGCCCTCCGGCAGCTCCACAGGCCCCGGGTCCTCCGCCAGGGGGGTCACCAGCAGGGTGAACAGCTCCGGCCTGCGCACCGGCAGGGCGAACAGCCCCAGGCAGTCGCACACCCACAGCCGCTCCACCCGGCACTCGATGGCCCCGCAGTGATCGGTCTCCAGGGTCCACATCCGGTCCTCCTCCGGGGCAAGGCCCCGCATGGCCGCCCTGGCCAGATGCTCCTGCCCGGTCATGCGGTTGGTGATCCGCAGGCGGTAGGAGGCCCGGGCGATGGGCAGATGGAACCGGTTGTCCAGCCGCAGCGTCAGCGACACCGACCCGCCCCGGGGAATCCGGCAGGTCGTGGCGTCCAGGGACGCCCGGCAGCCCAGCATGGCCGGCAAGCTGACCACCAGTCCCAGCAGAGGGAAGAAGAGGACGGCGCAAAAAATAAAATGAAACAGGTAGCCCACGTCCAGCATCTGTCCCAGCAGGGCAAACAGCAGGACCACGGCGTATAGAAGCCTCCGTCTGCGCATGGCGTTACGGCAGCTTCGGGGGGTCCACCGTGTGCAACACATTCTGGGCGATCTCCTGGGCGCTGGCGGTGCGCTCCGCGCCGGGGACCAGCAGCAGCCGATGGGCGGCGCAGTCCGCCCAGATCGCCTGTACGTCCTCCGGGAGCACATAGTCCCGGCCCCGGAGGAAGGCCACCGCGCGGCTCATGGCGGTGATGGCCAGGGTAGCCCGGGGGCTGGCCCCCTGGAGCAGCTGGGGGTGCTTCCGGGTGGCGATGACCAGCCGTATGATGTACTGGAGAATGGACTCGCTGATGTGGACGCGGTCCACCGATGAGCGTATGAACTCCAGGGATTCCTGGTCCACCACCTGCTGCACGCTGTTCATGGCCTGGCTGTACTGCTTCCGGCGCAACAGCTCCAGCTCCTCCTCCGGGGAGGGGTAGCCCATGCTGAGGCGCACCAGGAAGCGGTCAAGCTGGCTGTCCGGCAGCCTCTGGGTGCCGGAGGCGCCCACCGGGTTCTGGGTTGCGATGACCAGGAAGGGCTGGGGCACCGGACGGCTGACGCCGTCCACCGTGACCTGCCCCTCCTCCATGGCCTCCAGCAAAGCGGACTGGGTGCGGCTGGTAGCCCGGTTTAGCTCATCCGCCAGGAACAGGTTGCACATGACCGCGCCGGGCTGGTACTCCATCTTTCCAGTGGCCTTGTTGTAGATGGAGAAGCCGGTGACGTCGGAGGGCATCACGTCCGGGGTGAACTGGACGCGGGAGAACTCCAGGTCAAGGGCCTTGGCGAAGGCCAGGGCCATAGTGGTCTTCCCTACGCCGGGGATGTCCTCCAGCAGGATATGGCCCCGGGCCAGGATGGCCGCCAGAGCCTTTACAATCACCATGTCCTTGCCGACAATGGCCTTTTTGACCTCCGCCACTACCATGGCGGCCAGATTTTTTTCGTTCATTGACGTGTCCTTTCATCGGGGTTCTGTTCATGTGTTCATAAAACAGGCGCTTCCATAGAAGCCCATTTGATTATAGTATCCGAATCCGTTTCCGTCAACTGGATTTTGCGGCGGCGCACAGAAATCAATTTTTGGAAGAACTATCCTCCAAACCGCACCAGACTGTGCGCCCCTACGCTGGATTGTGCGTTTTCCCAATGATTGACCGTGCATAGCTGCCCCCAAACTGCGCACACTAGCGGAAACGTGTAAGTCAGGAGGTATTTATTATGTTCAGAGCAGACCGCCGGTCCATATGGGCATTCGGCGTCATGACAGCGCTGTCGCTGGCCGCCGCAGCGCTCCTGTCCCTGGGGGACGAGACGGAGGCGGCGCCTGCGGCGGGCGGAGCCGAGGTAACTCTGTCAGCGGGCAACTGGGGGCTGTCCTTCCCCAAGGAGGGGGAGCCGCCGGTGGGCAACGCCACAGTGGAGCAGCTAAAGCGGTATGACGCGTATTATATCGGAGACACTTCGCAGAAAGTGATTTATCTGACCTTTGACTGCGGCTATGAAAACGGCAACACGGAGCAAATCCTGGACGCCCTGAAAAAACACAGCGCCCCCGCCGCCTTCTTCGTGGTGGGGCACATGATTGAGTCCGCCCCGGAGATTGTCAAGCGCATGGCCGCCGAGGGCCACATCGTGGGCAACCACACCTTCCACCACCCGGATATGTCCGCCATCTCCCAGAAGGAGGCGTTCCGGAAGGAGCTGGACTCCCTGGCGGCCCTCTACAAGGAGACCACCGGACAGGAGCTGTCCCGCTTCTACCGCCCACCCCAGGGCAAGTACAGTGAGGAAAATCTGAAGCAGGCCCAGGAGCTGGGCTGGAAGACTGTTTTCTGGAGCCTGGCCTACGTGGACTGGAACACCGACAATCAGCCCACGGCGGAGCAGGCGTTCTCCAAGCTGCTGCCCCGCATCCATGACGGCGCAATCGTGCTGCTGCACTCCACCTCCAGTACCAATGCGGAAATCCTGGACGAGCTGCTGACCAAATGGGAGGACATGGGGTATACGTTCAAATCGCTGAACGAGATGGCGTAAAACGCGATAAACAGGAGGACCATCCCCGGTCCTCCTGTTTTCTCTGCCTGCGCGGCTCAGCCCAGCGTCAGCGCCGCAACCTGCCGGGGCATATCCTGTTCCATGACCAGCGTGCTGCCGCAGCGCTTCACCAGCTCCGGTGGATACAGCCCGGTGAAGTCCTCTAGGGTCCCCAGCACGTCGAAGCCCACCGGTCCGTTCCGGTAGTGCATGGGCACCACCACGTTCGCCCCGACGGCGTCCGCGACGGCCTTGGCGGCGGAGGCGTCGATGGTGTAGTACCCGCCCACCGGAATCAGCGCCGCGTCACAGGGCCCCAGCTCCGCCAGCTGCTCCGGACTGAGGAGGTGGCCCAGGTCGCCCATATGGGCCACGGAGATGCCCTCAGCGGTGAATTTGCGGATGGTGTTGGGCCCCCGCAGCGCGCCGTTCTGACCGTCGTGAAAAACAGAGACCTCATGGACGGCGAACGGGTTTTGCTTCCCGCTGGTCAGCCGCACCTTCTCCGTATAGGCATGGTCAAAATGTCCGTGGCTGCAATAGACGGCGTCCGCCTCCGTCTCGATATCCGCCAGCCCCCTCACCTCCTTGTAGGGGTCCAGCAGCGCGCGGAAGCCGCCGCTCTCCAGTATAAAGCAGGAATGTCCCAGCCAAGTGATGGTCATGTTGAGCGTCCTCCTTACTTCCCGGCCATTTTGACCGCAGTTTCCAGGGCAATGCGCATCATGGAGGTAAAGGTGGTCTGGCGGGCCTTCGCGTCCAGCGCCTCGCCGGTGACGATGCTGTCGGAGATGGAGCAGATGGCCAGGGCCCGCTTGCCCAGTCTGGCGGCAGTCATGTAGAGGGCCGCGGACTCCATCTCCACCGCCAGTACGCCCATTTCCGCCCACTTCATGGTGGAGTTGGACGCGTCATAGAAGACGTCGGAGCTGAGCAGGTTGCCCACAGGCATCTCCACGCCCAGCCCGCGGGCGGCGGCCACAGCCGTCTCCAGCAGAGTGAAGTCCGCAATGGGCGCGAACTGCCCTGGCAGGCCGTATTGATGGGCGAAATTGGAGTCTGTGCAGGACGCCTGACCAGCGATGACGTCCCGCAGCTTCAGCCTTTCGCTGATGGCCCCGGCGGAGCCGATGCGGATGATGTTCTCCACGCCGTACTGGCTGAACAGCTCGTGGGAGTAGATGCCCATGGAGGGCATCCCCATGCCGGAGGCCATGACGGACACGGGCGTGCCCTTGTAGGTCCCGGTATAGCCCTGGATGCCCCGGACGTTGTTGACCAGCTTCGCGTTCTCCAGGAAGGTGTCCGCGATGAATTTCGCCCGCAGGGGGTCTCCTGGCATCAGGACCGTTTTCGCGAAGTCGCCCGGCTGGGCGGAGTTGTGGGGAGTTGACATGGCGCGTATCCTCTCTTTCGTATTGTTTTTGGGGTGTATCTGTGTTTGGGGGCGGCTCCTATGGGTTACGTTCCCGGCAGACCAGCTCGTCCAGAGACAGTTTGTAATAATCCGCCAGGGCGATCAGCGCAGACAATTTCGGTTCTCTTTCTCCATATTCATAGCGTTGATAGGTCAGGGTGCTGATTCCTAATTCTTTTGCGATTTCTTTTTGGGTAAGCCCGTTTTGTTCCCGAAGTGTTGAAAGATGTTCAGAAAAAGTCATAGCAGCTCCTTGACATATACAAACGGTTATGATACAATGCACTAACAAACGGTTATATAAAGAAAGGGGTATCCATCATGGAACTGACCGACATCCTGTCCCAATACCTGTATGAGGAACAGCACGAGGCGCTGAAAGCGGATGCGTCCTATCAGGCCGCGCGGTCCGCCAGAAATCAGGCGGCGGAAGCTCTGACAGATACATTGTCTCCGGAACAGCTCCGCCTGTTCCATACTTACATGGAACAGGAAAACTACCTGGATGCCCTGGCGCTCCGCCATTTCTTTTCCCGCTGTGCGCTCCTGCTTGTCCCGCAGGGAAGATAGAACGCTCCGCCCGGAACGGACAGCCCGTTACCGCGCCTCCCCGAACAGCGCCCAGGTATTGCTGTCCACGATTCTGGCCTCGGCATAGCTTCCAATCAGGCCGTGGTCCCCTTTGAGATGGACCAGCCGTCCCCCTGCGGTCCGGCTGGACAGGGGCCAGGTTTTGTCGCCGCTCCCGCCGTCCACCAGCACCCGGACGGTCTTTCCTACATAGGCCCGGTGCAGTCCGGCGGAAATACTGTTCTGCGCGTCCAGCAGCCGGTCGAACCACACCTGCTTTTCCGCCCGCGAGGCCGGGTCCGGCAGCTTCGCCGCCGGCGTTCCCGGGCGGGGGGAGTAGATGAAGGTGAACAGCGCGTCATAGCGCACCTCCTGGATGAGGGCGACCGTGTCCATAGCCTCCTCCTCCGTCTCGCCGGGAAAGCCGATGATGATATCGCTGGTCAGCACCAGCTCCGGCATGACGCTCCTGGCGTACCGGACCTTTTCCAGATACTGCTCCCGGGTGTACCCCCGGTTCATGGCCTTCAGGACCCGGCTGTTCCCGGACTGGACCGGCAGGTGGAGCTGCTTCGCCACATGGTCGCACGCCGCCATCGCGTCGAAGAGCTTTTCTCCCGCGTCCTTGGGGTGGCTGGTCATGAAGCGGATAAGGTAGTCGCCGGGAATCCGGTCAATCTCCCGCAGCAGGTCCGCGAAATCCATGGGACAGTCCAGATCCTTGCCGTAGGAGTTGACGTTCTGCCCCAGCAGGGTAATCTCCTTGAAGCCGCTCTCCACCAGCTCCCGGATCTCGGCCAGGATGCGCTCCGGTTCCCTGCTGCGCTCCCGGCCCCGGACGTAGGGGACGATGCAGTAGGAACAGAAGTTGTTGCACCCGTACATGATGGAGACCCATGCCTTCACGGCGCTCTCCCGCACCACGGGCATCCCCTCGGCGATGGTCCCGTGCTCGTTCCGGATGGAGAACACCCGGTCCCTGCCGGAACAGACCTCATACAGCAGCTCCGGGAATTTCCACAGCGCCTGGGGGCCGAAAACCAGGTCCACATGGCGGTAAGAGGCTTTGATCTTTTCCGCCACCGCCTCCTGCTGGGCCATGCAGCCGCAGAGACAGATGGTCAGGCCGGGATTTTTTTCTTTGGCGTGGACGAGCTGTCCCACAACGCCGAAGACTTTTTTTTCGGCGTTTTCCCGGATGGCGCAGGTGTTGATGACGATGACATCCGCCCGGCCGGCGTCCTGGGTGAAGCCGCAGCCCATCTCCTGGAGCATCCCCATGATCCGCTGGCTGTCGGCTACGTTCTGCTGGCAGCCATAGGTGTCCACCATCGCAAGGGGCGGATGGCCCAACTGCTGAAAAAGCGCGGCGAGGCGCTGGGTATAGTCCCGCTGGCGGTCCATATCGCCGGCGGGAACGACGACTTCTCTTCTGTCCACAGGGGTTTCTCCTCATAATTCATAGAATCTCAGGTTACAATTATACAGCGGAATGAAGAAAAGCGCAAGGGGAGGTTTGGCAGAAATCAATTTTCAGACGGATCAACCCGCATGGCGCATAGACCGTGCGGAGGCGGGCGCTGCTCGTCCGCAGGCCAAAGGGCGGATTCACGGCGGCGTCCGTTCCCATTGATAAAAACCCTGACAACTGCGAAAAAAGTGATTATACAGGCTGGCGGCATAACAGGGATGAAACCTGCGCCCCCGTCCCGGAGCCCTCAACCCACAAGGTTTTGCACATTATCCACAGAGTTTTCCACATCGTTATGTCAACAACTCCGCCGCCGGAAAAGTTGGGAAATATCGCTGCGTGGCCCTTTCTGGCGGAAGCGCGGTCCATGATTGGCCCGGCAGACCTTCGGTTCATGGGGCCGTCATTGGCCTGCGGCCAACGACCGGCCCGGCAGACCTTCGGTTCACGGGGCCGTCATTGGCCTGCGGCCAACGACCGGCCCGGCAGACCTTCGGTCTGCCTAGTTGACAATTTGCCTCTGGCAGAGTAAAGTATTGCTGGCCGGCCTGACCGGACAGAGAAAGAAGGAGGTCCACATATGGAAGAACACAATGCGATGAGCAGCGTCCCGTCCGGTATTCCGGCGGACCCCGCCGCCCTGGAACTGGAGACTGTCTGCAATGCAATTCCCGCCGCCGTGGAGCGGGCGGGGAGAAGCCTGGAGGAACAGTACTATGTCCGTCTGGCGGAGGAAGCTCTGGGCCCCAAGTGGCCCAACGGTGAGCCGCCTGCTGAGAGCCGGCTGCTCCTGGACGCCGCCCAGGGTGAGCTGGATCACCTGCACCAGACCGCCAAGGCGCTGGCCCAGTCCTATCAGTCCGTGGTGGGGCTGGAGGACGAGCTGGGGGCCCGTATCCGGGACGTGCGCAAGAGCCGCGACCGGAAATGGTATGTGCCCAACCCGCCCGCCAATGCGGGCATCGACCTGGAGGAGCGGCGTCAGAACCACTTCGCCCAGGGCATCAATATCTATAAGATCCTGCTGGTATGCATCGTGGGCAGCTTCGCAGGCGTGGTGGTGGAAATGATGTGGGCTTACGCCCGCTACGGCCTGATTGAAAGCCGCCGGGGACTGGTCTACGGGCCGTTCAACCTGCTCTACGGCGCGGGGGCCGTGTTCCTGACCCTTGCGCTTTACAAGTACCGCAACAAGGGGCGCATATGGTCCTTCCTGGGCGGCTTCATTGTGGGCAGCGCTCTGGAGTACGCCTGCTCCTGGGGCCAGGAGGCCCTGCTCGGCTCCCGCTCCTGGGACTACAGCTCGCTGCCGCTGAACCTGAACGGGCGCATCTGTTTCACATATTCCGTATTCTGGGGCCTCCTGGGTATCCTGTGGATCAAGGACCTGTATCCCCGCATGGCGAAGTGGATTCTGAAGATTCCCAACAAGGTGGGCAAACCCCTCACCTGGGCGCTGACGGCGTTCATGATCTTCAACTGCATTGTCTCCTGTGTCACCGTGGCCCGCTGGGCGGAACGCCGGGAGGGTCAGAGCGCGTCCAATTCCTTCTGGGAATTTGTGGATGAGCGGTTCCCGGACGAACGCATGGAGCGAATTTTCGCGAATATGTCCTTTGGGGATTGATATGGGGGCGGTGTAAATTCATTTTCCCAGCCGTTTCCGGGGATTCAATTTTCGGAGGAACCATCTCCCGAACCGCGCCAGACTGTGCAGGGGCGGGTACCACCCGCCCGCGCACCGAAGGGCATATGCGCGGTAACGGCGGTGCGTTGCAGGGGCGCACATTGTGCGCCCCTGCATAGATCCTGCTGTTCGCCGGTTCCTGCGTTGAAAATTGATTTCCGCGGGCGGTTTCTGCCTCCGCTTGACAAACCGCCCCTCTCCGTGCTACACTTTTTCCAATATTCCCTCCCGAAAGGAAAAAGCCATGAACATCCTCGCCTTTGAATCCTCCTGCGACGAGACAGCCGCTGCGGTGGTCCAGGACGGACGCCGGGTCCTCAGCGACGCCATCCTCTCCCAGGCGGACATGCACGCCGTCTATGGCGGCGTGGTCCCTGAAATCGCCTCCCGCAAGCACGTGGAAGCCATCGCCGCCCTGGCGGACAAAGCTCTGGCGGACGCCGGGCTCACCCGCTCCGGCATCGGCGCCGTGGCCGTCACCTACGGTCCCGGACTCATCGGCGCACTGCTGGTGGCGGTGAATTTCGCCAAGAGCGCGGCATACGCCCTGGGCAAGCCTCTGATCCCCGTCCACCATCTCCGGGGACATATCGCCGCCAATTATCTGGCCTTTCCGGAGCTGGAGCCGCCCTTCCTGGCTCTGTGCATCTCCGGGGGCAACTCTATGATCGTGGACGTGGCGGGCTATACGGACATGACCATCCTGGGGGCCACCCGCGACGACGCGGCCGGGGAGTGCTTCGACAAGATCGCCCGGGTGCTGGGCCTGCCCTACCCCGGTGGGAAGCCTATGGACGATCTCGCCCAGGGCGGCGACCCCGCGAAATATCCGCTTCCCCGTGCGAAGGTGGCGGGGAACGATCTGGACATGTCCTTCTCCGGACTGAAGACGGCGGCGGTGAATCTGGTCCACAACGCGTCCCAGAAGGGCGAGGCGCTGGACCGGTCCAGTCTGGCTGCGTCGGTGGCGGCGGCCATCAGCGATGAGCTGGTCCCCCGCGCGATGGAGGCCGCGCGCCGGACGGGCCGGAACATCCTGGCGGCGGCGGGTGGCGTAGCCGCCAACAGTGTCATCCGGGCTGATCTGGAGCGGGCCTGCCGCGAAAACGGGCTGACGCTGTATCTGCCGCCGCTGTCCCTGTGCGGGGACAACGGGGCCATGATCGGCAGCCAGGCGTACTACGAATACCTGGCTGGGAACCTGGGAGACGCGGCGCTGAACGCTTACGCCAATCTGGAGATTTGAAAGGAACGAACTCTGACAAGGCTGTCCATATGCGAAAGGAGGAACCGAAATGATCGAATGGCTGGCCGCCCTGTTTGACAACAGGGTCTTCATGAAAACAAACGCATGGCTTGGGTTCCTGTTTTTGGGGTATTTTATATACTTCTATTTCTCGAAAGAGGGCAGGGACGAGCGGGGACGGCAGCTCGTCGCCACGGCTTCCCTGATCGCGTTCGTCATGCTGTTCTTCCTGTTGAATATTTTTGCGTACTGCGTGCCGTGGTGTATGGATAACGTCGTCCGGATGGCAAATGGGCTGCAGACAGTCTATACGCTCTTTCTTCTGACTGCTGATATTGCCCTGCTGGTTTTGCGGAAGGTCAAATAGCCCTCAGCTACATAAGCATAGAAAGCCATGCTCACCCTTTTTTGAATGAGCATGGCTGTTTTTCCTTCTGCATGTTCTTCATAATATTGATCCCCCTGCTCCAGAGCGCATACCCCCTTGCAGGGAACGGAAAACTGTGCTATGCTGACGGCATAACAAAAAAAGAAGGACTGCCTATGAAAAAGATCCTTTCCTCCTGTGTGACCGCGTTCTCCACCTATTCCCGCTTCCCCATGCCCCAGGTGGAGTGGAGCGAAGAAAATATGCGCCATACCCTGGCGTTCTTCCCTCTGGTGGGAGCGGCGGTGGGAATCGTCTTCTGGGGCGCGGACGCACTGTGCCGCCTGCTGGAAGCAGGGCCGGTCCTCCGGGCCGCTCTGCTGGCCGCCGTCCCGGCGGCCGTCACCGGAGGCATCCACCTGGACGGCTTCTGCGACACGGTGGACGCCCTGTCCTCCCACGCCCCCAGGGAAAAAAAGCTGGCGATTCTGAAGGACTCCAACGCTGGGGCCTTCGCGGTCATCTGGTGCGGCGTGTGGCTTCTTCTGTACTTCGCGCTGCTGACGGAGCTGCGCAGCGTCCCTACGGCGGCGGCGGGGTTTGTCCTCAGCCGGAGCCTTAGCGCGCTGGCCGTGGAGCGTTTGCCCTCTGCAAGGGAGGGCATGGGGGCGGCATTGAAAAAGGGCAGCAAATTCCCCCGGTGGGTCCTGGCGGTCTATCTGGCGGCCTTTGGCGGCGCGGTGTGGCTGTGGGGAACGCCTGCGGCGGGCGCGGCTGCGCTGGCGGCGTCGGCATGCTTTTACTTTTTTTACAAGCGTATGGCCCTGAAGCTGTTCGGTGGATTCACCGGCGATCTGGCGGGGTGGTTCTTACAGGTGTGCGAGCTGCTGATTCTGGCGGCGATTGTTGTGACGGAAAGGGTGGCGGCGGTATGGTTCTGATTATTGGAGGCATGGCACAGGGAAAGCTGGAGTTTGCGCGGCGCGCGCTGGGCGTCTCCGCCTGGAGCGAGGGCGTGTTGGGGGAGGAGGACTGCGTCCACGGCCTCCATCTGGCCGTCCGCGCTCTGCCGGACCCGGAAGCGGCGGTCAGCGCCTGGCTGGAGACCCACCCGGAGGGCGTAATCATCTGCGACGAGGTGGGCTGCGGCGTGACGCCTTCGGACCGGGCGGACCGGGAATGGCGGGAGAAGGTGGGGCGCATCTGCTGCGCCCTGGCGCAGCAGGCGGAGGCGGTTTACCGGGTCCAGTGCGGCCTGGAGGCGCGGCTGAAATGACAATCTATCTCATCCGCCACGGCCAGACCCGGGGCAACCTGGAGCGGCGCTACATCGGTTCCACCGACCAGCCCCTGTGCGAACAGGGCCGGGAGGCCCTCACCGGCAAATGGGCTCCTGCTGTAGGGGCGGTCTACGTGTCCCCTCTGCGCCGCTGCCGGGAAACGGCTGCGCTGCTGTACCCGGACATGCCGCAGGCGGTGGCGGAGGACCTGCGGGAATGCGATTTTGGGGCCTTCGAGGGCCATACCTACGAGGAATTAAAGGACGACCCCGCCTATCAGGAATGGCTGGACACCGCCGGACAGTCCGCCCCGCCGCACGGCGAGAGCAAAGCGGACATAGCCCGCCGGACGCTGGCGGCCTTCCGCGCCATCGTCTCCCGCCATGGGCCGGAGGACATCATCGCCCTGGTAGTCCATGGCGGAACCATCATGGCCCTGCTGGAAGAGCTGGAGGACAGCCGTCAGTTTTACCGCTGGCAGGCCCCCAACGGCGGCGGGTTCCGCTGCCAGTGGGACGGAGTGCGGCTGACGGCGGAGGAAAGCGTCTTATGCCATCAGGAGAATGACAGCAGCAGTGAGTGACATGGGCGCTTCGCCTCCCAGTTCAAAATTCCTGGTACAATCTGTGCAGGGGCGGATGATATCCGCCCCTGCATGGCTATTCCACCTTACACGTCACAATCAGCCCGTCCACATTGTTGCCGGAGACGGTGTACTCGCCACTGTCCGGCACATGGATTCTGGAGCCCTCGGCGTACCAGATCTCATAGGTCCCCTCCACACATTCCACTGTCAGATGCTCCTGGTCAAAGGTGAACTGCCTGATGTAGTCAATGTACTCCTCCAGACACAGGTTTTCCTGCACCATCACCGTGGCATGGGGCACGCCCACGTACCGGAAATGCCAAGGCTCATTGCTGATGCCCGTGAAGGCCACCTTCGCCATGTCGTAGCGCACCACCCAGCCGTAATTCTGACAGCTGCTGTTAAGCCAGGCGTACTCCCCCACGCCCTGATACTCCTCACTGGAGCCGTCGCTGTGGAGGATGGAGAAGTCCACCACCAGTCCGGTGTGGTGTTCGCTGCCGCCGGGCTGGGCCACAAACTGCCGGGCGTGCTCCAGGCCATTGCGCTCCGCGCTCTGGTCAAAGAGGTGTTGCTGGAATTCCTTCGTGCGGAATCCAGCCACCACATTGACAGTCTTGCTGCCGCCCTGCTCCTGGAAGGCGTCCATCATCTCATTGAGGGCCGCCAGAGCGTGAGGGGCCAGCAGAACCTCTGTGTCCCGGACGTAGTAGCTGCTGCTTTTTCCGTTATAGATCACCGACAGGCTCTCCTCCTGGTTTTCCGGAAAATGGTAGAAAATCTGGTTGTTTACCAGGATCAGATCCCCGGTATAGATGTCCTCCGCCCCAAAGTCCGTCAGGGTGCAGGGGATGCCGGACGGCGTGTTCATATGCTCCGCCAGAGGCCCGGTCCCAGGTTCCTCCGGTCCCGGCTCCTGCCCTGGCTCCTGGTCCGGCGAGGAAACAGCGGGTCCGGAGGGTTCCGGCGCGGGCGCGGAGAAATGGCGGTACACGAGGTACCCCGCCCCGGCCAGAAGGACCAGGACCAGAAGGAGAGGGAGCGGGCTGCCTCTGCGGCGGCGGTTGCCCTGATAGCCTTGATAGCTTCTCGGGCGGCGGGAATTGCGTTTCATGGGATTGGCTCCTTTGCTGTATGTTTTTGGATTTTAGCGCGAAGAGAAGGGTTTTATACAAAATCGATCATGTTTCGGACCGCCCGTGGGTCACCGGTTCCAGATGAGCGCGCAATTTCTGGCCCGCGCGCCCTGGCACTCCAGGGGAATGGCCAGACTCTGGCTGTCGTACAGAAAGGTGATCTGCTCATAGGCGGCGTAGTCTCCGTTGGCGATTACCTGGTTCTCCATGTTCTCCAGGACGCCGCGGGTGCGGTCATTGTACCACCCGGCGGATACGGAGTCCATCTTCCAGTAATCCCGCCACGCGCTGCCGAAGCTGGAAGCCCCCCGTGGCCCCCAGTTGGGCTGGCTGCCCTGGGTCCATTGCAGTGTGAAGGAGAGAATGCGCTCAGACTGGACGTCCACCAGCAGGTCCAGTCTGTAATCCCCCCAGTCCAGGGCGAGCTGGTAAACCTGGAAGCTGATATAGGTAGCCGGGTCCAGGAAAAGCAGGTCACTGCGTCCGCTGTAGTCTGGCAGGATGTCCGCCTTCCAGAGCTCCGGCAGGCCGCCCACCGCCTGAAGGGCGCGGATCTCCGCGCCCGCCGAGGCCAGCCGTCCGTTCCACAGCCGGCTGACCTCCTCAATATAGTAGTCAGCTTCCTCCAACGCACTCGCCTGCAGGTCCGGCGGGACCTGCAGCTCCCCGCCGGACTCAGTATAAAAAGTCGCCGCGCTCCCCGCCTCCCCTGGCTTGAGGAACTGGATGCCCTCCACCTGCATCCGGTCCAGCTCCATGGCGGTCAGCGCGCCGCTGTGCAGCAGCATGATCTTCTCCGCCACGCTCAGCTGAATGCTCTCGGCGAAGCCCTCCCGCTCCTCATCCTGGGATTCCATCTGGAGGATGTCCAGGGACTGGCTGTCCCCCCAGGCCATCAGCATCTCCGGCAAAAAGAAGGCAGCCGCCACCAGCAGGGCCACCGCCGCTATCATCAGTATCCTAGTCCGCACCGGCCACACCTCCCAGCGTCACGGTCACAACAGTGCCCTCGCCCTCCCGGCTCTCAAAGCGGAGGCTCCCCTGATGAAGCTCCACGATCTTCTGGCACAGGGCCAGCCCCAGCCCCGCGCCGCCCTCGGCCCGGGAGCGGGACTTGTCCACCATGTAGAAGGGCTCGGTGATCTTGCTCAGCTCCCCGGCGGGGATACCCCGCCCGCAGTCGGTCACAATCAGCTGGTAGCCACCCGCCACGGCGCGGCCCGCCAGCGAAACCCGCTGCCCTGGCCGGGACGCCTTCCTGGCGTTGTCCAGCAGGTTTTGCAGCAGGGTCTGGAGCAGGGGCGCTTCGCCCCGCAATACGCCCGCCTCCGCCGTGACCGTCAGCTCCAGCTCCTTTGCGGCCATGGCGGGGCGGCAGCTCCGCTCCGTCTCCTCGCACAGCAGGCGCATGTTCACCGTCCTGGCCTCATCCGCTCCGCCGTGTCCCACCACCAGCAGGCTCATAAGGGCCAGGGACAGGTTCTCCAGCCGCTTGCCCTCGGAGAAGATGTAGCTGGCAGCCTTGAAGCGGGCGGTCTCGTTCAGCTTCTGGCTGCGCAGTATGTCGGCATAGCCGATGATGGAGGTCAGAGGCGTTTTCAGCTCATGGACGAAGCTGGCTGTGAAATCCTCCTGCCGCCGGGCGGCGTCCTCCAGCTCCTGGACGTTCTTCTCAATGGCGTCCGCCATCCGGTTGAAGCTGGCGGCCAGCTCGCCGATCTCATCGCCTCCGGCTACTCTGGCCCGGGGGGAGTAGTCCCCCTCGCTCAGCTGGCCCGCCACCCGGCCCAGGCTGCGGATGGGGGACGTCAGCCAGTAGGACAGGGCGAACATCACCGCCCAGCTGACCCCCGTCACCAGCAGCACAATCCACCGGTAAACCTGATACTGGGTGTCCCGGTTGGTGAAGAGGGCGCTGATGTCCCGTACGGTCTCCAGGTACAGCATCCCGTCCGGCAGGGCCACCGGCCCCGCGCAGTGGAGCAGGTACTGCCCGGACTTCTTGTCGTGGCGCAGGACATAGCCGGAGGTGCGCTTGTCCACCTGCCCCAGCAGCTCCCGGTCGCTGGCGGAGTCCATGGAGGAGTAGACGTGCCCCCCGGACTGGGTGACCACCCGGAACTGGTGGCTGGAGAAGAAGGGCTCCTCCTCCAGGGTACGGTTCAGGCTCCGGCCCCGCTCCTCAATATTTTCCAGGGTGATGCCCCTGGCGGAGCACACCGCCTCGTAGGACACGCACAGCATCTGCATCTCCTCCCGGCCCATGCCGATTTCCCGCTCCAGGTTGGAGCTGAAGGACAGGGAGATGAGCAGATAGCTCCCGGTTCCCAGGGCCAGCATCAGGATGCACAGTGCCGCCAGGGTCACTTTCCAGGCGAATTTCATTCGTGGTCCTCCAGCCGGTAGCCGATCTTGTAGACGGCCACGATCCGGTCCTGCCACTCCAGCTTGCGCCGCAGGCGCTGGACGTGGAGGTCCACCGTTCGGCTGTCGCCCATGTAGTCGCTCTCCCACACCCGCTCGTAGATGGTCTCCCGGAAGAGGGCGATGTTCCGGTTCTGGAGGAAGAGCAGGAGCAGGCTGTACTCCTTGGCGGTGAGGTTCACAGGCTCGCCCCGTTTGAACACCAGACGGGAGTGGAGGTCCACTGACACGTCGCCGATCACCGCCCGGTTCTCGGTCTTGTGATAGCGGCGCAGCACCGTCTCCACCCGTGCCAGCAGCTCCGCGATCTCAAAGGGCTTGACGATGTAGTCGTCCGCCCCCAGCTTGAGGCCCCTGATGCGGTCCTTCACCGCGTCCCGGGCGGTGATGAAGATAACCGGGATATCCAGGGGGGCGAAATACTCCATCAGCTCGAAGCCGCTGATTCCCGGCAGCATCACATCCAGCAGCACCAGGTCATACCGCCTGTGCTCCACCGCGTCGGCGGCGTCCTTGCCGTTGTCCAGGCACTCGCAGACGTACCCGGCGGCGGTGAGGCTCATGTCCAGCAGGTCGGCGATGGGCTTCTCATCCTCCACAATCAGAATTTTTACCATGGGCTTCCGTTTCTCCTTGTTGCCGTGTGGGCGGTTGATATCCGCCCTTATGCGTCCTGTGCCTGACTTCCTTTGATAATCTCTATGCCGTGCTCCCGCAGCAGAGCCGCCGTCACGCCGTCCCCGGGGACCAGCCGTCCAGAGAAGGTCCCGTCATAGATGGCTCCGCAGCCGCAGGAGGGGCTGCGCTCCTGGAGCGCAGCCCGCTTCACGCCGTTGGCCAGGGCGGTTTCCAGCGTTTTTTCCGCGCCCAGACGGTAGGCGTCCGTCACGTCGGCCCCGTCCCGGGTCAGCACCCTGTCCCCCACCCGCTCGGCGGGGACACGGGGCGTGGGCAAGCCGCCCAGCTGTTCCGGGCAGACGGGAATCAGCTCGAACCGCTCCGCCAAGGCCGCCGCGGCGGGGCTGTAGTTGTTCCCGCCGCTGTACTTGCAGTTTTCCCCCAGCAGGCAGGCAGATACCAGGAGTTTTTCCTTCACAGCGGCAGCTCCTTCCCGTCCAGGACGGCCCGGAGCAGCTCTTCCTCCGCGCTGTAGCTCAGCTTCAGGGAAAAGAAGGGCCGCTCCTCCTCCAGCAGGCGGAAGAAGATTTTGTCCCCCTCCCAGATGGGAAGCCCGTACACCTTCTCCTTGGGCACCCATTCCAGGTCGCCCTCATTGCACTCAGACAGCTCCCCCGTCCAGGCCGCAGCGGTAAACAGATGCATGTACTGCGTCTCCTTCGCTCCCGCGCAGTCGAAGGTCACGACTCCACGGTAGCGGTAGTCCGTCAGGGTCAGGCCGGTCTCTTCCAGCGTCTCCCGGACAGCGCACTCCTCGGGGCTTTCGCCGTACTCGAAGCCGCCGCCTACGCCAATCCATTTGTCGTGGTTGATGTCGTTTTTCTTCTTGACCCGGTGGAGCATCAGGTATTCCCCCGCTTTGTTCTCCAGATAAATCAAGGTACTGTTGACGTGCAACGCGTTCACCTCCAGATCAGATAGCTGATGCCGTACAGCACCGGCTGGTGTAAAACGTAAATGATGAGGCTATGCCGCCCCGGCCACGTCAGGGCATTGGGCAGCGGCCTTGTGAGCAGGGGGCTGTCCCGGTTCTCCAGGCACCACCCGCCCAGCACGGTCCCCAAAAGGAACAGGAAAAACCAGGGCAGCAGCGGGAAATAGTCCGCGCTGCGGAAGCCTGGAGCTGTGAAACCCAACGGATACAGCCACCGCACGGAGACCTGTGCGCCCCCGGTCCACGCTCTCGCCGCAAAGAACAGTATTAAACTGCCCCCACCCAGGATTACAGGCTGTATTTTTTGCAGAAATTTCCCCAGAAAATGCCACAGCAGCACAGACGATCCCAGCAGCATCAATATGCCCCAGCGGATGGTCTGCCCGCCAACGGCGGCCCCGACCTCCACCACCAGCCCCGCCGCCAGAATGGTCAGCCCGTGGCGCAGGTTGTTCCGTGAGAACCGGGCGGAGGCCCCCGCCAGCAGAATAAAGGAGCAGCAGATGAACCTCTCCAGAAGGTTCAGCGGGGTGGAAAAAAGCTGCTTTGCGGTTATAACGTCGAAAATATACAAATCGTATAGAAAGTGGTATGCACACATCAGCACGATTGCCAGCGTGCGCCAGGCATCCAGAATGTCGAAGCGGCGGCGCATCAGACGTTGAAAAAGAAGATTTTGAGACCAGGTCCTGCCATATTTCATATCCTCCTGTTATATCACATCATGTTTGAACAGTTGGTTGTTCCTTGTCCATTATATACCATAAATTCCGCTCTGCGTCAAGGCGTTAAGAATAAAGGGTATAGGTACGGGTACAAGCGGGGCCGGACTTGTCCCTGGGGCTCCACATAAGATAAAGAAAATGCCCCCCTGGTATCCGGCACAGATCAATAATATCCGTAGAACTGTTTTCTGTCAAAGCGTTTCAAGCCAGCTTCTCTCGGGGTTTGTATCACTTTCTCTTTCCTGAAAGCAGTGATGGTCAGCAGGGGAAAAGTACCAGAAAGAGCCAGTTGGATAATTCGTTTATCATATCAATCTGAAGGGCACAGCTTATGTAAGACAGTATCAAATAGAATACATACCACGCTGAGCCAAGGATAAATTCTTTTCTATTTTCCGTCACAGATCCCCTTTCATCAGATATCTGCTGCCCGGATACCTCTGTTTGTTGTTTTCTGAATACAATAGCAATTATCAAGACCAATATTACTTCCGAACCGAAAGGCCGGAGGTAATAATTGCCATGTTTTTGCGGTTGCCCCGCCAGGGGCAACCGCAAAATGGCTCAAATCAAAAATATGATTTCCGAATTTTAAATTCGGAAATCATATTACTGAAAAGCATAAAAAAACAACTCCCTGTATACATCACATCTCACCAGGACCCATGGAAAGATCGCCTGAAAACCGCTAAAAGCAGTTTTCAGGCAGTCTCCTATTTTCCCTGTTTCTCCCGAAGCCGCCGCAGGACGGCCTCGAACTCCGCGTCAAGCGGACAGCTCAGCTGTATGGCCTCCCCGGTTCTGGGGTGCGTGAACCGCAGCCCCACTGCATGAAGACACTGCCCCGTCAGCCCCGGCACGGGCTTCCCCGCGCCGTATACCGTGTCGCCATAAATCGGATGCCCGATATACGCCATATGGACCCGGATCTGATGGGTCCGGCCTGTCTCCAGCTTGCAGCGGACGTGGGTATAGCCTGGAAAATGCTCCAGCGCCTCCCAGTGGGTGACCGCGTTTTTTCCGCCCCGGTCCGTGACGGCCATCTTCTTCCGGTCCGTGTGGCGCCGGCCGATGGGCGCGTCCACTGTGCCGCAGTCCTCCCGCAGGTTCCCTACCACGACGGCCTCGTAGGTCCGGGCCAGGGTGTGGCCCTGGAGCTGGGCGGAGAGGGCCAGATGGGCGGCGTCGTTCTTGGCGGCGATTATCAGGCCACTGGTGTCCCGGTCGATGCGGTGGACGATGCCGGGACGCAGCGCGCCGCCTACGCCGCTGAGACTGTCCCCGCAGTGGTGGAGCAGGGCGTTGACCAGGGTGCCGTCCGGGTGTCCCGGGGCGGGGTGGACCACCAGCCCCGCCGGCTTGTTTACCACAATTACATCCTCATCCTCGTATATCACGTCCAGGGGGATGTCCTGGGGCAGGGCCCCAGCGGGCTCCGGGTCAGGAAGGGAGACGGAGACGGTCTCGCTCCCGGCCAGCCGGAAGCTCTTGGCGGGGACTCTGCCATCCACCGCCACCCGGCCCGTCTCAATAAAGCGAACGGCGGCGGAGCGGGTCACGTCCGGCAGCCGCGCGGCCAGAAAGCTGTCCAGCCGCTTTCCGGCGTCCTCACTGGCCGCCGTCAGGCTGATTGGTTCCATGACCGGCCTCCTTTTGCTCTTTGCCGTAAATGAACACATAGTAGACGGCGAAGCCGATGACCCCGCACACCACCAGAATGTCCGCCACATTGAACACCGGATAATTCATAAACTGGAAATTGAACATATCCACCACGTATCCCAGCCGGATACGGTCGATGAGGTTTCCCAGCCCGCCGCCCAGGATGACGGTCAGCGTCCACATGCCCAGGGGATGGGAGAAGGTCCTCTTCACCAGCAGGACAGCGATTGCCGCCATCAGCGCCGCCGTAATCACCGTCAGCGCCCAGGTATGGCCCTCAAGGATGGAGAAGCCGCCGCCGGTGTTCTGGATGTAGAGCAGCTCGATAAATCCCGGGATAAGGGGCGCGGTCCCATACAGCGCCAGATGGGTGACGGTATAGTATTTCACCGCCTGATCGGCGGCCACGCACAAAAGCAGTACAAGGACATAAGTCATGGCGTCAAACCTCCAACTCGCTGAGTATGTCCCGGTTCACCCGGTTGCTGGCCCATACGCCGCTGCGTTGGACGATGGGCAGAGGCCCGCCCTCCAGCGCGGAAACAAAGCCGCCCGCTTCCGTAATCAGCAGACTCCCTGCCGCGTAGTCCCAGGGAAACAAGCTGTATTCAAAGAACGCCTCCACCCGCCCACAGGCCACGTCGCACAGGTCCAGCGCCGCCGCGCCCATGCGCCGGAAGTCGCAGCTGCGCTCAAAGAGCTGCTCCGTCAGGCGCATGGTGGGGGCGAAGTACTCCCGGCGGTACAGGGCGGTGCCCATGGAAAAAATCCCCTCGGCCAGTGGCTTTTCACTGACGCAGATGGGGCCGCCGTTCAGGAATGCGCCCGCGCCCCGCCCTGCGGAAAACATCTCGTCCTTGTAGGGGTCATAGACCACGCCGTATTCCACCGCGCCGTTCCTGGTCAGGGCCACGGAAATGGCGCTCCGCCGCAGGCCACGGACAAAGTTGGCGGTGCCGTCGATGGGGTCCACGATGAAGGTCCAGCCTTGTTCGGGGCGGGGCGGCCCCGCCTCCTCCTCGCCGAGGAAGGCGGCCTCCGGCAGGAGGGCCAGCAGCTTCTCCCGCAGGAAGCGTTCCACGGCGACGTCGTACTCCGTCACCAAGTCGGCGGCGGAGGTTTTTTCATGGGTCCGGGACCCGATGTCATGGGCGGAAAGGACAGTTTTTCCCGCCTCGCGGACAATGGATATGATTTGCTTCAGCATAAGCGCTCCTTATGGTCGTTTGATTTCGGGGGTGGACTTGCAGAGGAATCTTTGATAGAATCAGAATATCTTTTGGTAAGCGGCGCACCCGCGCCGCAGGAGGTCAGACGATGAAAACGCTCATTATCAACGGTTCGCCCCGGCCCAACGGCGATACGGCCAGCCTGCTCCGTCTCCTGGCGGACGGCCTTTCCGGGGAGCGCATGGCGCTGAACGCCTACCGCTGCAATATATCCCCCTGCGTGGACTGCCGGGCCTGCAAGGAACGCAACGGCTGCGCCATTCAGGACGGGATGCAGGAGATTTACGAATACATCCAGGCGTGCGACAATATTGTGATCGCGTCCCCCATTTATTTTTCCGAGCTGCCGGGCCGGGTCCTGGATGTGGGCAGCAGGCTGCAAACCTATTTCTGCGCCCGGTTTTTCAGAGGTGAAACACCCATTCCGAAAGAGAAAAAAGGGGCGGTGATCCTGGTGGGCGGCGGAGACGGCGCGCCGGACAAGGCGTACGGCACAGCCTGCACCCTGCTGCGCATGATGAACTGCCGCCAGATCCACAGGATGGTCTGCTCCCATCAGACGGACAAACGGCCCGCCGCCGAGGACGCGCAGGCAGTCGATGGAATACGGAGCATTCTTGCGTATTTCAGCCAGGAGGGACAGGATTACTGATATTTTGCCGCCATCGCCGCGCTGCTGGCTGCGAACAGCTCCCGAGCCGCGGCCTGGACCTCCCTGGCCGGCAGGCCGGACAGCTCCCGGCGGTCCTTGTTCAGGCGCTTTTCAAAGCCCTGGGCAATGCGTTCCGCAGCCAGACCATGCCCGTTGCCGGTCCGGGCGCCGTCCGCCTCCAGAAGAAAGCGGTCCAGGAGGTTCCGCTGGCTGGAGCAGATCAGCTCCACCAGCTTTGCCCGGTACTCCAATTCCTCAGAGGACATGCCCCTGAACCGGGCATGGTCCGCCGCGTGCTGGGCCTCATGCTTCAGGAGCGACACCTGGAACGCCTCGGAATCCAGGTCATAGCCGGACTTCACGCAGTGGATGAGGCCGTCGCCGTTGGACCACCCGCCTGTACCCACCTCGCCAAAGGAGAGGTAGTCCAGCCAACTGAGCATGACGAAGCCGTCCAGGAGCTTCACCGCGTAATCCTGCACGCCGTCGGGAAGCTCCACCGCGTAATGCCTCAGCTCCTCCTCCCGCCAGATATAGGGGCCCCGGTACCCGCTGGTGCGCCCGGTCAGAATATGGAGGGAGCGGCTGCGGAACGCCTCCGTCGCCTGTTCCTCCAGCCCGTCAAGAGACGCGCCGGGCTCCGCCGGCAGAAGCTCCGCCAGCCGGATGCTCAGCCGTCTCTCGGCTTCCTCCGGGGCCAGCTCCAGGTAAAACGCGTCCCGGTAGTATTTCTGATAGGCCAGCAGAATCTCGTTCAGCTCCGGGGCCACATCATAGGCGCAATAGTTTTCCTCCTGAAACCGGGAGACGTACCTGCCGTACAGCTCCGACTGGGAGGAAAAGAGGGCTAGATAGGACATGGCGTCCTTCAGACGGCCATTTACAAGGCGGCTGTGGAAAATACTGCGGTCAAAATCATGCTGCATGAGGGCTCTCCTTTTCAACGTACTCATTGATAAAAACGTTTGAGCAGGGGAAAGTGTTGAAATGATCTTGTCCTCAGTCTTGGACCAGCGTCCACTCGAAGTTTTCCCACAGCAGGCGGCTTCCCACGTCGGTGCCCTCCGGCAGCAGGAACATGGCGACCTGGTTGTCCACGCCGCCGTCGCTGGTCATGTAGGCGTAGTCGCCGTTGATGGTATTGATGGTATAATAAACAGGCTCCATTTCTGCGCCCTCCTTTGTATTGAACAGTGGGAGTATAGCACATTTATGGGAATTTTACAAGAGAAGTTCGTCCCTGCGCGGGGAAATCCATTTTCGGAAACGGGCCCCCAATTGTAGGGCGTGGCAACCCCGGCGCGCCCTACGAACTGCAAAATTGATTTCCCCGGTCCCTGCCTGTTTTTTCTCATGTTGACAACTTCACCCTGTTATGATATACTTTTCAATGCGCTGATGAAAGCGCATAGTACTGGGATGTCCCTGAAATAGCGAAAAAACCGGGCAGGATCAATTTTGCTGCCCGGTTTCTGTTTAAGGAGGAATGACCATGTTGTACCTGCAGCCTGTATCCCTGACCGACGGCAGGGAATTCTATGATATGCTCCAGCAGATTGGCTCCAACGAGAACGGCTTCATCAACCGCGTTTGCGGCATGGACTATGAGTACTTCCCCTTATGGCTGGAGAAGCAGGTCAACATAGCCCAGGGCGTCGGCCTGGCGGACTGGATGGTGCCCTCCAGCTCCTTCTGGCTCATGGACGGCGGCGTCCCTGTGGGCAAGGGCAACCTGCGCCACCGCCTCACGGACGCCCTCCGGGAGGCCGGGGGACACATCGGCTACGCCGTAGCATCCAGCCAACGGGGAAAGGGCTATGGCAAAACGCTCCTGCGCCTGCTGCTGGAGGAGGCCCGGCGGATGGGCATTACGGAGGAGATTCTGGTAACCGTCAATCCCGGCAACGCCGCCTCCCGCAGGGTGGCGGAGGCCAACGGCGGCGAGCTCCGCCGGGAGACGGAGGAGCATGTGTACTACTGGTTTGCCTGACGCAATCCCGGGGTGTTTTTCTGCGGGGAACTTCACAAGGCTCCATACTTGATGTAAAAGAGGCGATTGACATGAACGCATATCAGAAGAATATGAGTCGTGATAAATCCGTGAAATGTGAGGTGATTTCATATTGACGGATGGAAGCCTGCGCTTCAGGAAGGACTTATATGCTAAAATTGAAATATTTAGGGTCAGATGATGTCTGGCAGGCATTGAATGCGCTTCCGCAGACAGGCAGGCAGTCGCAAAAAGCGCTTTCCTGCAAGGGTATCAAAGCGTAAAAACGTTGGAACCCGATTATACAGAAAAGTTAAAACTGATGCGGCGGTTCTGTAATCTGTATTCTTATGCAAGGCTGATTCGCTGCGTTGCTGAGGAATGTTCCAATGAGCCAGATTGGATGGTCAGGCTGAGAGAGAAGCTGCATTGGAAAAGCGAACTTTCAGAAAGCGGCGCGACTGGATAATATTGGAATTGTCCCGTTTTGTCTCTTATGAATATTTGCAGACATGCAACATAACAAATAATTTTTGATAAAATCATCCTGCCTGTGCGCCGCCAACCGCGGATGTCACAGGCAGGATGCCGTTTAATACCAATCGTGCTTTTCGTTCCGGTCAAGGGCATTGATCTGCGCCATTTCCGCCTCTGTCAGCTTGAAATCATACAGCTCCGTATTCTCACGGATATGGTCGGGATTGCTGGAGCCGGGGATGACCACCACGCCCTTCTGGAGATTCCACCGGAGAATCACCTGGGCGGAGGATACCCCGTGGGCCTGGGCGATACCGGAGATCACCTCGTCCCCCAGCAGCTCCGCCGTGTGGCCCCGGCCTCCAAGGGGATACCAGCCCTGGACCACAATGCCCAGGTCCTGGATGCAGGGAATCACATCATTTTCCTGGTAGTAAGGGTGAATCTCATTCTGCACCAGCGCCGGAGTGATGGTCACCTGGGGCAGAAATTCCTCCAGCTCCTTCACATACCAGTTGGAGAGGCCCAGGGAACGGATTTTTCCATCCTCCACAAACTTCTCCATCGCCTGATACGCTTTCACATCGTTCCGGTCCGGGTGGTGCAGGAGCATCATATCCACATACCCCAGGTCCAGCCGGTCCAGGCACGCCTGGATGGCCTGTTCCGGGTTTGCCATCTCGCTGCCGGGATAGATTTTCGTGATGATGAAAATGTCCTCCCGCTGAAGGCCCAGCTCCTCCATGGCCTCCCGGACGGCTTGCCCCACTTCTTCCTCGTTGCCGTAGGCGGAGGCAGTGTCGATGAGCCGGACCCCGCTGGCCAGAGCGGACTTCACAGAATTGACGCAGGTTTCCCCGTGGAGGCTGTAAGTCCCCAGACCGTTGATGGGCATTTCATAGCCGCTGTTGAGGGTGACGCTCTTTGTCTCAAAGTTGAAACCTGCTTTGCTGGTGGCGGAAGTAATCGCGTCCACCTCTGTTTCTGGTTGAGGCAGAGCCAGTCCGCTGATCCAGTCCTCTACGGTGCTGCGGCTGGTTCCACCGGCAAACCGGCGTCCGGCAAGCCAGCTCGCGCCGCTGGCGAGAGTGTGGAGATTCGTATCGCTGGAGCCGATGCCGCTTGAGTGGGAGGTACAGAAGGGGATGATGGTTTTCCCGGTGAAGTCATAGCTCTCCAGGAAGGTACTGATGATCCGGGGAGCCTGCCCATGCCAGATGGGGTAGCCCAGGAAAATTACATCGTAGTCCGCCATGCTCTCAACGCCCCCGGAAATCGCGGGGCGGGCGGAGGAATCGTTCTGTTCCCGGTCGGCCCGGCCGTTGGTGTAGTAGGCCAAATCGGCCTCCGTATAGGGGTTCTCCGGTACAATTTCGTAGAGGTCAGCACTCAAAATGTCCGCTGCGTACTCCGCCAGGGGCCGGGTGGTGTTGGTGGCGGAGAAATAGGCCACCAGGGTCTTACCGCCTGCTGCCGGTCCCGGCTGGCTGCTGCCAGCGCTGCTCAAATAGTGGTACAGCATAGAGGCAATTTCTCCTCGCTTGATGTTGGTCTTTGGCTCAAAGCGGCGGTTTTCCGTCATACCCTCCAGAATGCCGTTGGCATCGGCCCAGCGGACCGCTGCCTGCGCCCAGGTGGAAACAGAGACAGCGTCGGAAACATCCAAAGCCGTTCCGCTCTCCGGGTTTCCCGCATAGCGCCACAAGATCGTAACAGCCTGCTCCCGCGTTGTGGGTTCGTTTACACCAAATGTACCGCCGCCATAGCCGGAGATCACGCTGTTGCCTGCGGCCCAGGATACCGCGTCACTGTACCATGCGCCGGCAGCCGTATCGGCAAAGGCAGGCGGGGCTGAAACGGTGGGGCTGCCGCTCATACGGTAGAGAACGGCGGCAAGCATGGCGCGGGTCAGGGTTCCCTCCGGCTCAAAGGTTGTGGCGGAAGCGCCGCTCATGATGCCGTGCTGCTGGCAGTAGGCAATCGCATCGGCATACCATGCGCCAGCGGGAACGTCAGAGAACCCGGCGGTTTGCGTGGTATCAGCGGCAAGCGGTTCCGCTTCCAAACCTCTGTCGGAGGCGGAAACTTCCGCCGCCGGGCAGGAAGTCAACGCCAGAAGGCACAGCATACAGACCGCCATAGTGAAGGAAAGAAATCTCAAGCTTTTCATGCGGATGCCCTCATTTCCTGCGCCTTCACTTTCTTGATGACTTTGGCTGGAACGCCGCCCACTACCGTCATGGGAGGAACATCCTTCGTCACCACCGCCCCGGCAGCAACCACAGACCACTCTCCGACAGAAACGCCGGATAAGATCGTGGCGTTGGAGCCGATCCACACATGAGCGCCGATCTTGATAGGCGCGTAGTGGTTTTTCCTGTTCATAGCCGGGTCCAGGTCATGGTCAATGGTGGCCAGGATTACGTTGTGTCCAATCAACGCGCCGTCCCCGATCTCAATCCCGCCCTGGTCCTGGAAGTGACAGCCGGAGTTGATGAACACATCCCGCCCAATGGTGATATTTTTCCCGAAGTCCGTAAAGAAGGGTGGGAACAGCCGGAAGTCGGGGGCAATCTCCTTCCCGGTCAGCCGCCCCATGATCTCCCGGATTTCCTCCGGCGTATGGTATTGATTGTTCAGCTCCATTCCCAGCCGGATGGCCTCCTGGAACAGCTCATTGGCGTAAGCCATCCGCTCCGCGTCCTCGGGCGCGTCCTCCCAAACCCCCTTGATAACATCCTCTGCTGTCATGTTTGCGCCTCCTGCCGGTTGAAGTTGGTCCAGCGCCCCCGCTCCGCCTGGGGCGGCATGCGGCCCTGCTGACGGCCCGCCTCAATGCATCCCAGCAGCCACGCCATGTTCCGGCCCAGGTTCCGCATAGTCTGGAGGCCCTCCTTGTCCTGTTCCACCAGCTCCGGGGCGGGACCAAAGACCATGTTCCAATAGGTGGAGGACACAATGGGCATTTCCGCGTTCAGCAGGTACTTATTCAGCACATCCAGGGAGGCCGTGGTCCCGGCCCGGCGGGCCGTCACCACAACGGCGGCGGGCTTGTGAAGAAATCCTTCCACACCGGCGTAAAAGACCCGGTCCA
>JAAWQM010000081.1 GCA_022800525.1 Oscillospiraceae bacterium
GAAAAACAAAGATATATACACCCACTATGGATTTACTGAATTTATTAAAACCGGTAAGGAATATTACCCGGATGGGACGGTGATTAATGTGGAATATTACGGGAAAACACTTGAATGATAAAACAAGGTTCCAGTTTCCGAAAGTGTAAAATTGGGATTTATTGAAAAAAATGGAGTAAAATTATATGGAAAGAAATGTTTCAGGCGGCAAAAGCAGTACAGAACGGACGGCAAATATCTGATTATTTGGATGCGGGAGGGGTTGCTGCTGCGATACTATCATCATCAGAAAAAAATATACGTGGGTGTTTGTGTGGATACCTGCTCTACATTGGGAATATGTGCTGAAAGAAGTGCGATTTTTAATATGATTTCTAAATGAGCAAAATTAAAACCTGCACAGAAGGGTCCTGAAACGACGAATAGCGGCAGATAGAGATCGGGAGGCTTCAAAAAGGACTATAAAAAAGAAATGAGCCAAGGGTAGGATAACAAGCAGGCGGTCGATGGCTCTTGCGGAACGCACCATAAAGGATTTGAGGCCCATATACATTTTTTGCAACTTGAACATGACCTCGGTTTTCCAGCGGTGGGTATAATGAGAAAGGATTTCCCCACCAGAAAGGCCGAAATCAGAGCAAATGAACGCGCGGAGCGCCTTCTTGCTGCCAAATGCATCTTTGGGATAAGAGAGCAGGACAACAGCCTTGCCAATTCCGTTGAGCGCCCCTTCATAGCGATGGCTCCAATACTCGTGACCACCCACTGTAACAAGGTGGTATTGGCCGTTTGGGAGCATGGCAGCATATCCAGGAGCTGGACCGCCATGTCGATCCTGGCGACGTTTTCTGGGCAGCAACGGCGCAGGCCAATTGAACCAGAGCCAAATAATTGGCGGCTTTTTTCTCAAAGCAAACGAGCAGTTTGCGAAAGCGGTTGAAAAAAAAGTGTGTGGCCTCAACGACCCAGCGGCGTGCATGGAAATCCGGATTGCGCTCCAACTCCTTTGGTGTCTATTATATCATATCTCCTTATTTGCGGATAGGCTCTAAGGTCCCCTGGCCCTCATTGTTCAGGTCCGCATAGATAAAGCCGTACCGCTTTTTCATCTTGCCGGTAGAAGCGGAAATCAGGTCAATGCATCCCCAGGGCATGTACCTCCGCCGATCCACGCCGTCCCTGATGGCGTCCGCCATAGCCTCCACATGGGCCTTGAGGTATTCAATGCGGATGAATCATGAACAAAGCCGTCCGCCTTCAGCGTGTCATCCTGGCCGGGGCCGTTCTCCACCGCCCACAGCGGCATCTGGTAGCGGTCACTCAGCTGCCAGCGCAGGCCGGAGGGGGGCGATACTCCAGCCCCAGTTGCTGTAGCTCAGGCAGGGATTCTTGTCCCCCAGGATGAGGTTCCCGGCCCCGTCCATCTCCGCGTCCTCATGGGTGGTCACGCACGCGCTGGAATAGTACAGACCCCGCTGCATCTTGACCTGTGCGGCCCGTATACTGGCGGAATCGCAGGTCAGGGGGTAGCCGGCCAGCATACATCCCACCTGATATCCCGAATCAACCGCACAGACCCGATTCACTGCCCTGGCTGAAGCCAGAAACTGGTTGTGCAGCAGGCGGATGGTATCCTGTTTTCTCTCCGGCGGCATGTTGGGGATGAAGTCGAATATCAGGATACTGCAATTGATCTCATTGAAGGCGAGCCAGTACTTGACCAGGTCCTTGTACTCCTGGAAGATCGTCTCGGTGCATTGGCCAAAATACTGCACGAGCTTGGGGCTGGGCTCCGCCTCGAGTCCCTCGGGAAAAATCCTTGCCCAGGAGATGGACATGCGAAGGCCCGGAAGCTCATCTCAGACGGGGAACAGTATCCTCCTTGTAGCGGCTGTAGAAGTCAACCGCCCGGCAGCCACAGCGCCGCCCCACAGAAAATTTTCAGGAAATTTCATATTCTACTCCTTTGCGTCAGTACAGCCAGCAGGTCCGCCCAGGATTGGACGGAACCTTCAGCAACGGTTACGATATCCAGATAATCGTCTGTATTGGTGATGACAATGGGCGTCTCGGTGATGTAGCCCGCTTGCTCAATGGCAGCCTGGCCGAAGGTAATCAGCAGCTGCCCCTTGCGCACCTGATCGCCCTGCTTCACATGGGCGCTGAAGTACTTGCCGTCCAGCCGGATGGTGTCCATACCGATGTGGATCAGGACCTCTACGCCGTCAGGGGGAACGCGATAATCAGGATCAGCAGAGGCGCCACAAAGCCCTTGACCATCTTCGGGATGTGCCTGTTTGTTCGCAGCATCTGACCGAAAGAATTCTATTGCCTTTTTGCGGCAAAGCTGGTATAACATCTGTAGTGAGAAAAAAAGAAAGCCGGTATCCGCAATGATTAATATTCTCATCGTCGAAGATGAAAAACCCATCTCCAACCTCATCCGCCTCAGCCTTACCAAAGAGGGCTACCACTGCACCTGCGCCTTTGACGGCGCAAGCGCCGCCGATCTCATTGAACGAAACGCCTACGACCTCATCCTCCTGGATGTGATGCTCCCCCAGGTGGACGGCTTCGAGCTTATGGAATATATCCGCCCTCTGGAAATCCCCGTCATCTTCCTGACCGCCAAGGCATCTGTGTCCGACCGGGTCAAGGGCCTCCGCCTGGGAGCCGAGGACTACATCGTCAAACCCTTCGAGGTCATCGAACTCCTTGCCCGCGTGGATGTGGTCCTCCGCCGCTACCGCAAATGCGACATGATAATTGAAGTCGGCGGCCTGCGCATCGACACCGGCTCCATGCAGGTCTGGCGCGGCGGGGAGGAGGTCAACCTCACCAGGACCGAATACGAGCTGCTCCTTCTCTTCGCGCGGAACCCCAGGCGGGCCATGTACCGGGAAACCATCTACGAGCGCGTCTGGGGCGAGGAATACCCCTTCGGCAGCAAGGCCGTGGACCTCCACGTCCAGCGCCTGCGCAAAAAAGTCGGCTGGGAGCACCAGCTCCAGGCTGTCAATAAGGTCGGCTACCGTCTGGAGGTTGAACCGTGAAGTTCCGCGTCAAGATGACCCTGGCCATGCTGGCCATCCTCTCCCTCCTCTTCGGGGCGGGCGGCAGCCTGCTGATTACCGGGTCCTTCCGGGACATGCTGGAACGGGAGAAGGACGCCGCCCTCTCCTCCTACCGCATGGCCTGGAGCGCCTTGCAGATCGTCAACGGCCTGGACCCCTATCTGGACACCGAGGCCATCTCCCAGACCATGGCCCAGCTGTGCGAACAGGACCGCGCCGCCTGGACCGCCCTGCGCCTGGGCACGGAACATGACGTCCTCTACGACTCAAACGCCGAACTTGCCGCCTACTTTCAGCAGCTGACCCCGCCGGAGCCGGGGCTGTGCACCGTCCATACCATGGACTACCAGGACGGGGCCCACTACCTTGTCCTCTCCGGCGCGGCGGAAACCAACGGCGAAACCCTCTACATCTATACCGCTTATAATGTCTCCTCCCTCTACACCATGCGCCAGAGCCAGCAGCAGACCTACCTGCGGGTGTTCGGCATCATGGCGCTGCTGTGCGCCCTGGTGTCCTACACCGTCTCCCATCTGCTGACGGTCCCGCTGGTTGGACTGTCCCGTGCCACGCGGGCCCTGGCCTCCGGGAACTTCCACAGCCGCGTCCGGGTCCGCTCCGAGGACGAGATCGGCACTGTCTCCGAGGACTTCAACGCCATGGCCGCGCGGCTGGAGGAGATGGTCACCCAGCTCCACCAGGCCATGGAGCGGCAGGAGCGGTTTGTGAGCAGCTTCGCCCACGAGATGAAGACTCCCATGACCAGTCTTATCGGCTACGCCGGACTGCTGCGGGACGGAACCCTGACCCCGGACGAGCAGGACGAGGCCGTGCGGTACATCTACTCCGAGGGCAAGCGGCTGGAGAACCTGTCCCGGAAGCTCCTGGAGCTGCTGGTCCTGCGGCGCGGAGACCTGCCGCTGGCGGAGATCAGTCCGGCGGAGCTGATCTGCACCCTGGGGGAGCGGCTGAAGCCGCTGTACGCCGCCAAGGGCATCCAGATCTCCTGGAAATGCGAAGAGGGCTACTGCCGCCTGGAGCCGGACCTTGTGTGGTCCCTGCTGCTGAATCTGGCTGATAACGCACAGAAGGCCATGGAGGGCGGCGGGCTGCTGCGGTTTGATTTGAGGATGCTGTCCAATGGATGCCGGATCAGGGTGCTGGACACCGGGCGCGGCATCCCGCCGGAGGCCCTGGCCCATCTGACCGAGGCGTTCTACCGGGTGGATAAGGCCCGGTCCCGGGCCCAGGGCGGCTTCGGACTGGGACTGGCCCTGTGCCGGGAGATTGCGGCGCTGCACAACGGGTCCATCCGCTTCGACAACCGGACGGACGGGCTGCGGGGAACCTGCGTCACCGTAGAGCTGAGAGGAGGGAGAACATGAAGGGACGGAAACGCTGGCTGCTGGTCCTGCTGACTATGCTGCTGATCGGGGTAGGCGCGGCGATGCCCTGGGGGGCGGCGTGGATTCAGGACCTCTACGGCGTATCCAAGCAGGAGTCTCTGCCCTTCGATCCTGTGAGCCTGACCCTGCGGCAGGACTCGGAGATCGGAGACGTCCTGCGGCTGATGAGCGCGCCTTATGATGAAACGGGGTGGTCTGGCGAGACACGCCTGACCGTGGAGGAGGCCAGCGCGACAGCCCTTGCCTTCCTGGCGCAGCTGGATCAGTATGGACTGCTGGAGTCGGGCGACTTGGGACCCTACGGCCAGCTGGCGCCGGACATCATCAATCAGATAAAGGCTTCCGGCGGGAGCAGCGCCACGCCGTCGATGTTCATTTCCCTGGACGGGACCACCGCCATCATCTGGGTCTGCCACTGGAAGGGAACCACCGGCCCCAGCTATGAGATCAGGATTGACGACGCCACCGGGAAAGCCGTGATCGGGTATATCCCAAGCCCCCATATAGAGGACCCTGAATTCGCTTACTACCGGATGGAGCAGTGGCAGCTCTTCTTTCAGGACTACTACGGCGTTGAGATCACGGAGATCGAGGACCAGAGCAAGGATATACCGCGCTTCATCTACCACATCGATCCGGGGGACGGTCTGGGCGAGCTGGGGATCATCGTGCGCATCCACTATTATGAGATGAACTTTGTTCCCTGCGCCGCAGATGTATTGAACACTCCTCTGCCGGATGAGACAGAGCCGCCCTACCCCACTCTGCCGGGCCCATACGAAACAAATCATGCGGCAACTTAAGATATGATGCCAAAATGATGCTAAAAATTTGCAAATTAGAAAAAACACCTCTCTATAATGGGAACATCCTATTGACAGAAAGGTGTTTTTTTGATGTACGAAAGAGAAATTCCCGCCCGCGCCAACAGGAGAAGACGGTCCCGCCGCAGGAAAAAGTCCCCCATGCCGGCAATCGCCCTCGTAGTGGCGGCAGTTGCCTTCATCACCGCCCTCAAGATGCCGCAGGACGCTCCGGACGAGCCGCAGAACGCGGCCGCAATTCCTGTTACGGCCATATCGGCATCCGGGGACTTGAACGATACAGGCTCATCCGGTCTGTTGCCGGATCCCCGGGGCGCGGAACCCTCCCTGCCGGGGGCCGCAGTCCCGTATGTGGACAAGGACAGCTGGGAGCTCCTGCTGGTCAACCCCTGGAACCCGCTGCCGGAGGACTACACGCTCACCCTCAAGGAGCTGTACAACGGGCACGCGGTGGACGAACGGTGCTATGATGAGCTGACGGCCATGCTGGACGCCTGTAAAGCGGAGGGGTTGTCGCCGCTGGTCTGCTCGTCCTACCGCAGCCAGTCGAAGCAGGAGGCTCTTTATGAGAACAAGGTGGAGCGTCTGGTATCCCAGGGATGGTCCAGGGAGGACGCGAAGGTGGAAGCTGCAAAGGTCGTGGCCCTCCCCGGAACCAGCGAGCACCAGCTGGGGCTGGCGGTGGACATCGTGGACCTGAACCATCAGCTTCTGGACGAATCCCAGGAGAGTACCGACGTACAGCAGTGGCTTATCGCCCACAGCTGGGAGTATGGGTTCATCCTCCGCTACCCCAACGACAAGAGTGAAATTACCGGCATCATCTATGAGCCGTGGCACTACCGTTATGTGGGGAAGGACGCCGCGAAGGAAATTCATGACGCGGGGGTCTGTCTGGAAGAGTATCTTGGGGCTGCGTAATTCCTATTTCATCATCTTCCGGCACGCCCGGGCCAGCTCGTCCAGGGTGCTGCACGGCGCCATCCGGCACAGGGAGGCCATGGTCTGGATGCTGTTTACATAGGGCCACTTCCGCTGGGGGATAGGGTTGAGCCACAGCACCCGCCCTGCCTGCCGCCGGGCCTCCAGAAGGGACCGGGCGGCGCGGGGAACGTCGATGGTTTTGGTATCGGAAAGGATCAGCAGCGTTGCCGCCGGGCCCAGAGGCGCCGGACGGCGGCGGCACAGCTCCTCCAGTGCGGAGCCAAGGTCCGTTCCCCGTCCGAACAGTCCGGAGGCGCGCACATAGTCCCGGAACGCATCCATATTTTGCAGGGCGAAGGGGTCCACCAGCCGCACTTCCTCCGAAAAAAGGAAGGTCTGGGACGACTCCGAGATCTCCGACATGGACTTGATGAACCGCAGGACAAACTCGGAAAATTGCAGCATGGACCCGGACACGTCACATAGCAGCACCAGCCTCCGGCGGCTGCGCCGCTTGCGGCGGTAGCTGAGGCGGTAAAAGCTGCCTCCGGTCTCCAGGCCCCCGCGGATGGTGCGCTTGAAGTCCAGCTTTCCGCTGTGGCCCCGGCTCTGACGGCGGCGGGAGAGCTCGGCGTCCAGCTGGCGGGAAATCGCTTCGATGAGAGCGGCAGCCTTGGGGATGTCTGAGTCCTTGAACAGGGAGATGTCGCGGTACAGCAGGGCCAGGTCGGGGTCTGCGGCCTCCTCCCGGCCCATGGCGGCGTCCTCCATGGTCATCTGCTGCTCCAGGAGGAAGCGCATGAATACAGAGCGGATGAAGTTGCCGTAAAGCTTGGGGCTGCGGTCTACGTTCATCCGCGCTTTTTCCAGTATCTGGCGCAGCTGCTCCCGTTTGTCGTCCCCCATCCGGACGTAAACCTCCCGCAGGTCCTCCCGGAGGTCCAGGGGCTGGCCGTTGACCTGCATGTCCGCTTCAGCCTCCGCACGGCGACGCGCAAGCTCACGGGCCTCCTCCTCCCGCTGGCGGCGGAAGGCGTCCCGCTTCTCCGCGCTGACGAAAAAGCCGTCAAAGGCCCGCTGAAAGAGGGCCTGCTCCTCCCTGCTCTTGGCGTACACCGCCTGGAGAGCCAGACAAACGGCGCTCCGGTCCTTCAGGTCCAGCTCAGAGAGCAATTTGCAGGCGTCCGCCGTCTCCTGGAGGCCCACCGCCAGCCCCTCCGCGCGCAGCAGCGCGGAAAACTCCGCCAGCTTTTCCAGATAGACGCTCATGACTGAGGCTGGTGGCCGCAATGGCCGCAGTGTTCATGGCCGCAGGAGGCGGACTCTCCTGCAAGGATAGGCCCGGCGGTCTCCATGTCCTCGCTGCTCTTGAGGACGAAGCCTATGGTCTGGCGGGCGGCCTGGGGCGTGAGGTCGCTGACGCCCAGGGCCTCCAGGGCGGATACCCAGTCCAGTGTCTCGGCGATGGAGGGCTTCTTCAGAATCGCGCCGCTCTCCCGCAGTTCGTGGATGGCCCGGGCCACCTGGACGGCTAAGTGTTCGTTGACATTGGGGAGCTTGGCCTTGATGATGGCGGTCTCCCTCTCTATGTCCGGGTATTGCAGGTAGAGGTAGGCGCACCGCCGCCGCAGGGCCTCGCTGAGGGGCCGGGTGCGGTTGGAGGTCAGCACCACGAAGGGCACGGACCGGGCGCGGATGGTGCCGCTCTCAGGGATGGTCACCTGGAGCTCCGACAGGAGCTCCAGCAGGAACGCTTCGAATTCCTCGTCCGCCTTGTCAATCTCGTCGATGAGCAGCACCACCGGCTTCTCCGCACGGATGGCCCGCAGCAGGGGCCGCTCCAGCAGGTACTCGTCCCCGAAGAGGGAGCGGGTCAGCTCGTCCGGGTCCCGGCGGTTCATCTGCACCTGGATGCTGAGCAGCTGCTTTTGATAGTTCCACTCGTAGAGGGCCTTGCTTTCGTCAAGGCCCTCGTAGCATTGCAGGCGGACCAGCTCCCGGTCCAGGGCGGACGCCATGACCTTGGCGATCTCTGTTTTGCCAACGCCCGCCGCGCCCTCAATGAGCAGCGGCCGGCCCAGTCTGAGTGCCACCGTCAGGGTGACGGCAACCTCGTCTCCGCAGATATAGCGGGCTTCATCCAGCTTGTTTTTTAAATCATATATATAAATCGCCTTTCTGCGAAAGGCACCGACGAGGTAATGAAACGACGAGGTGCCATCGCGTAAAAATGTTGCTATACTTAACCACGGGAA
>JAAWQM010000082.1 GCA_022800525.1 Oscillospiraceae bacterium
ATTGTTCTGAACTTTCGCTGTTTTCTGCTTTTAGTCGCAAAAATCCCGCACCGAAGTGCGGGATTTTTGCCTGCATCTTTTTTGTCAATGCAAGTTGGTACGCCCGACTGGATTCGAACCAGCGGCCTTGTGAGTCGGAGTCACACGCGCTATCCATCTGCGCCACGGGCGCGTACCTAACTATATATATAGTTTTCTGCCCCTGCGGAAACAACAGGAGTTGTCTTCACACCGGACTTCCTTACTATAGCAGAAAAATTTCCATTTGTAAAGAGAAATTTTTGCAATTGGGGCAAAAATCTCAATGTGACGCCCCCGGCCGCTGGACCGGGGGCAGGGGCAAACGCGTAAGGCGATTCAAATTACTTCCGTCCGGCCCCTGTGGAGCCGGATGGCTTCCGGGCAGTTTCTCTGCCCAGAGCAATAAAAAACCACGCCCTCATAGCGTGGACTGCCGTTTCGTCATATTCCGGGGGGTAGGTTACCGCTCGCTGCTGACTGTCTCGCGTTCACCGAAAATCATGTCGTCAATATCGACGCCGGTGAAAGGTCCGTTCATGTTCGCTATCACTTCCTTCCTTTATTTGATTGCAAGCTTATTATAGCACTCTTTTTCACAGAATGCAAGCATTTTGTTTCCTCAATTTTTTACAGTTTTTTCACCTCCATCAGAAATCTGCCCATTGTTTTTACCCTCAAAATATGATATGCTGAGAAAGCGTGAGATGTGCCAAAAAATTTCCACAATTTTTCAGCATGTCAGCGCAGGGTACGAAGTACACGATTTTATTTTGGGGGACAAAACAATGCTTACTGCAATCGTAGGCGTCAACTGGGGCGACGAAGGCAAGGGCCGCATGGTGGACCTGCTCAGCGAGCGCTATGACGTAGTGGTCCGTTACCAGGGCGGCAACAACGCCGGTCACACGGTGGTCAACGACAAGGGCAAATTCGTCCTGAACCTGATGCCCTCCGGCATCCTGCGGGACGGTACAGTCAATGTGCTGGGGCCCGGCATGGTCATTGACCTGGAGCATCTGTGCGGCGAGGTGGAGCGTCTGCGTCAGGGCGGCGTAGCCGTCACGCCGGAGAATCTGAAGATCAGCGACAAGGCCACGATCTGTATGCCGTATCACAAGCTGATGGACTGTCTGGAGGAGGATCGTCTGGCGGGAAAGAAGTTTGGTTCTACCCGGCGGGGAATCGCTCCCGTTTATGCGGATAAATATATGAAGAAGACTCTGCGCATGGGCGACCTGCTGGACCTTGAGGGCCAGAGGGAGCATCTGGCGGATATTGTGGAGTGGAAGAACCTGACGGTTGAGAGGGGCTATGGCCACGAGGCCCTGCGGCCGGAGGACATGATGTCCTGGCTGCGGGAGTTTGGCTTGCCCTGGAAGGATTTCATCTGCGATACCACGCTTTACCTGGACGGGGCCATCCGTCAGGGCAAGGGGGTCCTTTTTGAGGCTCAGCTGGGGGCTCTGCGGGATATTGATTTCGGCATTTTCCCCTATACCTCCAGTTCCTCCACCATCGCAGCCTACGCCCCTGTGGGCGCGGGCGTGCCCGGTCACAGGCTGGACTGCTCCATCGGTATTATGAAGGCTTACTCCAGCTGCGTAGGCGAGGGGCCGTTTACCTGCGAGTTCTTTGGCGATGAGGCGCACGCTCTCCGGGAGGCCGGAGGAGAATATGGCGCGGCCACCGGGCGTCCCCGCCGCGTGGGAGGCTTCGACGTGGTAGCCAGCCGTTATGGCGTCATGATGCAGGGAGCTACGGAGATCGCGCTGACCAAGCTGGATGTGTTGGGCGGCATGGAGAAGGTGCCTGTATGCGTGGCGTATGAGATTGACGGAGAGCGCGTCGTTGATTTCCCGACTGGGGGCCGTCTGGCCATGGCCAAGCCGGTGTATGAGTATCTGCCTGGGTTTGGGGATGTATCCAAGTGCCGGAAGAAGGCGGACCTGCCCAAGGAGGCTTTGGATTATATTCTCTATCTTGAGAAGGCGGTGGGCTGTCCGATCAAGTATGTTTCCGTCGGGGCGGAGCGGGACGCCTATATTGAGATGTTCTGAATGAAAATGAATCGGGGTCCCAGGCAGCCTGCCAGGGACCCCGTCTGTCTGTCCGCCGCCTCCGGCGGCAGGGGGAGTTGTTTCCGCTCGGCAGCCCGGGCTTACGCAGCCCGGACCCGCGCCTACTTTTCCCTTGTAGGAAAAGTAGGCAAAAGTACACCAGAACCTGCGGCTCTGGACTCCCTTGCGCATCGCCCGGAGGGCGATACTTTATGTTTTGTTTTGTTTACGCTGCGATCTGGAAGACTGGTTATTCTGCGGGGTGCCCTGGGCCGCCAGTGGGCGAAGCGTCTGCGGATACGTTCTATTGGCAGATATCGCTGCTGCGCCGAAAGCTCCTGCGTCTACCATTGGCGCACGTCGATACTCCGCAGTTCTGGCGGTGGATGGGGACCAGTTTAAGAAGCGGCGCAGCAGCGACCCGCCACCGATAGACCCCGTGGGTAGCCGCAGAAGTCTGGCGCGCCAACGAAGGCATTGGGGCAGAACAAAACAGGGCATCGTCGGAGGGAAAAATCAACACCCCCGTCATTCAGGGGCTTCTCAAGGGGGTCCGCCCCTTGAGCGTGCTTTTGGTTCTTTTCCCACGAGGGAAAAGAACGCCCCGCCGCCGGCGAGGCGGCAAAAAGAAGGAGGAAAATTTGAAAATCACCTACTATGGCACTGCCGCCGGGGAAGGCTGGCCCGGCGTATTCTGCCAGTGCCCCCTGTGCCAGGAGGCCCGCCGCCTGGGCGGAAAAAACATCCGGACCCGCTCTCAGGCCCTGATTAACGACGATCTCCTGCTGGACCTGCCCCCGGACAACCAACTCCACAGCCTCTGCTATGGCCTGGATTTGGGCAGGGTCCGCGCTTTGCTCTTCACCCACAGCCACTCCGACCATTGCTACCCGGAGGACCTGGAATTCCTCCAGGAGGGCTATACCCATACCTACAAGGCTCGGCTCCAGGTCTATGGCAATGAGTCCGTGGGCAGAGGCGTAGCCCGCGCCTGCGGCGGACTGGGCGGAGAAAGACTCCGCTTTGACTTCCATGAGGTGGAGACCAACGTCCCCATTCCCGTCCTGAACTATACGGTCACGCCCCTGCGGGCCACCCACGCGCCTGAAGAGCGCTGCCTCTTCTACCACATCGCCCAAGGAGAGCGATCTATCCTCTACGCCCACGATACCGGCGCACTGTCAGAAGAAAACCTGTCCACCCTGGCCGCTCTTCCCGGAAAGCTGAGCCTGGTCAGTCTGGACTGCACCTGCCAGAAACACCGGGATGGGACATATCACATGGGGCTTGCGGACAACGTGGAGCAGAAGGAGCGCCTGCTGAAGCTGGGACTGGCGGACGAGCGCACCATCTGGATCGTCAACCACTTTTCCCACAACGGCGGCTGGCTCCACGAGGAGATTTCCGCCCAGGCGGCGCGGTACGGCATGGCCGCGTCCTACGACGGCATGTCGGTTACATTCTGAGACATTTTTTGCAGGAGGCAATTACACTATGGACGTATTCAGCTATCAGACCACCCTCTCCCCTGAATTTTTCCAGGACCACCGCGAGCCGCCCCACTCCGACCACCTCTACCTGCTGGCGGACGGCACGGCCCCCCGCTTTTCCCTCAACGGCTCCTGGCATTTCCACTGCGCGGAGAACTACAGGGAGACAATCCCGGATTTCTTCTCCCTGGACGTGGATTGCCGGGGCTGGAAGACTATCCCCGTCCCCGCCCATCTCCAGCTGGAGGGCTATGGCCATCCCCAGTATGTGAACACACAGTACCCCTGGGACGGCCACGAAGACGTACCCCCCAGCGCCGCGCCCCAGGAGCATAATCTGGTGGGCAGCTATGTAAAATATGTCACTCTGCCGGACTTCATGGCGGGAAAACGGGTCTTCCTCTCTCTCCAGGGTGTGGAGAGCGGCGCGGCGGTGTGGTGCAATGGCGCGTATGTCGGCTACGGCGAGGACGGGTTTACCCCATCGGAATTTGAGCTGACCGCCCATCTGCGCCCCGGTGAGAACAAGCTGGCTGTTCAGGTGTACCAGTACACCAACGCCAGCTGGATGGAGGATCAGGATTTCTTCCGCTTTTCCGGCATTTTCCGGGACGTGTACCTCTACGCCGTTCCGGAGGTTCATATCCGAGATCTGAAAGTCGTCACCGAGCTGGACGACAGCTTTACTCACGCTCAGGTGCGGCTGTCAATGGAAGCCGCCAATCAGGGCGCCGTCCGCTGCCGTTTGTATGACGGTCAGGTCCTGGCCGCCCAGACGGAGGGGCCCCTGGACCAGCCCGCAACACTGACGCTGGACTGTCCCAGGCTCTGGAGCGCGGAGGACCCCGCGCTGTACCGGCTGGAAATTGAGGTCTTCGACGTCTCCGGCGTTCTGACCGAGACGGTCGTCGAGCAGGTGGGTGTCCGCCGGTTTGAGATCAGGGACGGCATCATGCAGCTCAACGGTAAGCGCATCCTGCTGCGCGGCGTGGACCGCCACGAGTTCTCCGCCTGCAAGGGCAGGTGCATCACCGAGGCGGAGACGGAGCAGGACATCCTCACCATGAAGCGGCACAATATCAACGCCGTCCGTACCAGCCACTACCCCAACCAGACCTGCTTCTACCGCCTGTGCGACAAGTACGGCATCTATGTAATGGATGAGATGAACGTGGAGTCCCACGGTTCGTGGGAGATGCTTGATATGGGCCTGCTGACCAAGGAGCAGCACGTCCCAGGCAGCGCTCCGGCGTGGCTGGACGCAACGCTGGCCCGCGCCGCCGCCATGTATCAGCGGGACAAGAACCATCCCAGCGTCCTTATCTGGTCCTGCGGCAACGAGTCCTACAGCGGGCGGAACCTGCTGGAGGCCGCCCGGTACTTCCGGCGGATGGACACCCGGCCTGTACACTATGAGAGTGTTATCCATGACCCGGAGTTCAAGGAGACCTCCGATATTCACAGCAACATGTACTGGCCTGCCGAGAGAATCCGGGAGGAACTGGAAAAGGACTCCTCCCGCCCCGCCATCTCCTGCGAGTACGGCCACGCCATGGGCAACGCTTACGGCAACCAGGAGCGGTACATCCGCCTGTGCGACGAGGTCCCGGCTTATCAGGGCTGCTTTATCTGGGATTATATCGATCAGGCGCTGGTCAAGAGGGACCCACGGGGGGTGGAGCACCTGGGCTATGGCGGCGACTTCGGCGACCGTCCTCACAACGGCAATTTCAGCGGCGACGGCCTTGTCTACGGCGACAGCCGCGCGCCTTCTCCCAAAATGGCGGAGGTCAAGGCGCTGTATCAGGACCTGCAAGTCAGGATTCTGGACCGCGAGGCCGAGGTGACCAACCGGTACCTCTTCACCAACAGCAGCCGCTTTCTCTGCGTGGAGCTTCTGTACCGCCAGGGAGAGCTGCTGGCCCAGGCGGAGCTCAGCACCTGCACGGAGCCGGGCGCTTCGGACCGCTACGCCCTTCCCCTCTGGCCGGAGACGCTGGATGATGAATACACGGTGGTCGTCTCCTTCCGCCTCCGGGAGGACGCCTCCTGGGCCGGGGCGGGACATGAGGTTGCCTTCGGCCAGCGGTCAGCCGGCGTCCCCGCTTACCCGGCTCCCCCTGTCAGCCCGGTAAAAATCATTGACGGTGCGTGGAACACAGGCGTCCGGGGCGAAGGCTTCGAGGTCCTCTTCTCCAAGGTCACAGGCGGGCTGATCTCCTACCGGAAAAACGGCAGAGAGCTGCTGCGCGCCATGCCCAGACCCAGCTTCTGGCGGGCTCCTACAGACAACGACCGGGGCTGGGGTATGCCTATGGAGTGCGCCCAGTGGAAGCTCGCCAGCCTGTACCAGAAGCTCAAGGAGTGGAGACTGGAGCGGGAGGAAAACGCTGTCCGCTTTACCGCCGCGCTCCTGCTGGGCGCCACAAACCAGATGGAGGCCGCCCTCTCCTACCGTGTCACCGGGGACGGTGTGGTGGAGGCGGAGCTGCGGGCTGACACCAGCGTCCTCCCGGGTCCTGTGCCGGAGTTCGGCGTGCTGTTGACCATGGAGGCGGAGGCCAGCCGCCTGCGCTGGTACGGCCCCGGCCCGGAGGAGACCTACTGCGACCGCAAGGCGGGCTGCAAGCTGGGGGTCTATGAGAACCGGGTGCCGGAGAATCTGGCCGCCTACCTCAAGCCCCAGGAGTGCGGCAGCCACGCGGACACCCGGTGGGCCTCCGTCACCGGCGAGGACGGCGCGGGGCTGCTGTTCTGGGGGGACGGCTTTGTGTTCTCCGCTCTGCCCTACACCCCCCATGAGCTGGAGGGAGCCGCCCACGTTGTGGAGCTGCCGCCGGTATATCAGACGGTCATCCGGGTCTGCGCCCGGCAGATGGGCCTGGGCGCGGACAACAGCTGGGGCGCGCGCCCTATGGACTGCCTGCCCAAGGGTCCCATGGCATTCCGGTTCTTCTTCCGGGGGATCTGAGGCCGTGTTCAGAAGGAAAAAGGCGAAGCCCGCTTTCAACAAGGCCGGCAAGCGTCCCGTCATCCGCTCCAGCATCTGCACTGGCGAGCAGACCGCCGGATTCAAGGACGCGGAGACCGGGAAGTTCCACGAGGTCATGCTCATCCGCAACGAGGAGGATTTCCAGGAGTTTTTGCGGCTGTATGATCTGGCGGAGGCGGATGTGGGGCGGGAATGGTAACGACAGAAAGGACAGATAACGGATGAAGCTGTTGATTGTGCGCCACGCAGAACCGGATTACAGCATCGACTCCCTGACGGAGAAGGGCTGGCGGGAGGCGGAGTACCTCTCTGAGAGGATGGTCCGGCTGGATGTGAAGCGCTTTTATGTCTCGCCCCTGGGACGGGCGAAGGATACCGCGTCCCTGACCCTGAACAAGCTGGGCCGGGACGCGGAGGAATGTCTCTGGCTGCGGGAATTTGACGCGCCGGTCTGCCGTCCGGATGTGGCGGACCACAAAATGGTCACATGGGACTGGCTGCCCCAGGACTGGACCGCGGAGCCGCGGTTCTTTCTGCCGGACCAGTGGTACTTGCCCAGGGCAATGGCGGAAGCGGACGTGAAGAGCGCCTACGACTGGGTGACCGCCAATCTGGACGCCCTTCTGGAGCGCCACGGCTACCGCCGGGAGGGCAGAATCTACCGGGCGGCGGCCGCCAACAACGACACGGTGGCGCTTTTCTGTCATTTTGGCGTGGAGTGCGTCCTGCTCAGCCACCTGCTGAACATCTCCCCCATGCCCCTGTGGCATGGGACCTGCGCGGCGCCGTCCTCCGTCACCATCCTGGCGACAGAGGAGCGGCGGGAGGGGATTGCCGCTTTCCGCATGAGCGCCTTCGGCGACGTCTCCCACCTCTACCGCCATGATGAGCCCCCCTCCTTCGCCGCCCGGTTCCGGGAGTGCTACGCCAACGAGAACGAACGGCGGGACTGAGTCCGCCGCTGCCCTCGCAAAAGGGCCCCTTTATGACAGAAACGCTCCGGGAACGGGGCGGAATGTTCTTCAATTTGCCCAATTGCACCGGCTTTCCCGCGGCAAGGTTTGATGGTTTTGACCATTTCGCTTTTTGCGCTCACTTCTCTCTTGCCTTTCTGCAAAAAAAAGGTTAAAATATGAGCAGTCCGAACTGAATATTCATTTTCCATAAGGAGGAACAATATCTATGGAAACTTACGGATTGGAAAAGTACGGCATTACCGATATCAAGGAAGTCGTATACAATCCCACCTACGAGCAGCTCTTCGAGGCCGAGATGGACCCCTCCCTGGAGGGCTTTGAGAAGGGCCAGATGACCGAGCTGGGCGCCGTCAACGTCATGACCGGCATCTACACCGGCCGCTCCCCCAAGGACAAGTTCATCGTCATGGACGAGAACTCCAAGGACACCGTGTGGTGGACCTCCGACGAGTTCAAAAACGACAACAAGCCCGCCTCCCAGGAGGCGTGGAAAGCCTGCAAGGCCTTAGCCATCCAGGAGCTGTCCGGCAAGAAGCTCTATGTGATGGATGTCTTCTGCGGCACCAATAAGGATACCCGCATGGCCATTCGCTTCATCATGGAGGTGGCATGGCAGGCCCACTTCGTCAAAAACATGTTCATCGCCCCCACCGCCGAGGAGCTGAAGGACTTCAAGCCCGATTTCATCTCCTACAACGCCTCCAAGGCCAAGCTGACCAACTACAAGGAGCTGGGCCTGAACTCCGAGACCGCCGCCATCTTCAACATCACCTCCCGCGAGCAGGTCATCCTGAACACCTGGTACGGCGGCGAGATGAAGAAGGGCATGTTCTCCATGATGAACTACTACCTGCCCCTGAAGGGCATCGCCTCCATGCACTGCTCCGCCAAC
>JAAWQM010000083.1 GCA_022800525.1 Oscillospiraceae bacterium
CCCTGGTCCACCTGGCTGGACACCTCGATGGTCCCGCCCATCAGCTCCACGATGCTCTTGGTGATGGCCATGCCCAGCCCGGTGCCCTGCACCTTGTTGGTGGTGCTGTTCTCCGCTCTGGTGAAGGCGTCGAAGATGGTCTCCAGATACTCTGGCGTCATGCCGTAGCCGTCGTCCTCCACCTCGATGCGGATGTGTTCATACTGGCTGGAGCGCTGCCTGAGCCCGATGATGCGGAACCAGATGTGGCCGCCTTCGGGGGTATACTTCACAGCGTTGGAGAGAAGGTTGATCAAGACCTGATTGATCCTGGTCTCATCCCCCACCAGGTACTCATGGTGGATGCCCGTCACTTCCAGGTGAAACTCCTGTTTCCTCGCCCGCGCCATGGGCTGGATGATGGCATCCACAGAGGAAACCACATCGTTGAGGGCAAACTTCTCCAGGTTGAGCACAACCTTCCCGCTCTCAATTTTGGAGACGTCCAGGATGTCGTTGATCAGGCTGAGAAGATGCTGTCCGGAGGCCATGATCTTCTTGGTATATTCCCGTACCTTGATTGGATTTTCCGCATCCTTGGACAGAAGCGTCGCGAAGCCCAGCACCGCGTTCATAGGCGTGCGGATGTCGTGGGACATGTTAGAGAGGAAGGTGGTCTTGGACTCGCTGGCGATCTGGGCGGCCCGGAGGGCTTCCGCCAGTTGCTGGCCGTGGAGCCTCCGCTCCTCCTCCTGCTCCTTCCGCAGCTTATCCTGCTGCCTCCAGTTCAGATAGTACAGGGCGATGCACAGGATAAACGCCGCCAGCATGGAGAGCACCACGACCACAATGTTATGGTTGACCGTCTGCCCCTCCTGCTGGATGGCCTCCACCGGCACATAGCCCACCAGGAAGACCGTCCCGCCGTTGACCGCCCACATGTAGTTGAGGGCGTGGGTTCCCCGGATATCGTGATAAAACAGGACGTCCCGCCCGGCGCTCAGGCAGTCATCCACCTCCGCCTGGATCTCCGGATCCTGAATATTGTTCGCGCGGTAAAAATCGTTCAGATTCAAGTGTCCCGCGCTGCGCTGTCCCATTCCCTTGGGCTTCAGAACAAAGCGCTGGCTCTCCGCGTCCATGATATACAACGACGCCTGCTGGCTGTAAAATCCGTCGGGAAGAGACCGGTCTATGGCGTCATACACATACTCGGCATAAAGGGTCCCGACAGCCTGTCCGTCCCGCTCGACAGGGCATTTGATGGTGTAGGACCATGTTCCCATATGGTTCAGATAGGACTGGGAGACCGGCATTCCTGTGACCGTTCCGCCTGCGGAGAAATCCAGACCTTCCTCAGTGAACGGCTCCCCGGTATTGGATATTCCCTCCGTCCTGCCTGAGAGGATCAGCGATATTTTCGACATCGTCTGATTGCTTTCAAAGGCGCTGATATACTCCTCGGGGGTCTCCGTCCGCGCAATCTCCTGGGCAATCAGAAACTGGAACTCCGCTTCGCTGCGCAGAATCGCCTCAATCGTGCTTTGGATCAGATCCAGACTCTCGCTCAGATTCTGAATGGCGGCTTCGGACATCTCTCTGGAAATTTTCCGCGACACGGAAAAGACGATCGCTCCAAATACGCAAAATATCAGAATGATGGAGAGAAGCAGAGAAAATCCGTTTCGCTTGATCTGTTTGCCTGGTGTTTCCTTCATGAACAATCCCCATTCCTATGTTCCGGCAGGTATCATTCCCAATTGGAAGTTCAGGAATAATACATATGATTTGCCCCAGGGAGCGAGACTCCAGTCAGCCCTGCAAGGCAGATTCCAACTCTTGCCATATTCTATTATACTATCTATTCCCTTTTGGTGTCAATAGATGTAACACGGTCAGCAGCGCATAAAATATCCGTGCCCTGCGGCGGAGGGCACGGATATTTTATGCGTCCGCGTGGTATCCGCTGTACGGAAGAGCATGCGCCGGAGTCTGCGCATATGATATAGCAGACTGCGGAATAGGGAAGAGCGCATGGTGATTGGTCATATACCGGTCTGAGTCGCTTTCTTCCGGTTCAGCGGCTGAGATTTTGCGCAATCCGCGTCTGTTATGACGACTGTGAACGAAGGCCCTGCCGCTTTGCGGCAATGGGCCGAGCGAACCCTCGCCGCCTGGAACCCTGCGGGCGGCAGGTAAGGAGGGAATTAGCTATGCAACAAATTCAATGGCAGAACCGATTCAGTATTGGTGTGGAGATGATAGATCAGGCGCACCACAGGCTTTTTTCCATTGTTCAGAAGATCATGGACCTGTACGTGGAAAGGCATGAGAACAAATTTGCCTGCGTGGAAGGAATCAAGTATTTCAAGGCGTATGCCCTCAAGCATTTTGCGGAAGAGGAAGCCTATATGCGTGAAATTGGATATCCTGGTTATCTGGCCCATAAAAAGCACCACGACAGGATGAAGTACGAGACGCTGCCGGAATTGGAACGCCTGCTCTATGAGTCGGATTTCTCCACTGAAATGGTACAGCGGTTTATTGGCGTCTGTACCGGGTGGCTGACGGGCCATATTATCATTGAAGACCGGGCAATCACCGGAGGGAGAACGAATGAATTGGCTCCCATACGGTTGGATGACGAGTTGTCTGTGATTCAATCTGTAATCATCACTCCTTTAGAGGAAATACTGGAATGTCCGATCCAATTTACCGGCAGATTTTCTGTCCGGGATGTGATTTTAAATGAACAGTACTGCCAGCTGACCTACAGAGCGCAGAAGGGAGAGCAGCTGCGGGTCATCCTGGTTATGGGGCAACAAATGCTGCTTCACGCGGCAGGCCTGATGTTTGGGACAGACTTTTACGAAAAGAATGAGATCGTCTGCTTCGCCATCCAGGAAATTGCGCAGAACCTGATTCAGCGGGCGGCTGTGAACTTCGGAAGGGAGCCGGATGAATTCCAACTGGAAAAGGGGCGCTTTCTGGAGCGCGGGGAGTTTATTGCAATGTTCGGGGCGCAGCCACCCCAGTACAGCCTGCTGTTCCATGCGGACCAGGAGAGCTTTGCTGTCTGCATCGACCAGATTCCAGTTTCTTGACGGCATGACACAGGGAAAATACCGGTTTTGCAGTTCAGGCTGATAGGATGGGAATGAATGGGAAATATGAAAACGGGGCCTTGCCGCCTCTGCGTCAGCAGGGTTCCGCTTTCAGGAGCGCATACCGCAGGCATGAATTCACCTCTTGCAGCCGTCAGAATGACCGTCCCCATGGGATTGCCGCCAGGAATTTTGTACACTGCTATAAACAGCCCGCCCCGCAAAAATAATGCTTGCAATTTCCCGCCTGACGTGTATAATGAAAGTATAACAACCGAACACTCATCTTCAGGGCGGGGTGCAAGTCCCCACCGGCGGTAAGCGCCCGCAAGGGCGCGAGTCCGCGACCGCGCAAGCGTTGAACCGGTGTGATTCCGGTACCGACAGTTACAGTCTGGATGGAAGAAGATGTTGTGCGCATTGGTGCGCCTTTATTGCGCTCTTTTGCGGCAATACTCCGAGGATGATGGGTCTTCGGGTATTTCTGTGAAGGAGTGTATTTTTTATGTCAACCATGCAGACCCAAACCGCCACGGCCGCCCGGAGGGCCGCCACCCACAAGATCGCCGTCACCGCTATGCTCTCGGCGGTGGCCGCCGTCCTGATGTTCCTGGAGTTCCCGATCCCGTTCCTGATTCCGTCCTTTGTGGAGCTGGACTTCTCCGAGCTGCCCGCTCTGCTGGCGGCCTTCAGCCTTGGACCGGTCAGCGGAGTGGTTGTATGCCTGGTGAAAAACGTCATCAAGGGCCTGCTCTTTTCGGGCACCGGCGGCGTAGGGGAGATGTGCAACTTCCTGCTGGGCATCTGCTTCGTCATTCCGGCGGGCGTGATCTACCAGCGGAAGAAGACGCGTTCCGGCGCGCTTGTGGGCGCTCTGGCGGGCGCGGTCGTTATGGCAGTGTGCAGCGTGCCGGTGAACTTTTTTATTTCCTATCCCGTCTACACCAAATTCCTGCCCATAGACGTCATCATCAGTATGTATGAGGAAATCATTCAATCCTTCAATGCCTTGCTGGGACGCGTTCAGGCCCCCTTCGCGCTGCCCTCCGTCAACGGCCTGCTGAGCTGCCTCATTGTCTTCAACGCGCCGTTTACCCTGCTCAAGGGGTTGCTGGATATGGCGCTGTGCTTCCTGATCTATAAGCCGCTGTCCCCGCTGCTCCACAGATAAAGAAAAATTTGTTCGATTTCACTCTTTTCAAACAGGCGAACATGTGGTATGCTGTCGTTACGGCATACCACATGTTTTTGCTGAGAGGAGGGAGGGCGTTGGAGCGTGTCATCCTCCATTGCGATCTGAACAGCTTTTATGCTTCGGTGGAGCTCCTGTCCCGTCCGGAGCTGAGGGAGCTTCCGGCAGCGGTATGCGGCGACCCCGCCAGCCGCAAGGGCATCATTCTGGCAAAGAATGAGCCGGCCAGGAAATTCGGCGTCAAGACGGCGGAGACCATCTGGCAGGCCCGGCAGAAGTGCCCGGACCTGATCCTGCTGCCGCCCCACCACGACCTTTACCGCAGGTTTTCCCGGCTGGTCAACGAAATCTACGGCACATACACCGATCTGGTGGAGCCCTTCGGCATTGACGAGAGCTGGCTGGACATCACGGGAAGTATGCACCTGTTCGGCGGGGACGCCGCCGCTATCGCCGACAGCATCCGGGCCAGAGTGACCCGGGAGCTGGGACTGACGCTGTCGGTAGGCGTCAGCTTCAACAAGGTGTTCGCCAAGCTGGGCAGCGACTACAGGAAGCCGGACGCCACTACAGTAATATCGCCGGACAACTGGAAGCGGATCGTCTGGCCGCTTCCGGTGGGGACGCTGCTGTTCGCCGGGCCAGCCGCCCAGCGGGCGCTGGGGCAGTACGGCGCGCGTACCATCGGCGACCTGGCGGCGATGGACGTCGGGCTGCCGGAGCGTCTGCTGGGGAAGCTGGGGCGGCAGCTGTGGGAGTACGCCAGCGGCCTGGACCGCTCCCCCGTCCGGCCTCAGCATGAGAAGGAGCCGGTGAAGAGCGTAGGAAACAGCAGCACATTCCGGGAGAACCTCACCACCCGCGCCCAGGTGCGCCAGGGAATGGCCATGCTGTGCGACAGCGTTGCCGCACGGCTGCGGCAGCAGGGGCTGTACTGCGGGGCGGTTTCAGTCAGCGTAAAGGACCCGGATTTTCATACGGTATCCCGGCAGAAGCGCCTTGCCCACAGCACCCATCTGACCCGCGAGCTGCTGGAGGCGGCGATGGAGCTGGCGGACAGGGTGTGGAAGCCTCCCGCCCCGGTCCGGCTGCTGAACGTCACCGCGCTGTCGCTGACGGACAGCCTGGAGACCTACGAGCAGGCGGACCTGTTCACACCCCAGCAGCCCGTTGAGGACGAGAAGCACGAGCGGCTGGAGCAGGCAGTGGACGCGATCCGGCGGAAATACGGCGGCGGGGCGATCTCCTACGGCGGCGCCTCCGGGCTGGGGGATGAGGTCCACGATGGAGAGGAGCTACTATCCTGATTACACCTCCCGGCCCAGTGCTTCCTCCAGCTTGCTTAAGGCGCGTTTTTCAATGCGGGATACATAGCGCCCCGGGTATTGTAAACGATGGTCTCTAAAAATCGGCTTCCAGCTGTCGGAAGCGAAACTTGATGATGATTTGCTTATCGCTGGTCAGCTCCACCCGTTCGATGAGGCTGACCAGCAGTTCCCGATTGGTGGACGCGGTTTCCAGAAACCGCTCCACCAGTTTTTTTGCCAAATCAACCTGTTCAGCCGGGGAGAAGTCCGGCCGATCCAGCTGGCTGAGACGCTGTTCTAGGGCGGCGCGGTCGGATTTGACTTTGGCGTAGATGCGCTGGAAATCGGTTTCCTCCAGGATGCCGCTGAGCTTATCCATGTAGACTTTGTCCAGGTGGGCGGTCAGGCTGTCGATTTTGGCCTTAAGGGCGTTAATCTCCTTCTCGTTGTCCGCCTCCGCGACGGCCTTGGTCACCGCCCTCTGTGCCTGGGGCAGAAGCCGATCCGCTTGCAGATAGGCCCCGCAGACCTCCCGCACCTTCTCCACCACCGCACTGGTGACGGTCTCCTCCTTGATGGTGTGGCTGGTGCAAACCCCTGCTTTGGTGAATCGCTGGTAGGTCCGGCAGACGAAGTACAGCCGGTCCTCCCCCGCCGCGTTCTTCCGGTTGAGTACCGCCAGCGGGTAGCCGCACTCGTGGCAGAAAATCAGCCCTTTCAGCAGAAAGTCATAGGTCCGGCTGCGGGTGTGCTTTCGGCTGTTCACCAGCGCCCGCACCTTGTCGAAGGTTTCCCGGTCGATCAGCGGCTCGTGGGTGCCCCCTACCACCACCCAGTCTCGGCGGTCCTGCTTGATGCACTTCTTGGATTTGTAGTTGATTTTCCGGGTGCGGCCCTGGACCATGCTGCCAATGTAGGTTTCGTTTTGCAGCATGTCGGAGATGCGCTCGCTGCTCCACAAGCCGGTGTAGGGACCTGGATTGGCAACCGGCAGGCCGGCGTAGGTGGCGGGGGTGGGGACACCCTCCTCATTAAGTTGAGTGGCGATTTTTCGGCAGCTTATGCCGTCCAGAGCCATAGCGAAAATCCGCCGCACCATAGAGGCTGCGTCCTCATCAATGACGATTCTGTTTTTCTCTGTCGGGTGCATTTTGTAGCCATAGACCGGTTTGCCGCCGATAAACAGGCCCTTGCGCTGTTTGTCATGCTTGACGCTGGAAATCTTCTTGGAGATGTCCTTGGCGTACATATCGTTCATAATGGCGCGGAAGGGTGTAATGTCGTTGGCGGTGGAGTCTACCCCAGTGTCGATGCCGTCCAGCAAGGAAATATAACGCACACGGTGCTCCGGGAAGTATCGCTCCATGTAGTGGCCGGTCAGAATGTAGTCGCGGCCCAGGCGGCTCAGGTCCTTGGTAATGACCATGTTGACCTTTTTGGCCTCAATGTCTGCAATCATGCGCTGGAAATTTGGCCGGTCAAAGTTAGTTCCGCTCCATCCATCATCAATATAGGTGTCGAAAACGGTCAAACGGTGCTGTTGGACAAATTCATTGAGCAGGGATTGCTGGTTGTTGACGCTTTCAGATGGTCCCTCGTTCTCATCCTCCTTTGATAATCTGATGTATAATGCCGCATGGTAATCCATGGGATTGCTTATCTCTAAGTACATATCATACCTCCAGAGATAAGCGGCCATTCGTCGTATGTATCATACAATATGGCACGAGAAACTTGCAATGTTGTGAAGCTCCTTTTTGAGAAAAAGTTCTAAGGAATTTAGGATGATTCGCTGGACATCGGGTGCATCTTTTGTACAGAGGGTGGTTACAGTCAACTCTTGCGGTTTCACGGAAACACCTCCCGATCTGAGATGTTAAACTATATTCACAGTACGCGAGAAATAGCCTTGGAGGTGCATATGCAGATATTTTTGTAAGGAAACGCAGTATTCGCAAAAAAGCGCCGGGTCGACCATGTGCTGAATGATCGCATAGGGCGGGAATTGTCCGGCCCATTCGTAAGCAGCGTAAATCCAGGCCATAATAGAGGTGCGTTCTTCCCCGTCCAAATTACCTGCAATCGTTCGGAGAAAAGTGTCTCGGCACCGGTCAGAGATGTTTTCCTGCGATGCAAACTGTATGAGCGACAACGCTCCAGCCTGAGCATTTTGCCCAACGGTATCCGCACTCCAGCCACCACGTTTCACATCAATCCCGCCAGTCGAAGCGAGTCAGTAAAGTCAACGTAGTTCTCTTGCAGAACCTTCTGGAGTCTCAATTCCATTAGATTCATAGAATCATCCCCTTTCATTAAAATTTTGTAGTATAAGAAAAGGCCTGCTCTTAATTGAGCAGACCTTGGGAGCTATTCGCTACACATGTATGTTGGTGCCTTCACTTTCCCCCTTAGAAATTCGTTCAAGAACCTATGTTGTTTGAGAGGGAGAATCTACAAAAGGCCCTCGGATTCGACAAAAGTGCTTGATGCCGTTGCATATTGCTTTTACTCAACCAGACCAACGAAGCGGTAAAACACCTTGATGT
>JAAWQM010000104.1 GCA_022800525.1 Oscillospiraceae bacterium
TCCATATCACCCTGCCCCTGTCCAAGCCCATCATCACCTACACCCTGCTGACCGCCTTCCGGGCGGAGAGCGGCTCCTACAAGAGCTACATCTTCCCCAAGAGCTACACCCTTGACAACTTCGTGAACCTGTTCAATACCAGCAACAGCATGATCGACTTCAAACGCTGGTTTCTGAACACCCTGGTCATCGCCATCGTCAGCACCATCATCGCCGCGTTCTTCGTCATCTGCGTGGCTTACTGCATGAGCCGCCTGCGCTTCCGGATGCGCAAGCCCTTCATGAACCTGGCCATGATCCTGGGCATGTTCCCTGGCTTCATGTCCATGATCGCCGTGTACTACATCCTCAAGGGCCTGGGCTTCCTGGAGACCGGGGCGCTCAAGCAGGTGGCGCTGGTGCTGGTGTACTCCGGCGGCGCGGGGCTGGGCTTCTACATCGCCAAGGGCTTTCTGGACACCATCCCCAAGGCCATTGACGAGGCCGCCTACATCGACGGCGCAACCAAGTGGCAGACCCTGATTCATGTCACCCTGCCCCTGAGCAAGCCCATCATCACCTACACCCTGCTGACCACCTTCATGGGTCCCTGGGTGGACTACATCTTCGCCAAGGTCATCATGGGCAGCGACACCGAGTACTACACCATCGCCATCGGGCTGTGGACCATGCTTCAGCAGGAGTACATCGAGTACTACTACACCCAGTTCTACGCGGGCTGCGTAATGATCTCTATCCCTATCGCCATCCTCTTCATCTTCACCCAGAAGTACTATGTGGAGGGCGTATCCGGCGCAGTGAAAGGATAATCCCTTTTCCTGAACGGAAAAGAACCCCCATTCTCCGTCCCGCCATGACGGGACGGAGCTTCTAAGAACGCGCCGCAGCGCCTGCGGGCGCGGCCTGTACCCCTTCCGGAACGCATAAGATAATCGCTTCATGCTGGAGAAGAGGTGCGGGCCGCGCCCTTTTCGCCTCCGCGGCGGACAATCTGGCAAATAACGGAGAAAACACTGTGGAATCGATCAGAACGACAAAATTCAACAAGCGGTTTGACGAGGAATACCGCTACGACGGCGGGGACCTGGGCTGCGCATGCGCCGGGGGGCGCACGGTCTTCAAGCTGTGGAGCCCCCAGGCGGAGCGGGTGGAGCTGTCCCTGTACCGGGACGACCGGGGGGCGGCTTACCAGACCCTCCCGCTGGAGCGGGGGGAACGGGGCGTCTGGGCCCTGGCGGTGGAGGCGGACCTCCACGGGACGTATTACGACTACGCCGTGTGGGTGGGGGGAGTGCGCCGGGTCACCGCCGATCCCTACGCTACAGCCTGCGGGCGCAATGGCGGGCGGAGCATGGCGGCGGACCTGTCCCGCACAGACCCGGAGGGCTTCTCCAGCGACCGCCCGCCGCCCGCCCAGCCGGAGCAGATCATCTACGAGCTGCATGTGAAGGACTTCTCCCACGACCCGGACAGCGGGGTTCCCGCCCGGTACCGGGGGAAGTTCCGGGCGTTTTCCTGGCGGGACGGGGCGGGGCGGCTTCCCCTGTGCATGGAGCATCTGAAGAGCCTGGGCGTCACCCATGTACAGCTTCTGCCGTTCTTCGACTTCGGCTCTGTGGACGAGGCGGGGGACGGGAGGCAGTTCAACTGGGGCTACGACCCCGTCAATTACAACGTCCCCGAGGGCAGCTACGCCACTGATCCCTCCGACGGCGCGGCCCGCATACGGGAGTGCAAGGAAATGATCCAGTCCCTCCACCAAAATGGGTTGCGCGTGGTGATGGATGTGGTGTATAATCATACCTACCGCCACGACTCCTGGCTGGAGCGGTCCGCGCCGGGGTACTACTACCGCCGGTGGGAGGACGGGACCCTGTCCGACGGCTCCGCCTGCGGCAACGACATCGCCGCAGGCCGGGCCATGGTGGACAACTATATCGTCCGCTCCGTGCTCTACTGGGCCAGGGAGTACCACATCGACGGGTTCCGCTTTGACCTGATGGGCCTGCTGACGGTGGAGCTGATGAACCGCGTGCGCCGGGAGCTGGACGCCGCGTTCGGCCCCGGTGAGAAGCTGGTATACGGCGAGCCATGGGGGGCGGGGGACTCCCCCATGGAGCCGGGGGCGCATCCGGCGCTGAAGCGCAACGTGGGGATGCTGGACCCCGGTGTGGGCATGTTCTGCGATCTGACCCGGGACGCCGTCAAGGGCGACGCCTTCCTGGAGACCGCCCCCGGCTTCGTCAACGGCGGGGAGGGCTTCGAGGAGGCCATCCTTCACGCCGCCGCCGGCTGGCGGGAGGGCGGCGGGGAGTTCAGACCCAGGAGCTGCTCCCAGGTGCTCAACTACGTCTCCGCCCACGACAATTTCACGCTGTGGGATAAGCTGGTGATGTGCATGCCGGAGGAGGCGGGCAAGCCTGCGGACTTCGACAGGCTGCGCATGGACGTGCTGGAGCGGAACAAACTGGCGGCCTTCATCTGCTTCACCTGCCAGGGGCGGCTGTTCCTGCAGGCCGGGGAGGAGTTCGGGCGCACCAAGCTGGGGGAGGGCAACAGCTACCGCTCCTCCCCGGAGCTGAACATGCTCCGCTGGGAGCGGGCGGGCCGCTTCGCCCCGCTGACGGATTATTACCGGGGATTGATCCGCCTGCGAAAATCCCTGCCGGGGCTGTGCGACAAATCCGCCGCCGCCGTATCCCGGGTGACGGACGGAACCGTACACCGTCCCTGGACCGTGTCCTTCCAGGTGGAGGGGGGCGGTCCCGGAGGGGAGCGCCTGCTGGTGGTATACAACGCCAGCCCGGAGCCGTTCTCCCTCCCGCTGCCGGAGGGCAGGTGGACGGTGCGGGCGGACGGTTGTCAGGCGGACCAGCGGCGTCCCGCCAGACAGGGACCGGTCGTTGTCCCCGCGTACAGCGGTATGCTGCTTTTACGCGAGGATGGCTGACCACTCAAAATAATAAAGTTTAGGGCCGCCCTTTCAGATTTTGCCCAGCCATATCGAATGGCTGGGCAAAATTAAATCGGACCTGGCTCCTCAAGGGGGCCATTGCGCGATCACAAGGGCGGCAGGCACCAGGGGCAAAGCCCCTGGTGGGTTTGGGCGAAGCCCAGCATGATATCATTCATATTGCCAAGCAAAGAGGATACTGCCATGAAATTCATTTACGGAAAACAGGACTGGATGACTTTCCAGCGGGGGGAGGAAACCTGCTTCCTCATGACCAACGGCCTGGGGGGATTCTGCTCTATGACCGCGATTGGCTCCTGCGCCCGGAGCGAGCACAGCCTGCTGATGGCCTGCGAGCGCGCCCCCAACCGCCGGGTGCAGATGATCCAGCGGCTGAAGGACACGCTGGCCGTGGGAGGACGGACGGTCCCTCTGTCCAGCCAGGACTTTGAGGACCCGGACCTCCGGGAGGACGGGCGGGCCTGTCAAGCCAGCTTCACCTTCCGGGACTATCCCCAGTGGACCTATCTGGTCCATGGGGTGGAGGTGGTCAAGTCCCTGGCCATGGTCCCGGAGGAGAATACGGTGGCCCTGGTCTACGAGGTCCACAACCGCAGCCGCAGCGAAGCCCTGCTCCAGATAACGCCCCACCTGCGGTTCGTCCCCAAGGGAGAGGACATGGCGGAGGGCCAGCGTTTCACCCTGGAGGAGGGCCGGGTCCGGTCCGGGAAGCGGACCCTGTACTTTGTCTCCAACTGCCCGGCGCGCCCCCTGCCCCAGGCCCTCCAGGGCCCCTTCCGCTACGGGCAGGACGCCATGGACGGCAAGAACGCCGCCGGATGGTCCGCCGCCAACCACTGCCTGGAGCTGGCGGTTCCGCCGGGAGAGAGCCGGACGCTGGAGGCGGTATACGGCACGGCCCTGCCCCTCCCCCCGGCGGCGGAGGCATTCTCCCGGCTGGAGGCCCGCAGCCGGTCCCTTGAGGAGCGGGCGGGCTTCCGGGACGAGGCCGCCGGGACGCTGGCGCGGGCGGCGGGGCAGTTCCTCTCCCGCCGGGAGTCCACCGGGAAGCTGACCATCCTGGCGGGCTATCCCTTCTTCGAGGACTGGGGCCGGGACACCATGATCGCCCTGGGGGGCTGCTGTCTGGCCGCCCGGCGGTACAACGAGGCCCGGAGCATCCTGGAGACCTTCCTGGCCTGCTGCCGCCGGGGGCTCATGCCCAACCTGTTCCCGGAGGGGAACGACGCGCCGCGATATAATACCGCGGACGCATCCATGCTGTTTATCCTCTCCGTATACGACTACCTCTGCCGCACCGGCGACCGCGCCTTTGCGGAGCAGGCCTACGGCGCCATGGCGGACATTATCCGCTGGTATGAAAAGGGGACAGACTTCTCCATCCATATGGACGCGGACGGCCTCATCGCCGCCGGGAGCGGCCTGGACCAGGTGACGTGGATGGACGTGAACGTGGACGGCATCCTGCCCACCCCCCGCCACGGCAAGCCGGTGGAGATCAACGCCTACTGGTACAACGCCCTGCGGATCATGGAGCGGCTGCAGCCCCTGCTGGGCCGGGGCGATGGCAAGGAGTACGCGGCCATGGCGGAGCGGGCGCGGAAGAGCTTCCGGGAAAAATTCTGGAACCCCGGGGCGGGCTGCCTGCGGGATGTGCTGTCCGGGACGAAGGCGGACGGGCAGATCCGGTGCAACCAGATCTGGGCGGTGTCCCTGCCCTTCTCCATCCTGCCCCCGGAGCAGGAGGCCCAGGTGGTGGAGACCGTGTTCGAAAAGCTCTACACCCCCTATGGCCTGCGGACCCTGGACCCCGGGGACCCGGAGTTCCAGCCCTTCTACGGCGGGGACCGGCTGAAGCGGGACCTGGCCTACCACCAGGGCACCGTGTGGACCTTCCCGCTGGGGGGATACTACCTGGCGTACCTGAAGGTCCACGGCTATTCCCAGCAGGCGAAGGACACCGTGCGGCGGCAGCTGGAGGCCGTCCGCAGCGCCCTGCGGGAGGGCTGCGCCGGGCAGCTTCCGGAGATTTACGACGGCGGCGACCCCGTGTCCTCCAAGGGCTGCTTCGCCCAGGCGTGGAGCGTGGGGGAGCTGCTGCGGGTATACGACGCGCTGGAGGGGCGGCTGCCTGAGCCGCTCACGGCAATCTGAAAGGAGCGATTGATATGAATTTCGGCCCATTGAAGCGCTATACCATATCCGGCCAGACGGCCGAGCTGCAATTCGAGAACGGGGAGGCCCGCGTCGAGCTGGTGGCCCCCGGCATCGTCAACGTGTTTGTCCCCCTGGCCAGCCCGGACCACCGCTCCAAGGCCATCGAGGGGGACAAGTCCCAGCCCGTCCCCTTCACAGCCTCTCAGCGGGAGGACGGCCTCTGGCTGGAGACGGAGGAGGTCCGCGTCCGGGTGGGCGGCGGCTTTACGGTGGACTTCTTCGACCGGGAGGGCCGGGAAGTCTGCATGGACTACCGGGGGGAGCGCCGCCTGCTGGAGCGGGTCTCGCCGGAGCGGGCCCGGCTGCTCATGGCCGAGGGCCACGGGGCGGAGCTGGAGGAGCCGGAGCGGGCCTTCCAGGCGGTGAAGCGGCTGGAGAAGGGGACCCACTTCTACGGCCTGGGGGACAAGACCGGCTTTCTGGACAAGCGGGGCTACGACTATGAGATGTGGAACACCGACGATCCCGCCCCCCATGTGGACTGCTTCAAGGCTTTGTATAAAACCATCCCCTTCTTCATGGCCCTGAACGGCAGCCATGCCTACGGCATCTTCCTGGACAATACCTTCCGTTCCTGGTTCAACATGGGGCAGGAGTCGGAGGACTACTACTGGTTCGCTGCCGCCGGGGGAAACCTGGACTACTACTACATCGCCGGGGATGGCCTGCCCCAGGTGCTGGAGCGGTACACATACCTGACGGGCACGGCCCCCCTGCCCCAGAAGTGGACCCTGGGCTACCACCAGTCCCGGTGGGGCTATATGACCCAGGAGGACGTGCAGGCCGTCGCCGATGGCCTGCGGGACAACGACATCCCCTGCGACGCCATCCATTTCGACATCGACTACATGCAGGACTATAAGGTCTTCACCTGGAATATGGACCGCTACCACGGGGACCCCAAGGGCTTTCTGACCCGTCTGGCGGAACAGGGGTTCAAGCCGGTGACCATCAATGACCCCGGCGTGAAGCAGGAAGACGGCTATTTTGTCTATGACGAGGGGGTGGAGAAGGGCTATTTCGCCAGGACCCCGGAGGGGGAGGTCTATATCAACGCCGTCTGGCCCGGCAGCGCCGCCTACCCCGACTTCGGCAATCCGGCGGTGCGCCGCTGGTGGGGCGAGAAGGAGAAGCTTCTGACGGATCTGGGCGTACGGGGCATCTGGAACGACATGAACGAGCCCGCCAGCTTCAACGGCCCGCTCCCCGATGATGTGGCCTTCTCCGACGGGGAGCGCAGGGCCACCCATAAGGAGCTCCACAACGTCTATGGCCATTTCATGGCGAAGGCGGCCTACGAGGGACTGAAGGCGGCGGACGGGCGGCGGCCCTTCGTCATCACCCGCGCCTGCTACGCCGGGACCCAGAAGTACTCCACCGTCTGGACCGGGGACAACCACAGCATCTGGGCCCATCTCCAGATGGCCATTCCCCAGATGTGCAGCCTGGGCCTGTCGGGGATGCCCTTCGCGGGCACGGACCTGGGGGGCTTCGGGTCGGACACCACACCGGAGCTGCTGGCGCGGTGGGTGCAGTTCGCCTGCTTCTCCCCGCTGTTCCGCAACCACTCCGCCCTGGGTACCCGGCCCCAGGAGCCGTGGCGGTTCGGGCCGGAGACGCTGGACATCTACCGTAGGTATGTCAAGCTGCGCTATGAGTGGCTGCCCTATTTCTACGATCTGTTCTGGGAGGAGCAGCGCACCGGCGCGCCCATCCTCCGGCCCCTGGTGTTCCACTATCCGGAGGAGGAGACCGCCAGGACGTGCAACGACGAATTCCTGGTGGGAGACCGGGTCCTGGTCGCCCCGGTGGTCCAGCAGGGAGCGAGGCGGCGGATGGTCTGGCTGCCAAGGGGGGAGTGGTACGACTACTGGACCCGGGAGAAGATCACCGGTCCGGCGGCCTTCGTCCGGGAGGCGCCGCTGGAGCTGTGCCCCATTTACGTGAAGGCGGGCAGCGTCCTTCCCATGGCCCTCCCGCAGTCCTATGTGGGCGAGCGGGCCCAGGACGTACTGCTGCTGGATGTGTACCCCGGGGAGGGGGTATGGGACCACTGGCTGGACGACGGCGAGAGCTTCGATTACCAGGAGGGAAAATACCACCAGTACCGCTTCACCGTCCGGAAGGACGGCGGTGTGGACACCCGGATTGTCCACGCCGGGTACGGCCAGCCGTACCGGGAAATCAGAATCAAGAACTGACGCAGCAGGAAGCCGGCAGGGACGCGCTGTCCCTGCCGGCTGTTTTGGCGGCGCCTGGATGTGGGCGCACAGAGAGTATATGTCAGCGCCAGTAAAAAATACAGGAAAAGGCCGAGGGGAAAATGTAGTTTAGTGGCGAAGGAGGTAAAAAAGAGATAGACTCCCAATAGGGCACAAAAGAGCCCGGAAAGGGAGTCAGAAAATGAAAGGAGCACAGTGGATGGAAATCCGAAGCGACAGAGAAAAAGTGCTGAGCAATGTGGAGCTGGGACGGAAGTACCACATGGACCCGCGGACGGCAGAGCGGTTCGCGGAATCGCCGCAGAAACCAGAGTATACATTGAGCGAACCAAAGCCAACAAAGAAGGAGCCGTTTTATCCAGATATGACGAGGTGCTGTATGACTGAATTTACCATGGACAGGCTGTGGGAAAACCTGGAAAGCCTTAAGATGAAGAACACCCTGGAGATTCTGGACAATTACCTGGAGCGGGCTACGGTTCAGGCCCTCAATGATATTCGTCGTGTATAGGATTTTCCGAATCCCGGTGGGATATGCGAAAAAGGTTCTCAGAATATCCCAGTTGTCCTCCCAGCTTTTGACGCAGGAGGGGTACTGCTTGCCCCACTTGTCTTTGAATGCCATCAGGTTTTCCAGAGCCTCATCCTCGGTGACAGCGGTATAGACCTTCTTCAAATCCGCCATCAGCGGCTTGATG
>JAAWQM010000084.1 GCA_022800525.1 Oscillospiraceae bacterium
TGAGATTTCTCATGGTGGATTGTTTCCTCCTTTTTGTTTTGGTAGCAAGGGGATTTTTTACTAGCTGAACTTTTTTCTGCAAAATACGGAAAAAGTTGCAAAAAATGTCGTATTTTGGAGACTTACAGCCAATCTGTCATCCCCTTACCGGATGGCGGAGGGAGGGGGAGGTCGTTGGGGCGCAAGGGGTTTGAGATTTTGAAAAGGAAGTCTGGTAGCAAAAATATGGGGTTTGGTAGCAATTGACAGATTTATGTAAACTGCACATCCCCGCTGTCAACTGGGGGAGTTCTGGTAGCACGTTGGGAAAGTCTGGTAGCAGGTGGTAGCAGGGATGGCGATTACATGTCTAAAAAATTTTATAAGGAAAAGAAAAACCATAAAATTTCTGGAAAACCGTCGTAAAATATATTGCGCTGTCAGATTGGGTTACATAATACTATCTCTGGTTGCAAGATGCAAAATGCAGAAAAGCGCTGCTAAAAAATTCGGGAGAAGTGTGTCGCGGAAATATATACAAATATTACTTCCGGATTTTAAATTCGGAAGTAATATTTCATAATTGCAAATCAATACTGCACGATGCATTTGACAGCCTGCGGCGGGAGGTGATGAAGCGGATGATTCTCAAATTTACAATTTGTTCAAATTGCAGGCCACAAATCTTATTGACAGAAGAATCCAATCGTGCTACACTGCCTTTAGCACTCGAAGCGAAGGAGTGCTAAAGGAGCGCTGGTATGGAATTGACCGCAAGGAAAAAGCAAATACTGAAAGTGGTCACAGAACGGTACATTGATTCCGCCGAGCCGGTGAGCTCCAAGTTTATCGCCCAGAGCATGGGCGGCAGCCTCAGTTCCGCGACTATCCGCAACGAGCTGGCGGATTTGGTGGAGCTGGGCTATCTGGAGCAGCCACACACCTCGGCGGGCCGTGTCCCCTCTCCCAAGGGCTACCGGCTGTACGTCAATGAACTGATGGAGCGCCGCTCTGTATCCGATCAGGAGGCCGCGCAGATCAATGAGGCGCTGGGCGGACAGATGAAGGGGCTGGACAGCATGATCGCTCAGGCCGGACAGATGGTGTCCTCCATCGTCAGCTACCCCGCTTACGCGATGGCGGCGGGGAAGAGCTGCGTCACAATCCGGCGCTATGATCTGCTGCCGGTGGACCAGGACAGCTTTATCGCGGTCGTGATGACCGGCGACAGCCGGGTGAAGAGCCAGCTCCTGCACTCGCAGCTTCCGGTAGACGGCCAACAGCTCCCTGCGTTAGCGAATTTGCTGAATACCCATTTTACAGGCATCCCGGCGGAAGAGCTGGGAAACAAGCTGATGGGATTGACGGGACAGATGGCCCCGGAGCTGTTCATGCACCTGTCCCTGGCGGTGGAATACGCCGCCGAGGTCATGGACCACAGCGCCCGGCGGCAGGTGTTCACAACCGGACAGACCCAACTGCTCAAGCAGCCTGAGTTTCAGGACCTGGGCCGGGCCAATAACCTGATGAGCCTGCTGACCGACCAGAAAAATGACCTGCCGGTGCTGGACGAGAACACACCTATGCAGATCCTGATTGGTCCGGAGAATGTCAACGAGGCGCTGAAGGACGCCAGCGTGGTGGTGGCCAGCTATGACATCGGCGACAACATGCGGGGACTCATCGGCGTGGTGGGCCCTACACGGATGGACTACGCCGCCGTAGCCGCAAGACTCAGCTATTTTGCCGAGAGTTTGACAAAAATGTTTGGAAAAAATAACCATTTACCCCCGAAGGAGGATGAATCGTGAGTAAGAAAGATAAAAACGCCCCCCTGGAAGACAGCGCCCCGCAGGATACGCCCGTCGAAGTAACGGAGGAGTACCGTCAGGAAGCAGGGGAGGCGGCCTGTCAGGCGGATGCCGCTCAGGAGACCTACACAGTGACCCGGGAACAGATGGAGAAGCTGAATGCCCTGGCGGGGCAGCTTGAGGGCGCAAACGACAAATACCTGCGTCTGGCGGCGGAGTATGACAACTACCGCAAGCGTACCGCCAAGGAGAAGGAGACCATCTATCAGGATGCCAAGATGGACACCATCGCAAAATTCCTGGAGGTCTATGACAACCTGGAGCGGGCGGTGAGTCAGGCCGGAGACGAGGAGAACGCCCACAAGAAGGGAATGGTGATGATCTTCCATCAGTTGGAGGGCGTTCTGGAGAAGATGGGCGTTACCATTATCGATCCCGCAGGGGAGACCTTCGACCCCGCGAGGCACAACGCTGTGATGCACATTGACAGCGACCAGTTGGGGGAGAGTGAAATCAGCCAGGTGTTCCAGAAGGGGTTCCTGCTAGGGGATAAAGTGATCCGGTTCGCCACAGTTCAGGTCGCGAATTGAAATAAGTATCATCTTATTATCATCGTTAAAAAATATTTTCTATATATTCAGGAGGACAAACATCATGTCTAAAGTTATTGGAATCGACCTTGGTACGACCAATTCCTGCGTAGCCGTCATGGAGGGCGGCGAATCCGTTGTCATTGCCAACGCTGAGGGCAACCGCACTACTCCGTCCGTCGTGGCGTTCTCCAAGACTGGCGAGCGCATGGTGGGTCAGGTTGCCAAGCGTCAAGCCATCACCAACCCCGACCGCACCATCTCCTCCATCAAGCGCGAGATGGGTACTGACCACCGGGTGAGCATTGACGGCAAGGCTTATACGCCCCAGGAAATTTCCGCTATGGTGCTGCAGAAGCTGAAGGCGGACGCCGAGGGCTATCTGGGCGCGCCTGTCACCGAGGCAGTCATCACCGTCCCTGCCTATTTCACCGACTCCCAGCGTCAGGCCACCAAGGACGCCGGTAAGATCGCCGGTCTGGAGGTCAAGCGCATCATCAACGAGCCTACGGCAGCGGCGCTGGCCTACGGCCTGGACAAGGAGAATGACCAGAAGATCATGGTCTACGATCTGGGCGGCGGTACCTTCGATGTATCCGTGCTGGAGATCGGCGACGGCGTTATCGAGGTTCTGGCCACCGCCGGCAACAACCGCCTGGGCGGCGACGACTTCGACGAGTGCGTCATGAAGTATCTGGTGGCGGAGTTCAAGAAGGCCGAGGGGATTGACCTCTCCGGCGACAAGGTTGCCATGCAGCGTCTGAAGGAGGCAGCTGAGAAGGCCAAGATCGAGCTGTCCGGCGTGACCACCTCCAACATCAACCTGCCCTATATCACCGCAGACGCCACCGGCCCCAAGCATCTGGACGTGACCCTCAGCCGCGCCAAGTTCAACGAGCTGACCGCCCATCTGGTGGAGGCGACCATGGGCCCCGTGCGGCAGGCCATGAGCGACGCGGGTCTCTCCGGAAGCGATATCTCCAAGGTACTGCTGGTGGGCGGCTCCAGCCGGATTCCCGCCGTTCAGGAGGCCGTGAAGAAGATTACCGGCAAGGACGGCTTCAAGGGCATCAACCCCGACGAGTGTGTGGCTATGGGCGCGGCTATCCAGGCCGGTGTGCTCACCGGCGATGTGAAGGGCCTGCTGCTGCTGGACGTCACGCCCCTGTCCCTGGGTATTGAGACCCAGGGCGGCGTCTGCACCCGCCTCATTGAGCGCAATACCACCATCCCCGCCAAGAAGAGCCAGATTTTTTCCACCGCCGCCGACAACCAGACCTCTGTTGAGGTCAACGTCCTCCAGGGCGAGCGCGAGATGGCCGCCGCCAACAAGAGCCTGGGCCGCTTCCACCTGGACGGCATCGCTCCGGCCCGCCGGGGCGTGCCTCAGATTGAGGTTACCTTCGATATCGACGCCAACGGCATCGTGAACGTGTCCGCCAAGGACCTGGGCACCGGCAGGGAGCAGCACATCACCATCACCTCCTCCACCAATATGAGCAAGGAGGACATTGAGAAGGCCGTCAAGGAGGCGGAGCAGTACGCTGCCGAGGACGCCAGGATCAAGGAGTCTGTGGAGACCCGCAACACTGCCGACCAGATGGTTTATCAGGCGGAGAAGACCCTGAGCGAAATGGGCGACAAGATCCCCGAGGGCGACAAGTCCGGCGTTCAGGCGGCCATCGATAAGCTGAAGGAGACCCTCAAGGGCGAGGACACCGCCGCCATCAAGGCGGACACCGAGGCCCTCCAGCAGGCGTTCTACGCTGTCAGCGAGAAGCTGTACCAGCAGGCGGGCGGTCCCCAGGCGGGAGGCCCCGATATGGGCGGCGCGCAGCCCGGCGGCGACCAGGGCGGCCAGCAGTTCTATGACGCCGATTACAAGGTAGTCGATGAGGATGATCAGAACAAGTAAGAGCTTCCAATGGGACGGGGACGGGCTCCCCGCCCCATTTGGAGTGTTTTGTGACAGATGGGATGTGAAGTGACATATGGCGGATCAAAAACGCGATTATTATGAGGTGCTGGGCGTCCAGAAGGGCGCGTCGGACCCGGAGATCAAAAAGGCGTACCGGAAGCTGGCGAAGGAGAACCATCCGGACCTGAACCCCGGCGACGCGGCGGCGGAGGCCCGGTTCAAGGAGATCAACGAGGCCTACGAGATTCTCAGTGACAGCGACAAGCGGGCCCGGTACGACCAGTTCGGCTTCGCTGGCGTGGACCCCAATTACGCCGCCCAGAACGGCGGCTACGGGGGAGGATTCGACGGCGCCTTCGATTTCGGCGACCTGGGCGATATTTTCGGCAGCTTCTTCGGCGGCGGTTTCGGAGGCGGGACCCGGTCCCGTACCGGACCCCAGCGGGGCGAGAGCCTGCGGATGTCGCAGACAGTCACCTTTGAGGAGGCGGCCTTCGGCTGCGAGAAGGAGGTCAGTCTGGAGCGGGTGGAGCAGTGCGAGACCTGCAAGGGCACCGGCGCAGCCCCGGGCACCAGTCCGGAGACCTGCTCCAACTGCGGCGGCACCGGCACCGTCCAGCAGCGGCGGCAGACCCCCATGGGGGTATTTGCCACCACCAGTCCCTGCCCGCGGTGCGGCGGCAAGGGCAAGATTGTTTCCACGCCCTGTAAGGACTGCGGCGGTAACGGGCAGGTGCGCAGGCGCAGGACGGTCAAGGTGTCCATACCCGCCGGGATTGACAACGGGCAGATCATCTCCCTGCGGGGCCAGGGCAACGCAGGGAAGAACGGCGGGCCCGCCGGCGACCTGCAGATTGTGGTCACGATCCAGCCCCACCAACTGTTCCGGCGGGACGGTTCCGATGTCTATTGCGACGCGCCGATTACCTTCACCCAGGCGGTGCTGGGCGGTGAGCTGGAGATTCCCACCATTGACGGCAAGGTGAAGTACGATATCCCGGAGGGCACCCAGACCGGAACGACCTTCCGCCTGCGGAGCAAGGGCATTCCCAACGTCAATGGAAGAGGCCGGGGCGACCAGTTTGTCACAGTCCATATTGAGACTCCCCGCAACCTTACCCGGGAGCAGAAGGACGCGCTGCGGAAATTCAGCGATACCCTGAAGGAGAGCAACTATAAGGAGCGGAAGAGCTTCTTTGATATGTTCAAGAAATAGGCGCTGGGAAAGAGAGGGAGGACAATATGAAGATTTCCATTGCCTGCGACCACGGCGGATATGACCTGAAGGAGGACCTGAAAACCTGGCTGACGGAACAGGGACATGAACTGGTGGACTTCGGCTGCCGGGGATATGACAGCTGCGACTACGCCGACTTTGTGGAGCCAGCGGCCCGGGCTGTGGCGGACGGGACCTGCCAGCGGGGCATCGTCATCTGTACGACGGGTATTGGCGCGTCCATCACCGCCAACAAGGTCAGGGGCGTCCGCTGCGCCCTGTGCAGTGAGCCATGGAGCGCAGAGATGACCCGCCGCCACAACGACGCCAACGTGCTGGGCCTGGGGGCCGGAGCGGTGGGGCCGCTGATGGCGCGGCAGATTGTGGAGGCGTTTCTCAGGTTTGAGTTCGAAGGCGGGAGACACCAGCGGCGCATCGATAAGATTGCGGCGGTGGAGGCACGGTGATTTCCAGCATATGGAATAAAGCCTTGACCAATATGCTTCTGGCAGAGTTCAAAGAAGCGTGACCGATGTCCCGGTCACGCTTCTTCTTACAGAGAAATCGTATCAAGACGCTCCGACAGGCGGTATGGTCACGGGCCAGCGACCAATGTTCAGGAGTACCAACTCCTTCTCTGTGGACTGTTTGACAGCGCTTCGAGAAGACAGGGATATCGGACAAAAAGAAATCGCTGCTGTTTTGGGGTGTCAACAGTCAGCGATTTCCATAGCCAATGCCAGCACGGAAAGCGTTGGAGGGGATATTCTATGTGCTGCGAACGGGCTTTCAATGGGAGGCATTGCCGCAGGAGTACGGCAGCGGCAGCACGGTACACAGAACGTTCCCAAAATGGTTGGCAGCGGGATTTTTTGAGAAGCCAAAGGTCTGGAAAAGTATGATGAAATGGAAGGGATCGGCTGGGCGTGGCAAAGCCTGGATGCTGCATGGTAAAAGAACCTCTGCACTGGAGTCCGTTGGAAAGAATCCAACGGACCAAGGAAAAAATGGGGACAAAACGCAGTGCCCGGACACTTTCGCAAACTGCTCGTTCGTTTTGAGAAAAAAGCCGCCAATTATTTGGCCCTGGTTCAATTGGCCTGCGCCGTTATTGTCTGGCGTAAACTCATCCAGGTTCATTGTAAATTTTGGGATAGGCTCTTGGCGTTTCCGGGCAGGGTGACGGCATTCACGCTGCGCGCGTATACCGTCACCCTGCCTGGAACACAGGTGGGCATGCCGCGTTAAGCTGGGTTGTGTCCAGCCCGGGAAATCTTCTGATTTACTCCCGTTCCCTTGACTACAGCTTGTCTCCTTTTACACAAAATTTTCTGACGGGCTCATCGGATGTGGCAACTTTATATTCATCCTTCCCTGATAGTGCGTTCAGCAAATCGACAGCAAGTGGGGGACATCCAGCCCAAGGACCAGTTCATCCCGGCTATCACATGAATACACACACTGAATAAACTGCCTGGACAATGGGTCGGGCCTTTGATGCGAACAGAGCGTTTCAACGCCTGAGACAGCTTCGACTAAAAAGCCAATCCTGGTGTTTTCAATCATGAGCAGACATTGGCTGGATGACTCGCTGCTTGTTGTGCGCTCAAAACCAAGCAGGCACCCCAAATCGACTATGCTGATATTTTTCCATGTAACGGATACACTCCGATCATGTGATCGGGGGAACGCGCTGCCGTGGCCGGCCTTCTCACCAGAGGTTCTACCCATGTAATACAGATGCAAGAATCAATTCCACACAGCGGTCGATCCCCAGCTTGCTGCTGTTCAGGCAGAGGTCATAATTTGCCGCCATCCCCCACGCCTGATCGGTAATATGCCTGTAGTAGCTGGAACGCTTCCTGTCCCGTTCCTTCACATGACTTCTGGCAGCGTCAACGGCAACCCCATGCTCTGCGATGACACGGTTGGCCCGGTCAGGCAGTGCGCCGGTGATAAAAACGTGGAAGCAGTCCTGCCGCCCTTGCAGGATGTAGTCGGCGCACCGCCCCACAATGACGCAGGACTCCTTCTCCGCCAACTCCTTGATTAACTCGGTCTGATAGGCGTTGATCTGATCAGGCAAGGCCATATTCCCCCTCTGATTGGCGTTATAGGCCGAGTAGCCCCGCGATGAAACACTGGTGAACAGACTGCTGGCGGAGGAGTATTCCCCCTCTCGCCGCACCGTCTCGGCGGACAGCCCGCTGCGCTCCGCCGCGATCTGCACCAGCTTTTTGTCGTAGAAGGGAATGCCCAGCCGTTCCGCCACGGTTTTTCCGATGGTATGGCCTCCGCTGCCGCACTGACGGCTGATGGTAATCACACATTTTTTCATTGCTTTGCCTCTTTTCAAAAATTTTCTTCCAGGACAACCACGCGGTAATTAAGGAGATCACACCAGATAGCCCGTCACTGAAAGGGCCAGCCCAGAGAACCCCTTCCACACCCATAAAATATCCAAAAATCAACATAGCCG
>JAAWQM010000016.1 GCA_022800525.1 Oscillospiraceae bacterium
GCTCTTCTCAGGCAGGATGGCGGGGCCGCCGTCGATGGGCTGGCCCATGCCGTTGAACACGCGGCCCAGCATATCGCCGGACACCGCCAGCTCCAGGGGATGCCCCAGGAAGCGGATCTTGGAGTCCCGCAGGTTGATGCCGGCGGAGGACTCGAAGAGCTGGACCACAGCCTTGTCGCCGTTGACCTCCAGCACCTTGCAGCGGCGGATGCTGCCGTCGCGGAGCTCGATCTCGGCCAGCTCGTCATAGGTGACGCCGTCGACCTTCTCGACCACCATCAGCGGGCCGGAGATCTCGTGTATGGTACGGTATTCCTTCATCATAAGTCAGCACCCGCTTTCTCTACGATCTCGGCGATCTCCCGCTCCATCTCCTCGGCGATGGCGGCGTACTCCTGGACGTACTTGTCGGCCTCGACGAACTTGGCGCGGCCGATCTTCTCCTTGGCGGGAATGTCCAGCATGGGGGCCAGGGGCGCGCCCTTGCTGATGGCGGCGCGGGCCAGCTTGTCGAAGTCCAGGATCATGGACAGCATCCGCATCTGGCGGTCATGACTGGAGTAGCTGTCCACGTCCATAAAGGCGTTCTGCTGCAAGAAGTCCTCGCGGACCATCTTGGCGGTCTCCAGGGTAAGCTGGTCGTTGGCGGACAGGGAGTCCTTACCGACCAGCTGGACGATCTCGTTGAGGTTATCCTCCTCCTGGAGCAGGCTCATGGCCTTGTTCCGGTTCTCCATGAAGGCGGGGCCGAAGTGCTCGTCGAACCAGGGCTTCATGGTGTCCAGATACAGGGAATAGGAGTTCAGCCAGTTGATGGCGGGGAAGTGGCGGCGGTAGGCCAGGGAGGCGTCCAAAGACCAGAACACCTTGACGATACGCATGGTGCCCTGGCTCACCGGCTCGGACAGGTCGCCGCCCGGAGGCGACACGGCGCCCACAGCGGTCAGGGAGCCGGTGCGGTCCTCGCTGCCCATGCACTGCACCACGCCGGCCCGCTCATAGAACTGGGCCAGGCGGGAGGCCAGATAGGCGGGGTAGCCTTCTTCGCCGGGCATTTCCTCCAGACGGCCGGACATCTCACGCAGGGCCTCGGCCCAGCGGGAGGTGGAGTCGGCGATGACGGCCACGGCATAGCCCATGTCGCGGAAGTACTCCGCGATGGTAATGCCGGTGTACACGGACGCCTCACGGGCGGCCACGGGCATATCGGAGGTGTTGGCGATCAGCACCGTCCGCTTCATCAGGGACTCGCCAGTGCGGGGGTCCTGGAGCTCGGGGAACTCGCGGAGAACGTCGGTCATCTCGTTGCCGCGTTCGCCGCAGCCCACGTAAATGACGATGTCCACGTCAGACCACTTGGCCAGCTGGTGCTGGACCACGGTCTTGCCGGAGCCGAAGGGTCCGGGGACGGCGGCGGTGCCGCCCTTGGCGATAGGGAACATGGTGTCGATGATCCGCTGGCCGGACTGGAGGGGGGCCACCGGGTTGTATTTCTGCTTGTAGGGGCGGCCCACGCGGACGGGCCACTTCTGGGTCATGGTCAGCTCGCGAGTCTCGCCCTTGTCGGTCTTGACCTTGGCGATGACCTTATCCACGGTGTAGTCGCCGGGCTTGACGGCCCACTCCACGGTGCCGGAGACGCCGTTGGGGACCATGATCTTGTGGAGGACGACCTCGGTTTCGGGCACGGTGCCCAGCACGTCGCCGCCCACCACCTTGTCGCCCACCTTGGCGACGGGGGTGTAGGCCCATTTCTTTTCGCGGTTGATGGCGGAGACCTCCACGCCGCGGGCCAGGTTGTTGGAGCCTGTCTGCTTGACGATTTCCTCCAGCGGGCGCTGGATACCGTCGTAGATGTTTTCAATGATGCCGGGCCCCAATTCAACACTCAGGGGCGCGCCGGTGGTGACCACCGCCGCGCCGGGTCCCAGGCCGGAGGTCTCCTCATAGACCTGGATGGAGGCCCGGTCGCCGGTCATGTTCAGGATCTCGCCGATCAGCCGCTGCTCGCCTACGCGGACCACGTCCGCCATGTTGGCGTCAGCCAGGCCGTCGGCGACGACCAGCGGGCCGGAGACCTTAATGATCTTGCCTTGACTCATTCCTTCACTGCCTTCCTTTTCAAATTAAAGGATGTCGCTGTATCCGCCGCGCGCCGCGCGGCAGGGGATGTTGTTTCAAATCTGTGACCCCGGGCCTGTGCGGCCCGGACCCGCAGTTACTTTTTGCTTGTGCAAAAAGTAACCAAAAACACACCGGAACCAAGGTTCCGGACCTCCAATACGAGGGGTGTTATCAAACACGCGCACAAATGAAGAGCTGCGCTGCCCCGTGAACAAGCAGTCCTGCGGGCATCTGGTCTAGGGGTCTGGTAATATTCCGACTCCGGCTGACGCCCTGTTAATGGGACAGAGACATCTGCGGAGGGTGTTCTGTTGTGACATGGTTTCTGACGGCGGTCCGTCCAAAGGGCCGCGCCTCCGGCGATGGCTGTAAACCAACTCCAGCAGCGGCGCCGCAGCGCCCCGCCCCCGATACAACCCGTGGGTAGCCGCAAAAGACCGGCGCGCCAACGAAGGCATTGGGAACAGAACAAACCAGCGCATCGGCGGAGGGAAAACAATCGCCCCCGTCATTCAGAGGATTCTCAAGGGGGCTCGCCCCCTTGAGCGAGCTTTTGGTTACTTTTCCCCCGGGGGAAAAGTAACGCCCCCGTCCCCCTCGCAGGGGGAATAACAGGATATTATCCGATATCCGCGCCGACAGCCCGCTCCACGGCGCTCTGGAGGGCCTGGGCCCCCAGGCCCAGACTCCCCGTCTTGCCGGGGATGAGGATAACCGCAGGGGTCACCGACGTCTTGTACCGGTCGATCTCCGTCTGAATGGACTGAGCCAGCTGCTCGGTCACATAGACGATCGCATACTCTTCCTTGGCCAGCCTGTGGAGCGTATGCCGGGCCTCCTCCGCCTCCTCAACGGGAAACGTGTCCAGCCCCAGGGCCTTGAATCCCAGGACGCTGTCCCGGTCGCCCAGAACCGCGATCTTATACATACGCCTCACGCAGCCTTTCCCGGATGGTCTCGCCGCCAATGCCCGCCATGCGGCTGGACATAATGGTGCGCACCGCCGTAAACTCGATCTCCTTGGCCACCAGATACCCGATGACCGCCTCCACGCCGAAGGGCACGCCCTTGGCCTTGCCCGCCGCGGCGGTCACCGCGTCGTCGCAGGCCTTCTCAAAGGCTGTCAGGCTGCCGCCGTTCACCGCGTTCACGCCCAGCTCCGCCGCCGCGCGCAGGGCGGTGGACCGGTACACGTCCTCCAGGCTTCCGCCCAGGGCGGCGTTCCGGATGCGCTCGGGGGCCACCGTGCCGCCCTCCACCAGCACCTTCTTCAGCAGGTCCGCGCCCTTCTTCATCCGCAGCGTGCGTACCGCGCTGCGCAGGTTGGACGCGTCGATGGTCGCCTGGACGTAGCTGGTGAGGAACTTACTGCCCGTGGCCTCAGCGGCGGAGAGCATCTCCGCATAGTAGGCCCGGTCCAGGATGAAGTCCGCCAGCTGGGGGTCGCCGGTGGTTCCCAGCACCTCCGCCGCCTCCCTGGCGGCGCGGGACAGGGTCGCCGGAAGGAGATCGTAGACCCCCTCCGTCACCGCCCGGGTGATGACCGCCGTAGGCACGCGCCCGGCATCCATCAGGAGCCGTCCGGCGTCCGCGCCCATCGAGCGGGCCTTCAGGAGGGCCTTGAGATTGTGGTAATCATATTTGACCTTGAACACGTCCACCACCGCCTTGTCCGGCACAAAACGGTACAGGTCCTGGAAGACCTTTTCCCGCTCGCTGGCCAGGGCCGCGCCCAGCTCCCGCTCACTGGAGGGGGAGAACTCGCTGTAGCCGATCTCGCCAAGCACCTTCGCCGCGTCCTCGGTGGTGGGCGCGTCGATCATGCGGTCCATACGGGCGGCGGTGAGCAGGTTCCGCTCACGGGTGCGCAGGTAGCTGGAGATGAACAGGTAGTCCGTATCCTTCAATTGCTTCTTCTTTGCCAAAGCCATCCTCCTTTCTCATACTTGCCGTATCCGCTTTACGCGAAGAGGATGGCGGCGACCTCGGCCGTCATGTCCTCACGGAGGACGCGCAGCTGCGTCTCAAAGGCGCAGTTGACCTCCACCTGGCCGTCCCGCAGGATCAGCCCGCCGTCCATCTCCCGGGTGTCCTGGGCCAGCGTCAGCATGGCCGTACCCTGGAGCAGGGCGGAGGCGCCGGTGACCACCTTGGAGAGGACCTTTCCAGCCTTGCCGCCGGACTTGGCGGCCTTTTCGGCGGCCTCGGGGGCGACGGCCTCCGCCAGAATGGCGTTGGCCTTGGCCGCTACCTGGGGGCCGACGCGTTCCCGGTCCCTGGCGCTAAGGATGATCTCCTCCCGGCCGGTCTTGGCGGCGCGGACGGCCATGCGGGCCAGCAGCTCGGCGTACTCGCCCTCCGGCAGGGACTGCAGCCGCTTGTGGGCCTTCTCGAAGGCAGCGTCCATGCAGGACTGCTTGGCGGCCAGGAGCATCTTCTTGGCCTCCATCTGGGCCGCGCCCTCCAGGCGCTCGGCCTGACGCTGGGCGGCCTCCTTCCCGGCGGCGTCCGCCGCCTTGGCCGCGGCCTCTGCCTGGGCCTGATAGCCGCTGCGGATCTGGGCGGCCTTGGCCTCGCCCTCCCGCAGGATCTCCGCGATCTCATTCTTGGCGTCGGTCTCAATGCGCGCGGTAATCTTTTCAATTCCGTTCATCAATGCGTTACCGCCTTTCCAGTCTCGTATTATGGTGGACTCTTAGAAGTTGTACATCATGACCATCAGGATGGTGGCCAGCAGAGAAAGGATGGCGTAGAACTCCACGATACCGCAGAGGATGATGCCCTTGGTAGCCTCTTCGGGCTTCTTGGCGACGATGTTGATGGAGGCGGTGGCCACGCGGCCCTGGGCGATGGCGGACAGCAGGCCGCCCAGCGCGATGGGGATGCAGGCGCCGAACATGGCGAGGCCCTGCTCGATGGTCAGGGTCGCAATGCTGCCGCCGAACACGCCCAGCTTCAGCATGACCATGAACCACGCCACGATGCCGTACAGGCCCTGGGTACCGGGGAGCACCTGAAGGATCATGCACTTGGAGAACTGCTCGGGAGTTTCGGCGATAACGCCGGTAGCGGCCTCACCGGTCATGCCGGTGCCCTTGGCGGAGCCCACGCAGCACAGGGCGACTGCCAGAGCGGAACCCAGATAAGCCAGACCTACGCCGCCGAACGCGTTAAAAAATCCACTGAAGAAATCCATTTTAATTTTCCTCCTTGATTACGTCTACATATTTTGTATTGATTGCCAGAGGCTGATAGGGCTTTCCGCCCTCCTTGTAGAACCGGCCGAAAAACTCCAGGCACTGCAAACGCAGGTCGTGTACGTAGCAGCCCAGCAGGTTCAGCGCAAGGTTCAGCGCGTTGCCAACCATGGAGATGATGACGAACAGGATCACATTCCCAAAGGTAGCGCCCAGAGTGTTGAACACCGAGGCGATGACGCTGCCCGAGAGCATCAGGGCCATGATACGGATATAAGAGAGGGTATCGCTGAAGTAACCGGTGACGCCATTGTAGACGAGCCCCACCAGGCAGGTGACCTTGCCGAAGCCCTTGGCGTTCCGGGTGCCGCCGAAGACCAGCATCAGGATGCCGATGACCAGCACCACGGGCACGCCGGCCACGGTGCCGATGCCGAAGATGGCCAGAGCCACGCCCGCCAGGATGATCCACCATGTGATCTCGCTGAACAGCGCGTCAATGAACTGGCCCTCCTGGCACTTCTTGACCACGCTGACGGTCATGCCGGTGAAGATCTGGATAACGCCCATGACCAGAGAACCGATCATGATGGGCATCGTGTCGTTCAGCGGCGTGAACAGGGCGGGCATCTCAAAGGTGCTGGCGGGGTTGATGATCTTCAGCAGCTGGGGAATGAAATCCCCGAAGAAGCCGCCGGTGAGCGCGCCCACGATGAACGTGCTGACGCCGCACCAGAAAAACAGCTCCATGAAATTGGGGTTTTTGGGCTTGGTCTTACGCAGCATGAACTGGGTCCCCAGCATCATCAGCAGGCCGTAGCCCATATCGGCCAGCATGACGCCGAAGAAGACGATGAAGAAGGGAGCCATCAGCGGGTTGGGGTCCACCCCGTCGTAGGCCGGCAGGGAGTACATCTCCGTCACCGTGTTCATGCACCGGGTCAATTTGTTGTTTTTCAGCTTGATGGGAACGTTGGGGTAATCCTCCGGGTCCGGCTCGGTGAGCTCCCAGGCGCAGTCGAAGCCCTTCAGAGCCTTCTCCAGCTTCCCGGCGTCCTCCGCCGGGAGCCATCCGTCCAGGTAGAGAATGGAGCCGTCCGTCAGCAGGCGCTCCTTCACGCCCTCGGTGGAAAGATCCTGCTCCACCCGGTCGATGCAAACCTCCAGCTCCTTCCGGGCGGAGGCCAGGGACTTGACGCCCTCCAGCTCCTGGTCCATCTGGCGCTGGGTCTGGCGGATCTCCTCATCCAGCCTTTTGATGTTCTCCGACGCGGTGCCGGTGAGCTCCTTGAGCTGAGAGAAGGTGAATCCGCAGGAGCGCAGGGCCTCCAGCGCGGACTGCTCCTGGTCCTTGTGTACCAGGACCTCCAGGTACTGCTGCTCCCGGTCCTCAGAGAGCTTGGTGATCTCCACGCACTCCGCCGCCTCCGTGACCGCGCCGGTCATGGCGTGGAAATCCACGGTGTTGGGCGCCGCGCCCAGCAGGATACGAACCGTCCTGGTCCCCTTCTGCTCCAGGGGGAGGCTGCAGCTCTCCCAGGGCCGCAGGGCCATCTGATCGGCCTGCAGCCGGGTCACCCTGGCGGCAAGCTGGCCCATGCTCTTGGCGTGGCCGTTGACCTTCCGGGCGGTCTCCAGGGTTTTGTCCAGGGTTTTGCGGTCCATCAGGTCCCGCTCCCGGATCTCGTCCCGGGCGGCGAACATGCCGCTCTTCTGGGGGGCGTATTTCGCCAGCACATCCACCGCCTGCTTCAGTTCCGTCTGGAGGGCCTTGGCTTCGGAGAGGTCGCCGCTGCCCCGCTTGAGCAGCGCGGACCACTCCTCGTCCTCCAGATAAGCCTCCGGCTCACTGATCTCCACGCAGCCCGCGTGGAGCAGGCTTTTGAGCAGCCCGTCGCGATCCTGGTTCATGGCGATCAGTCGCAGCCGTTTCATTTTGGTTATGGCCATTTAACTATCTACCACCCTTCCTAAGATCGCCTTTGCCGCTTTGTCCAGGCGCGCTCCGGCATCCTTTTTCAGCGCGTCGCAGTCCTTCGCCGCCTTTGCCAGGATCTCGTCGCGCCGTTTGGCGGCTTGGGCCTCAGCCTGCTTGAGGGCCTCGGCTGCGGCTGCGGCGGCCTGCTCTCTGCCCTTTTGGAGCAGCGCGCGTCCTTCCCGCTCCGCGTCAGCCGCCAGCTTCTGGGCCTGCGCCCTGGCGTCAGCCCGGGCCTGTTCCATGCCGTCCTCCACCGCGCGGATCTTGGTTATGGCTTCCAGTGACATTCTCTCACCCCTTTTCCATCAGCTTCCCGAGGAAGCCTGTCTCCGATATTCCGCGTAAGATGCCACCTATTCTAATATAAAAGGAGACAATAACGCACTAGATAGTATATCACAACTCCGCGCCCGCTTCCAGTCATTTTTTCAAGTTTTTCCATTTGTGTTAATTTGAATAAATCCGAATGAATTTGCTTCGTGAAAATTATCCAACATGTCGAAGAATGTCCGCGGCATACCGGCGCATAAAGAACGCCCGCCGGGTCCGATTGGACCGGCGGGCGTTCGCACGCATCTATTGTACCGTCAGGCACCAGCTTCCTTCTCCCGGCTCGCTGGTCAGGGGGACGAAAACCGGCTTCTTCTCACCTTCCACCAGCACGTCCACCAGGGCCTGGGAGGCAACGGGACTGGAGGACTCCGCGTACACGCCGTCCACCAGGGGCAGCAGGACCGTCAGGTCCACGCCGGAGACCTCCTCCTTCCCGGCCGTCAGCAGGTCCTCCGTGACCAGGAGGCTCAGCTTGGTGCCGTAAGGCTCCAGGGCCTCCTTCATCTCCCGCAGCAGCAGCTCCAGGGCCTCGGTTTTGCTCAGGGTGTTGTTGGCGTAGCTGATTTTGTTCAGATTGCCGCTGACGGGGTAGCTCAGCTCCTCCAGCAGCAGCTCGTCAAAGCCCAGCTTGGCGCACTCCACCGCCACGCTCACCACATAGCTCCTGGCCAGCTCCTTGTCCGGGTCCAGCCAGTGCCAGCTCTTGTAGTCGTACCACACATAGTTGTTGGGCTGGCAGATGGCGGCGTCCACCATGTTGACGAAGGAGAAATAGCTGTCGTGGAGGCAGTTGAACCGGGCCACGGCCACGACGTCCTCCGTCTCGCACAGGACCCGCATCGTTTCGTTGGCCGCCTCGTCGCCCCTCATCGCCTGAGCCTGGACCACGGGGGAGGAGAAGAACACCTGACCCGAGCTGTCCCGGACAGTATAGAGGAAGCCGTTGGCCCCCCGCTCGGCCAGGAGCTGCGTCAGCGCGGCCCTGTCCGCCGGCAGGCTCGCCAGTTCCACCAGCCTATGTTCGCCGAAGAGATCGACAGGCTCCGGTTCCGGCTCTGGTTCCGGCTCCGCCGGTTCAATCGTCAGGTCCACCGCAGGGAGCTGGTCCTCCGCAGACGGGCCGGTATCCTCCGGCGGAGAAGCGGCCGCCTGGGGCGGGGCAGGCAAATCCAGCTGCCAGAAGGGGAGCACGATGCTCATGCCCCCGTCGTCCCGGTAGGTGATATAGCGCTGCAAAAACATGAAGCCGCAGGCGGCGGCCAGGATCAGGACCAGCAGCGCGACCAGCAGTTTCCTGCCGACGGATGACCGGCCCCGGTAGCTTTGATACCCTTTTGCCACAGGTGTTCCTCCCTATATGTGAACTTTGTGGTCTTCCACTTTTACAATACCACATTTCACGCGGAACATGCAACCAGTTTTTTGATAAATTGACAGTTTTCTCAAAAAATTTCAGCCCTCCCCAGCGGAGGGAAAAGGCGGCAGGGGTTCGTCCCGCCGCCCTCGCCTTATCTAAAGTATTTCGCCGCGCTGTGAAACAGACCCATATCGTATTGGCCGGGGACATTGCGGTAGAGGCTGGGGCCAATGCGCTCGCTGTGACCCATCTTGCCCAGCACCCGGCCGTCCGGAGAGGTGACGCCCTCGATGGCCTCCGCCGACCCGTTGGGGTTGAAGGCCGTGTCCATAGAGAGGGAGCCCTCCAGGTCCACGTACCGGGTGGCGATCTGGCCGTTGGCGTCCAGCTGGTTCAGAACGCTCTCCGGCGCGATGAAGCGCCCCTCGCCGTGGGAAATGGGGACGCTGTAGCCCATCCCGCCCAGCTCCGCCTCCATCAGCCAGGGGGACAGCTTGGAGCAGACCACCGTGCGCACGATGGAGGACTGGTGCCGCCCGATGGCGTTGTAGGTCAGGGTGGGGCAGTTCTCGTCCGTATCGCGGATTTCTCCGAAGGGGATCAGCCCCAGCTTCACCAATGCCTGGAAGCCGTTGCAGATGCCCAGCATCAGGCCGTCCCGGCTTTTCAGCAGGTCATGGATGGCGTCCGTCAGGCGGGGATTGCGCAGGAAGGAGACGATGAATTTCGCGGAGCCGTCCGGCTCGTCGCCGCCGGAGAACCCGCCGGGGAGGAACACGATCTGCGCCTTCTGGATGGCGTGCTCCAGTCCCAGCGCGGACTGGGCCAGAGCGTCGGGGGTCAGGTTGCGGATGACCACCGTCTCCGCCTCCAGCCCCGCCCGCAGGCAGGCCCGGACGGAATCATACTCGCAGTTGGTTCCGGGGAAGACGGGGATGACCACGCGGGGCTTGGCGCACTTGTGCTTCGCCAGGATGGGACTCGCCATGACGCCCTTTTCGGAAACAATGGACACCGGCGGGTCCCCGGCGGCTTTCACCCGTGTGGGGTACACGTCCTCCAGGACGCTTTCGTTCAGCTTCAGCAGCTCGCCAATGGGGGCGGAATCGCCGCTGAGGACGATCTCCGGGGCCTCGGCGGTCACGCCGACGCGCTGGGCATAGGGGCAGTCAATATCCTCCGCCAGCTCCGCCACGATGGCCCCGTAAAACGGGGTATACCACAACTCATCCTCCAGCTCCGCCTCCGATTGGAACCCGATCCGGTTGCCGAAGGACATCTTCATCACCGCCTCAGCGATGCTGTCCTCAATGGCCCACGCGGCCTTCACCTTTCCGGCCTGGGCCAGGGCGTGGAACGACTCCCAGGCAGCCTTTGTCTCCTCCGGGTTCGCGCCGCTGAAGAGGTATACCGGATGGCCCGCCTCCTTGAACTCGGGCGTAACAACCTTGTCCGCCTGAATGGGTGCGACGGCGAAGGAAATCACCGTGGGCGGCACGTCCAGGTCCATAAAGGAGCCGGACATGGAGTCCTTGCCGCCGATGGCGGCGCAGCCGTAGTCCAGCTGGGCCTCCATCGCCCCCAGCAGGGCGGAAAACGGCTTGCCCCACCGTTCCGGGTCATCCCGCAGCTTCTCAAAAAACTCCTGTAACGTAAAGTACGCTTTTTTATAGTCCGCTCCCGCCGCCACAACCTTGGTCAGGGAGGTGACCACAGCGTCCATCGCCCCGGCGAAGGGGTCAATGGACAGCCGCTCCGGGTCGCAGCCGTAGGCCATGACGCTGGCCTGTTTGGTCTCCTGCCCGGGCAGCACCGGCAGCAGGGCCGTCATGGACTGGGCGGGGGTCCGCTGGGTTTTGCCGCCGAAGGGCATGGTCACGCTGCCCGCGCCGATGGTGGAATCGAACCGCTCCATCAGTCCCCGCCGGGAGGCGCATGGCAGGCTTGCCGCCAGTTCGCGCAGGCTATGGAACCTGGGCCGTCCCATGGCGGCGCGGTCCTTCTCCTTTACCGTCACCGCCGCGCGCTTCACCGCGCCGTTGGTGTCCAGGAAGGCCCGGCTCAGGTCCGCGATGGTCTCACCCCGCCACCTCATCACCATCCGGGGGCTTTCCGTCACCACGGCGGCGCGGTAGGCCTCCAGGTTCTCGGTCTCAGCCAGGAAAATAAACTGCTGTTCATCCTCCGGCGCGACAACTACCGCCATGCGCTCCTGGCTCTCGGAGATGGCAAGCTCGGTGCCGTCCAGGCCGTCGTACTTCTTCCGCACGGCGTCCAGGTCGATTTCCAGCCCGTCCGCCAGCTCGCCGATGGCGACGCTGACGCCGCCCGCGCCGAAGTCGTTGCAGCGCTTGATGAGCCTCGTGACATTGGGATTGCGGAACAGCCGCTGGAGCTTGCGCTCCTCGGGGGCGTTGCCCTTCTGGACCTCGGAGGCCATGGTGGTCAGGGATTTCAGGTTGTGGCTCTTGGAGGACCCGGTGGCCCCGCCGATGCCGTCCCGGCCCGTGCGGCCTCCCAGGAGGATCACCACATCCCCCGGCGCGGGACGCTCCCGCCGGACGTTCTCCGCCGGGGCCGCCGCCACCACCGCGCCGCACTCCAGATGCTTGGCGGTATAGCCGGGGTGGTACAGCTCCGCCACGTGTCCGGTGGCAAGGCCGATCTGGTTGCCGTAGGAGGAGTACCCCGCCGCCGCCGTCTGGGCAATTTTCCGCTGGGGCAGCTTACCGGGGAGAGTATCCGCAAAGGACGCCCTGGGGTCGCCGCAGCCGGTGACGCGCATGGCCTGATGGACGTAGGCCCGCCCGGACAGGGGATCCCGGATACATCCGCCGATGCAGGTGGCCGCGCCGCCGAAGGGCTCGATCTCCGTGGGGTGGTTGTGGGTCTCGTTCTTGAACATGAGCAGCCAGTCCTGCTCCTTCCCGTCCACCACGGCGGGGACGTGGATGGAGCAGGCGTTGATTTCCTCGCTCTCGTCCAGCTCCGGCAGAAGGCCCCGCTTTTTCAGGACCTTTGTCCCGATAGTGGCGATGTCCATGAGGGTCTGAGGCCGCTTTTCCGCCTCCTCGCCGTAGACCTCCGCACGGGCGGCAAGGTAGCGCTCATAGGCCGCTTTCACGCTGGTATCGTACTGTCCGGACGGTTCCCCGATCCGGATATCCTCCAGGTGGGTGGAGAAGGTGGTGTGACGGCAGTGGTCGGACCAGTAGGTGTCCACCACCCGCACCTCGGTGATGGTGGGGTCCCGGCGCTCCGTGTCGCGGAAATAGCCCTGGAGAAATTTCAGATCGTCCAGGTCCATCGCCAGCCCCAGCTTCTCCAGCAGGGCCTCCAGCCCCGCCCCGCCCAGCCTGGTGAAGCCTGTCAGGGTCTCCACCATCGGCGGCGCGTCATAGGAGCGGACCAGGGTGCCGGGCTTCTCCATGGCGGCCTCCCGGCTCTCCACAGGGTTGATGATGTAGCCCTTGATCCTGTCCAGCTCCTCCCGGCTCAGCCGCCCCTTCAGCAGATACACCTTGGCATGACGGACCAGGGGCCGCTCCACTCCCGCCATCAGCTGCACGCACTGGGCGCAGGAGTCCGCCCGCTGGTCGAACTGCCCCGGCAGGGCCTCCACCGCCAGCAGGCTGTGGATGTCCCTGGGCTCGGGAAAGGTCTCGTCCCAGACCACATCCGCCTGGGGCTCGGAAAACACAATACGCTTGGCTTTCTCATAGACGTCCGGGGCGATGCCCTCCACGTCGTAGCGGTTCAGGATGCGCACTCCCTCCAGGCTCTCAACCCCCAGAAAGCCCCGCAGGTCCCCCAGCAGGCTCCCGGCCTCCGGAGACAGCCCCTCCCGCTTTTCCACAAAGATTCGATAGACCATTATTTCTTTTCCTCCAGCGCTTTCAGCGCCCGCTGGCCGATGTCCCGGCGGCAGAAGGCGTGATCGAAGTGAATGCGGTCCGCCAGGGCGTAGGCCCTGGCGATGGCGGCGGGCAGGTCATCCGCCACAGCCGCCGCGCCCAGTACCCGGCCACCGCTGGTAACAAGCTGCCCGTCCCTCCGGGCGGCTCCGGCGATGTAGACGCGCTCGTCCGGCCCGGTCTCCGGCAGGGTAATGGCAAACCCCTTCCCGTACTTCCCCGGATAGCCCTTGGAGGCCAGGACGACGCAGCAGGCGGACTTTTCGCTGAATTTCACCTCTGTCTCCGCCAGCCTGCCTCCGGATACCGCCAGCATGACCTCCAGCAGGCTGCTCTCCAGCAGGGGCAGCACCACCTGGGTCTCCGGGTCTCCGAAACGGCAGTTGTACTCGATGACCTTCGGCCCGTCCGGCGTCAGCATCAGCCCGAAGTACAGGCAGCCCTTGAAGGGCCGTCCCTCGGCCTTCATGGCCCGGATGGTGGGCAGGAAAATCTTTTCCATGCACTCCGCCGCGATTTCAGGCGTGTAATAGGGGTTGGGGGCGATGGTCCCCATACCGCCGGTGTTGAGGCCCTTGTCGCCGTCCAGGGCCCGCTTGTGGTCCATGGAGGACGCCATGGGGACGATGGTTTCCCCGTCGGTGAAGGACAGCACGGAGACCTCCGGCCCGGTCAGAAATTCCTCAATGACCACCGTCGCGCCGCTGTCGCCGAACACGCGGCCCTCCATCATGGAGCGGACGGCCTCCCTGGCGGCGTCCCTGGTCTCGCAAATGAGGACGCCCTTGCCCAGGGCCAGCCCGTCGGCCTTGACCACCACGGGCAGGGGGCAGGCGTCCACATAAGCCAGCGCGGCGGCCGGATCGGAAAAGGCCTCATAGGCGGCGGTGGGGATGCCGTATTTTTTCATCAGGTCCTTGGCAAACGCCTTGCTGCCCTCGATGACGGCGGCGCTCTTTCTGGGACCGAAGCAGGGGAAGCCCTCATCCTCCAGGGCGTCCACCATGCCCAGCGCCAGGGGGTCGTCCGGGGCCACTACCACAAAGTCAGCCGCGTACCGCTTCGCCGCGGCAACCACGGCGGAAATATCCGTGGCTGAGCCCTCCAGGCAGACGGCGTCGGCGGCGATGCCGCCGTTTCCCGGAAGGGCGTAGACAATCTCCGTCCGCGCATCCTCCTTCAGTTTCTTGATGATCGCGTGTTCGCGGCCTCCGCCGCCGACGACTAGGATCTTCATGTTAATACCTCTGTTTGGGATATTATTTCCGAATTAAAAATTCGGAAATAATATCTTTGATTTAAGCCGTTTTGCTCGCCGCCACAGGCGGCAACCGCAAAACATGGCATATATTACTTCCGACCTGAAAGGTCGGAAGTAATATTTTAGACCTTTGGAAACAATGCCCGTCCCTGCATGGCCGGTATGTCCTTGAATTCTGAATATCGATTAATGGTGAAACAGCCGCATCCCGGTAAACGCCATGACCATATCGTAGTCGTTGCACTTGGCGATGACCAGATCGTCCCGGATGGAGCCGCCGGGCTCGGCGATGTACCGCACGCCGCTGCGCCGCGCCCGCTCGATGTTGTCAGCGAAGGGGAAGAACGCGTCGCTGCCCAGGGCCACGCCCTTGCGGTTATCCAGCCACGCCCGGGCCTCCTGAGCCGCCAGGGGCACAGGACGGACGGTGAAATAGTTCTGCCAGACGCCCTCCATACAGACGTCCTCCTCATTGCCGTTGATGTAGCTGTCGATCACGTTGTCCCGCTCCGGACGGCCCAGGGCGGGCAGGAACGGCAGGGACAGGACCTTCGGATGCTGGCGGAGGTGCCAGGTGTCCGCTTTTGTCCCGGCCAGACGGGTGCAGTGAATGCGGCTCTGCTGGCCAGCGCCCACGCCGATGGCCTGGCCGTCGACGGCGTAGCATACGGAGTTGGACTGGGTGTACTTCAGCGTGATGAGGGCCACGATCAGATCCCGCTTCGCCTCCTCCGGCAGGGCGGTGTTGGCGGTGACGATGTTCTCCAGCAGGTGGGGCCCGATTCTGAACTCGTTGCGGCCCTGCTGGAAGGTGACGCCGTAGACCTCCTTGGTCTCCTGGGGGGCGGGGACGTAATCCGGATCGATCCGGACGATGTTATAGCCGCCCTTGCGCTTGGTTTTCAGGATCTCCAGGGCCTCGTCCGTGTAGCCGGGGGCGATGACGCCGTCGGAGACCTCCCGCTGGATGAGTCTGGCGGTGGCCGCGTCGCACACGTCGCTCAGCGCCGCCCAGTCACCGAAGGAGCACAGGCGGTCCGTGCCCCTGGCCCGGGCGTAGGCGCAGGCCAGGGGGCTGGCGTCCAGATCCGGCACATCGTCCACGAAGCAGGCCTGCTTGAGGGCCTTGCCCAGAGGCAGGCCCACTGCGGCGGAGGTGGGGGAGACGTGCTTGAAGGAGGTGGCGGCGGGCAGGCCCAGGGCCTCCTTCAGCTCCGTCACCAGCTGCCACGCGTTCAGCGCGTCCAGGAAGTTGATGTAGCCGGGCTTGCCGTTGAGAACCTCCAGGGGAAGCTCGCTCCCGTCCCTCATGAAAATGCGGGACGGCCTCTGGTTGGGGTTGCAGCCGTATTTCAATTCTAATTCGTTCATGGTGGTACTCCTTTGGCGTTCACGCCTATACGTTCAGCTCTGCCTGAATGGATTCGTCCGGGTATCCTGCCAGCAGCGGGGCAATCTCGCCGCGCAGGAACTCCGTCACCTGACTGGGGGCGCGGCCCACGTACTTCTCCGGGGCCATCTGCGCTTCGATCTCCTCCCGGCTCAGGGGGAACAGCGGGTCGTCCACGATGCGGTCAATGAGGTCGTTCTGTCCGCCCTCCAGCTTTACCCTCCGGGCGGCGGCGTGGGAGTGCTCCCGCAGGGCCTCGTGGAGCTCCTGGCGGTTCCCGCCCCGTTTGACGGCCTCCATCATGATGTTCTCCGTCGCCATGAAGGGCAGCTTTTCCATCACCCTCCGGCGGACCACGCGGTCATAGACCACCAGCCCGGCGGTGACGTTGATATAGATTTCCAGGATGGCGTCCACCGCCAGGAACGCCTCCGCCACGGCGATACGCTTGTTGGCGCTGTCGTCCAGGGTGCGCTCGAACCACTGTGTGGCGGCGGTCATGGCGGGGTTGACCCCGTCCTGAATGACGTACCGGGCCAGGGCGCAGATGCGCTCCGAGCGCATGGGATTTCTCTTGTAGGGCATGGCGGAGGAGCCAATCTGGTTTTTCTCAAAGGGCTCCTCCATCTCCTCAAAGGACTGCAAAATCCGCAGGTCATTGGCGAACTTGCACGCCGACTGGGCCACGCCGGAGAGAGCCGCCAGCACATAGGCGTCGGTCTTCCGGGAGTAGGTCTGTCCGGAGACGGCGACGCACTTCTCAAAGCCCATCTGCTCCGCCACCAGACGCTCCAGCTCCTTGACCTTGTCCTCATCGCACTCAAACAGCTCCATGAAGCTGGCCTGGGTGCCGGTGGTGCCCTTCGCGCCACGCAGGCGCAGCTGGCCCACCTGGAACTCCAGGTTCTCCATGTCCATCACCAGCTCGTTCATCCACAGCGCTGCCCGCTTGCCCACAGTGGTCAGCTGGGCGGGCTGCAGGTGGGTGTAGGCGAGACAGGGCAGGTCCTTGTACTTCTCCGCGAAGGCGGAGAGGTTGCGCAGTACCTGGGCGCACTTGCGCAGCGTCAGCCGGGACGCGTCCCGAAGAATCAGAATGTCGGTGTTGTCCCCCACGTAGCAGGAGGTGGCCCCCAGATGGATGATGGCTTCTGCGTCCGGACACTGCTGGCCGTAGGCGTAGACGTGGCTCATGACGTCGTGGCGGACCAGCTTTTCCCTGGCCTCGGCCACGTCGTAGTTGATATCCTCAGCGTGGGCCTCCAGCTGCGCGATCTGCTCCTGGGTGACGTTCAGCCCCAGCTGGCGCTCGGCCCTGGCCAGGGCAATCCACAGCCTGCGCCATGTGCGGAATTTATTGTTGTCGGAGAAAAGATACTGCATCTCCTTACTGGCATACCGGGTGGACAGCGGGGAGGTGTAGCCGTCGCGGTTATGTTCCATAGCGTCAATCCTCCTTGTGCTTATTGTAGATAGTATCCGCAAAGCTCTTGCTCTCTATATCGATATACCGCACAAAGAGAGAGACCTTGTTGTCCTCGTTCAGGCTCTCCCACAGCTCCTTCGCCAGCGTGGCAGGATAGGGCGTGGCAATATCTATCATGACCGGCTCTCCCTCGAAGGAGGGCAGCGGGTTGCCGTCGCCCTGGTAGGTGCTGATAAAATGCCCGGTCCCGGCTACAGGCGCGTCGTACTCATAGAAGTACCGGCAGCAGCAGGACGGGTCGCCGTCCAGGCTCTTGAGGATGGACAGATTATAGCTCCCGTCCGGCTTCACCACGCCGGAGATGCGCGGCGTCCAGTTGGGGCCGTCCGGCTCGAAGGTGCGGGTATTCAGCGCGTGGCGGCAGCAGTGGCCCGCCTGGATGCTGTCCCGGATGGTATCGGTCTGGTCGCCGTTGGTGACGATGGTCAGGCCGTTCTCCATCCGGCGGACAGGATGGTAGATAATCAGGGACGGGTCGGTCATTTTGCTCTCGTCAAAGGCTTTGGTGCGGATGCCGTCCTCCGTCCCCTCGAAGACCCGGTTGCGGCTGTTCTCGCTGCGGCCCATGATGAAATATGCAATCACGGCGCATTTGCCGTTCGGGCTGCGGCCCAGAAGGATGCCCCGGCCGGGGTAGCTGTTCCCGCGCAGCAGCGCGCAGAGGTCCTGTTTCATTTGTTCGACTCCTTTTCCCGCACAAGCTGTGCGGCCACGATTTCCGCCGCCTGGGGCAGCAAGACCCATTCGGCCTGTTCCATCACCCGCCGCTGTAAAATTTCGGGGGTGTCGCCGGGGAGAATACCGACCGCCTTTTGCAGAATGATCTTCCCTCCGTCCGGGACCTCGTTGACGTAGTGGACGGTAGCCCCGGTGACCTTCACGCCGTAGTCCAGCGCCGCCTGATGGACCCGCAGGCCATAGAAGCCCTTCCCGCAGAAGGAGGGGATGAGGGAGGGGTGGATGTTGATCATCGGCTTTCCAAAGCCGCGGAGAAGCTCCGCCGAAAAGATACCCAGAAAGCCCGCCAGGACAACCATATCGATCTTATGCGCCTCCAGGGCGGACAAGACCTTTTTCTCAAAATCCGGCTCCTTGCGGACGATCACAGCGCAATCAATCCCGGTCTTCCCGGCCCGGTCGATGGCTCCGATCCCCGCCCTGTCGGCGATGACCAGGGCGATCCGCCCGCTTTTCAGCTCTCCCTTGGCCTGAGCGTCAATGAGGGCCTGCAAGTTGGTCCCTCCGCCGGAGACCACCACGGCGACGCGGGCGGTCAGCATAGGACCACCTGCTCCTCGCCGGAGACGATCTCACCCATGATATAGGCGTCCTCGCCGTTTTCCCGGAGAACGGCCAGAGCCTTGTCCGCCTGCTCCTTGGGAACAGTGACGCTCATGCCCACGCCCATATTGAAGGTATTATACATATCCCTTTCGGGGATGTTCCCGCTCCGGGCGATGAAATCAAAGATGGCCGGCGCGCGCAGAGCGGCCTTTTCGATCTTCGCGCCCAGCCCGTCGGGGATGGCGCGGGGGATGTTCTCATAAAACCCGCCGCCGGTGATATGGGAGATGCCGTGGACCTCCGCCTGCTCCAGCAGGGCCAGCACCGGCTTGACGTAGATGCGGGTGGGGGTCAGCAGGACCTCGCCCAGCCCTCTGCCGTCCAGAGCCTCGATGGGGGCGTACAGGTCGGCGTTCTCCACCCGGAATACCCGGCGCACCAGGGAGAAGCCGTTGGAGTGGACCCCGGTGGAGGGCAGGGCGATGACCACGTCGCCCGCAGCGGTCTTGTTCTTGTCAACGACCTTGTCCCGGTCCACCACGCCCACAGTGAAGCCTGCCAGATCGTAGTCGTCCTCGCGCATGACGCCGGGGTGCTCGGCGGTCTCGCCGCCCACCAGCGCCGCTCCGGACTGGACGCAGCCCTCGGCTACGCCCGCGACAATGGAGGCGATTTTTTCCGGCACATTCCTGCCGCAGGCGATATAGTCCAGAAAGAACAGCGGCTTCGCGCCGCAGCAGATGACGTCGTTGACGCACATGGCCACGCAGTCGATGCCGATGGTATCATGCCGGTCCAGAAGCTGGGCGATGCGGATTTTGGTCCCCACGCCGTCGGTGCCGGAGACCAGGCAGGGGTGAGACATCCCGGCGGTGTCCAGCTGGAACAGCCCGCCGAAGCCGCCGATATTTTCCGCCATCCCGGCGGTCATGGTCCGCGCCACGTGCCGTTTCATCAGCTCCACCGCGCGGTAGCCCGCCGTGATGTCCACGCCCGCGGCGGCGTAGGACGCGCTGTGACTGTCGGTGTGTTCCATTGCTTACTCCTTCTTATCCCGCTGGGATAGCTTCCGCTCAAAGCGGTTCTTGCCGGTTGCCGTAGGGACGGCGGTGGGGTACGCGCCGTCAAAGCAGGCGGTGCAGTAGCCGCTGCCATCGCCGCCGCAGGCCATCTTCCTGGCGTTGTCCACGCTGAGATAGCCCAGGGAATCCACGCCGATCTTCTCCGCGATTTCCTCCAGGGAGAGATGACAGGCGATCAGGTTGTCGGTGGAATCAATGTCCGTTCCGTAGTAGCAGGGGGCGATAAAGGGCGGCGCGGACACCCGCATATGGATTTCAGACGCGCCCGCTTCCCGCAGCAGGCGGATCGTCCGCGCGCAGGTGGTCCCCCGGACGATGGAATCGTCGATCATGACCACCCGCTTGCCCCGGACGGCCTCCTCAATGGGGTTGAGCTTGATGCGGACCTGGTCCTCCCGGCTCTCCTGGCCGGGGGCGATAAAGGTCCGGCCAATATACTTGTTCTTGATGAAGCCCACCTCGTAAGGGATGCCGGACTGCTTGGAGTAGCCGATAGCGGCGTCAATGCCGCTGTCCGGCACGCCGATGACCACGTCCGCCTGGACGGGGTGCTCCAGGGCCAGATAGGCCCCGGCCCGGATACGGGCGTTGTGGACCGTGCAGCCGTCGATGACGGAATCCGGGCGGGCAAAATAGATGTACTCAAAGACGCACATGCTCTTGGGTACCAGCCCGCAGTGGTCCCGGATGGACCGCGGGCCGTCCTTGTCGAATACGAGGATCTCCCCCGGCTCCAGGTCCCGCGCCAGCTCCGCGCCCACGGAAGCCAAAGCGCAGCTCTCGCTGGCCACCACCCAGCGCCCGTCCGGCGTCCTGCCATAGCAGAGGGGGCGGAAGCCGTGGGGGTCCCGGACGGCAATCAGCTTCGCCGGGGACATGACCACCAGGGAAAAAGCCCCCTCCAGACGGCTCACCGCCCGGTTGACCGCCTCCTCGATGGAGGGCGCGGTCAGACGCTCCTTGGTGATAATGTAGGAGATGACCTCGGTGTCGCTGGTGGTGTGGAAGATGGAGCCTTGCAGCTCCAGCTCGGTGCGCAGCTCGCTGGAGTTGACCAGATTGCCGTTGTGGGCCAGGGCCATGCGGCCCTTGATGTGGTTGACCAGGATAGGCTGGGCGTTGCTGCGGCCATTGCCGCCGGTGGTGCCGTAGCGGACGTGCCCCACAGCCATGTTCCCGCAGCCCAGGGTCTCCAGGCGCTGGGCGGTAAAGACGTCGTTGACCAGGCCGGTGTCCTTGTAGGAGCGGAAGAGGCCGTCGTCATTGACCACGATGCCGCAGCTCTCCTGCCCCCGGTGCTGGAGGGAAAAGAGGCCGTAGTAGGTCATGCGGGCCACGTTGTAGGGTTCCGGACTGTATACGCCGAAAACGCCGCACTCCTCACGAAGTCCGCTCATGCCTGCCCTCCAAAGACCCGGCGCATCATTTCCTGATAGGCTTCCTCCACGCTGCCCAGGTCCCGGCGGAAGCGGTCCTTGTCCAGCTTCTCACCCGTCTTGGCGTCCCAGAAGCGGCAGGTGTCGGGACTGATCTCGTCGGCCAGGACGATGGTCCCATCGCTCAGGCGGCCAAATTCCAGCTTGAAGTCGATGAGCCGCACGCCGCACCCGGCAAAGAATTCCTTGAGCACCTCGTTGACCTTCAGCGCCATCCCGCGGATGGTGTCGATCTCCTCACGGGTGGCCAGCTTGAGGGCCAGGGCGTGGGAGGTGTTGAGCAGGGGATCGTGGAGGTCGTCGTTTTTGTAGGAGAACTCGAAGGTGGGCTCGTCGAAGGGGATGCCCTCCTCCACGCCGTAGCGCTTGGCGAAGGATCCGGCGGAGACGTTGCGGATGATGACCTCCAGAGGCACGATCCGGACCTTCTTGACCACAGTCTCACGGTCGTTGAGCTCCTTGACCACATGGGTGGGGATGCCGGCCTCGGCCAGCTTGCCCATGAGGAAGTTGCTCATGCGGTTGTTCACCGCGCCCTTGCCCCGGATGGTGCCTTTTTTCGTGCCGTCGAAGGCGGTGGCGTCGTCCTTGTAGGAGACGATGACCAGCTCCGGGTCCTCGGTGGCGTAGACCTTTTTGGCTTTGCCCTCATAGAGTTGTTCTTTCTTTTCCATGGTGTGGTTCCTCCATTGTCAAAAATTTTTAATTTTATTCTAATGGTTTCTGTCCGGCAGCCCGGGCGCTGCCCGTCCCGGACCCTGGGCCTGCTTTTCCCTTGTAGGAAAAGCAGGCAAAAGTACCCCAGAACCTGCGGTTCTGGACTCCCTTCTCGGTGATGCCTCCGGCATGACCTCGGCGGGGGATTTTCAGATACGCCTGCAAATGAAGAGCTGCGGCGCCCCGTGAACAAGAGATCCTTCGGGCATCTGATCTGGGGGTCTGGTAATATCCCGACTCCGGCTGACGCCCTGTTAAAGGGACAGAGCCATCTGGGCAGTGACGCGCCAGCGGCGCTGCCGGGCCGGCCGTTGGGCCGCAGGCACAATGACGGCCCGGCAGTGCGTTCTGATGCTGGATGATTCTGTAGGATGCATCTGGCGTAGGGCGCACATTGTGCGCCCGCAAACCGAAGGGCTGATTTGCGGTAACGGCGATGCACCGCGGCTCAATGATTGAATTCCGCCTCAACCTCACCGTTGGCCTTCAAAGCCTTTTCCGCGCCGGCGGCGCGGTGCGCATCCAGTTTCCCGGCCAGGGAAGCATCCTCCACCGCCAGAATCTGCACAGCAAGCAAAGCGGCGTTGACGGCCCCGTCAACGGCGACTGTAGCGACCGGGATTCCGGAGGGCATTTGTACCGTGGACAGGAGGGCGTCAACGCCGTCCATCGTGTTTGACTTCAGGGGAATACCAATCACAGGCAGGGTGGTCTGAGCCGCCAGAGCCCCCGCCAGATGGGCCGCCATCCCGGCGGCGGCAATGAGCACGCCAAAGCCGTTCTCCCGTGCCTCCCCGGCAAAGGATGCCGCCTGTACGGGCGTGCGGTGCGCGGAATACACATGTACCTCGTGGGGTACGCCAAAGGACGCAAGGGTCTCGGCGGCCTTGCGGACAACGGGCAGGTCACTGGCGCTGCCCATGACGATGCCAACCTTCTTCATTAGCTGTTCCTCCATAAAAAGAATATGAGCAGTCCCTTCCCCCTCTACGGAAAACGGACTGCCCAGACGGACGGCGAAACCTCTCGAACCTGTTTCCTTGTGGTGCCCCACATTCCCGTCAGTCGCAGGCTGATCTCTTTGATTGAAAATTTACTTTAAGGCTATCATTTTCCGGTGAAAAACGCAAGAGATAATCATACAGATTATTTCGTTCTTTTCCACGCTTTCACTATGAAACTTCCATAAATCGTCGTGATTTTGACAGTTTGTCTTGACAACCTCCGGAATTTATGCAATAGTTTCAATGATAAGCTGTCATCAGCAAGGAAGGAGGTGTCCGGCAATGAAAAAGAATACGTTACGCAGCGGCGGCGCACCTGGCCGGACGGGCTTCCTGGTTCCCTTGATCTGGTAACATTTCCCGGCATCACGGGCCGCTTCGCCGCCCCGTGTTCGCCGGGCTTTTCTTTTAATGGTGGGACCTGGAACCGGAACAGCTGGCGGAGTACCTGCCGCTGCTGTGCGGCCCCGATCTGGAAAGGGTGCGGAATCTCTTGAAGGAACGCGCGCCCGCAGAAAAATAAACGGTTGATGGAGGCCCATATGGATAAGCCGCTGTCCGAAATGACATTGGAGGAGCTGTGGGAGCTGTTCCCAATCATTCTTTCTGAACCGCAAAGCTGCTGGAAAGACTGGTATGAAGAGGAACGGCAGACGATAACGGCTCTCCTGCGCGGGGAGGATATCAGAATCAGCCACATTGGCAGCACGGCCATCCGGCATATCTGGGCCAAGCCAATCATCGACATCCTGATCGAACTCCCGGAAGATGCCCCCATGGCCGGGATAAAAGAAACGCTTGTAAACGGCGGGTATATCTGTATGTCCGGGACGGAAAACCGGATATCCCTGAATAAGGGCTACACCCGCCAGGGATTTGCGGAGCGGGTCTTTCATGTCCATCTGCGGCGCCGCGGAGACCATGACGAGCTGTATTTCCGGGATTACATGAACGAGCGCCCCGCTCTTGCAAAGGAATATGAGCGGCTGAAGCTCTCCCTGTGGAAGAAACACGAACACGACCGGGACGGCTATACCGGCGCGAAGACCGCGTTTGTAAAGAAATATACAGCGCTGGCAAAGGCGGAACTCGGAAGCAAATATTGAATGTTTTACAGCAATCGATCCAACTTGAACGCAACGCGAAGGAGGAATGCGGATGATCCGAAAATATGACGGCAAAATCGTTCTGGCCGACGGCAGCGAATACCTTGGCTGCCGCTTCGGCGCGAAGGAAGACCGGGTGTGCGAGCTGGTGTTCAACACCTCCATGGTGGGCTATCAGGAGATTGTCTCCGACCCGTCCTACACCGGACAGCTTGTGGTGATGACCTACCCCATCATCGGCAACTACGGCGTGACCGACGAGGACTTTGAAACCAAAATTCCCACCATCGGCGGGCTGGTGGTGCGGGAGTACAACGACATCCCCAGCAACTTCCGCTACACCAAAACCCTGTCGGAGATTCTGGAGGACTACGGCATCCCCGCCATCGAGGGCGTGGATACCCGGAAGCTCACCCGCGCCATCCGGGACGGCGGCAGCCAGAAGGCCCTGCTGACCAGCGCCGGTACGCCCGCCGTGGAGGCGGCCGCCCTGCTGAACGCCACGGACCTGCGCCGCGACCAGGTCAGTCAGGTCAGCTGCAAAAAACGCTGGTACTCCCGCACCTCCAACCACCGCTATACCGTGGTGGCGGTGGACTGCGGCATCAAGCTGAATATTGTCCGATCCCTCAATGCCAGGGGGTGCAACGTTACCGTGGTGCCCTATGACACTCCCTACCAGACCATCCTGGACATGGAGCCGGATGGGGTGTTCCTCTCCAACGGTCCCGGCGACCCGGAGGATGTGGCGCCGGTCATTGAGCTGGTCCGCCGTCTGCGGGGAAAGTTCCCCATCTTCGGCATCTGCCTGGGCCACCAGATGATCGCCCTGGCCTACGGCGGGGAGACCTACAAGCTGAAATTCGGACACCGGGGCGGAAACCACCCGGTCAAGGACCTGTCCACCGGCAGGCTGGAAATCACCAGCCAGAACCACAGCTACGCCGTGGATGATAAATCCCTGGAGGGCACGGGGCTGGAGGTCACCCACATCAACGTGCTGGACGGCACGGTGGAGGGGCTGTCCTGCCGGGAGGACCGGGTATTCTCCGTCCAGTACCACCCGGAGAGCGCCCCCGGTCCCCAGGACAGCGGATACCTGTTTGACCGGTTCATTCAGCTGATGGAGGAGGCGAAGCGCAATGCCTAAGAGAACGGATCTGAAAAAAATTCTGGTCATCGGCTCAGGCCCCATTGTCATCGGGCAGGCCGCTGAGTTCGACTACGCCGGCACCCAGGCGTGTCTGGCCCTCCGGGAGGAGGGCTATAAGGTCATCCTCGCCAACTCCAACCCCGCCACCATCATGACCGACACCGCCATTGCGGACAAGGTCTACATGGAGCCGCTGACGGTGGAATATCTGGCGAAAATTCTGCGTTTTGAGCGGCCTGACGCTATCGTTCCCGGCATCGGCGGGCAGACGGGACTCAACCTCGCCATGGAGCTCCAGAAGCAGGGCATTCTGGAGGAGTGCGGCGTGGAGCTGCTGGGTACCAGCTATGAGAGCATCCAGAAAGCCGAGGACCGGGAGCTGTTCAAGGAGCTGTGCCTGGGCCTGGGCGAGCCGGTGGTCCCCTCCGAGATCACCCGCTCCGAGGAGGAGGCTGTCCAGGCCGCGGCGGACATCGGCTATCCGGTGATTCTGCGTCCCGCGTTCACCCTGGGCGGCACCGGCGGCGGCTTCGCCAACAACGAGATGGAGCTGCGGGCCATGATGAAGAACGCCCTGGAGCTGTCCCCGGTCCATCAGGTGCTCATTGAGAAGAGCATCAAGGGCTATAAGGAAATCGAGTACGAGGTGATGCGGGACGCCAACGACACCGCCATCACCGTCTGCAACATGGAGAACATCGACCCGGTGGGCATCCACACCGGCGATTCCATCGTCGTGGCGCCCAGCCAGACGCTGACCAACAAGGAGTACCACCTGCTGCGGGACAGCGCCCTGCGGCTCATCCGCGCGCTGAAGATCGAGGGCGGGTGCAACGTCCAGTTCGCCCTGGACCCCCAGTCCTTCCAGTATTACGTCATCGAGGTCAATCCCCGCGTCTCCCGGTCCTCCGCTCTGGCCAGCAAGGCCAGCGGCTATCCCATCGCCCGGGTGTCCGCCAAAATTTCCGTGGGGATGCGGCTGGAGGAGATCCAGCTTGCCAACACGCCTGCCTGCTTTGAGCCGGCCCTGGACTATGTGGTCACGAAAATGCCCCGGTTTCCCTTCGACAAATTCGGGTCCGCCAGCAAGGTGCTGTCCACCCAGATGAAGGCCACCGGCGAGGTCATGGCCATCGGCCGGACGCTCCAGGAGAGCATCCTCAAGGCCGTGCGCTCCCTGGAGGGCGGCGTGGGTCACATCTATATGGAGAAGTTCAACGACTACAACGAGAAGGAGCTGCTGGACTATATCCGCCTGGGGACGGACGACCGCATTTTCGCCATTGCGGAGCTGATGAGCCGGGGCACCGACCTGGGGCAGATCTGTACAGCTACCCAGATCGACATGCTGTTCCTGGACAAAATCAGCAACATCGTCCACTATGAGGAGGAGATCAAGGCGCGGCCCTGGGACGGGGACATGCTGCGCCGGGCCAAGCGGCGGGGGTTCTCCGACAAGGCCATCGCGTGGCTGTGGAAATGCACCGAGCGGGAGGTCTGGGACAAGCGGCAGGAGCTGGGCATCTTCCCGGTCTACAAGATGATCGACACCTGCGCCAGCGAGTTCGACAGCTATGTGCCCTACTTCTACTCCACCTACGAGGACGAGAACGAGTCCATCGTCTCACCCCACAAGAAGATCATCGTCCTGGGGTCCGGGCCGATCCGCATCGGGCAGGGCGTGGAGTTCGACTACTCCACCGTCCACGCCGTTCAGACCATCAAGCAGAGCGGCTATGACGCCATCATCATCAACAACAATCCGGAGACCGTGTCCACTGACTACACTTGCAGCGACAAGCTGTACTTTGAGCCGCTGACCGTGGAGGACGTGATGAACGTCATCCACCTGGAGCGGCCGGTGGGGGTCATCGCCTCCCTGGGCGGCCAGACGGCCATCAATCTGGCCCAGCCCCTGCGGGACCACGGCGTGCAGATCATCGGCACGGACTGCGCCGCCATTGAGCGGGCGGAGGACCGGCGGGTCTTCGAGCAGGTGCTCCATGAGCTGGACATCCCCCAGCCCAGGGGCGAGGCCGTCACCAATCTGGAAGACGGCGTGCGTGCGGCCAGCGAGATCGGCTACCCGGTGCTGGTACGGCCCTCCTTTGTGCTGGGCGGACGGGCAATGGAGATTGTCGCCAATGAGACCATGCTTCGTCACTATCTCAAGACCGCCGTGGAGGTGGACGCGGAAAAGCCGGTGCTGGTGGACAAGTACATTATCGGCAAGGAGGTGGAGGTGGACGCCATCTGCGACGGCACGGAGGTGTTCGTCCCCGGCATCATGGAGCTGGTGGAGCGCACAGGGGTCCACTCCGGCGATTCGGTCAGCGTGTATCCCACCTTCTCCATCTCTCAGGAGGTGAAGGAGGTCATTCTGGACTACACCCGGAAGCTGGGGCTTGGCATCGGCATCGTCGGGCTGTACAACATCCAGTTTATCGTGGACCGGGAGGAGAAGGTCTATATCATCGAGGTCAACCCCAGATCCTCCCGGACCGTACCCTTTTTGTCCAAATCCACCGGGTTTTCCCTGGCGGACATCGCCACGAAGGTGATTCTGGGCGAGAGCTTGCGGGACCAGGGGATTACAGAGCTGTATCCGCCGGAAAAGAAGCGGTGGTACTGCAAGGTTCCCGTGTTCTCCTTCAGCAAGCTCAGCGGCCTGGACGCCTACCTGTCCCCGGAGATGAAATCCACCGGGGAGGCCATCGGATATGACGACAGCCTGCCCTACGCCCTCTACAAGGCCATGCAGGCGGCGGGGATGCGGCTCCAGGACCATGGGACAGTGCTGCTGTCCGTCTGCAAGGAGGACCTGGAGGAGGCGCTGCCGCTGGTAAAGCGGTTCTACCGGCTGGGGTTCAATATTGAGGCGACTACGGGGACGGCGGATTTCCTGAAGGAGCGCGGCGTCCGGACGCGGCGGAAGCGGGATTATACCGAGGACCCCAAGGATGTGACGGAGGCCATGCGCAGCGGGAAGGTGGCGTATCTGGTGAACACCAGGGACCCCAGCTCCGCAGAGCATGTGAACGCGGGGTTTGAGATCCGGCGGCTGGCGATTGAGAACAGCGTGACGACGTTTACATCGCTGGATACTGTGAGCGCGCTGCTGGATGTGCTGGAGGCGATTTCCAGCAGGATTTCCACCATTGACGCATGAGCGGGGGCCTGTAAGGGGCCGCCGCCTTCGGCGGACCGTTTTCAAAGGGCAGAACCGCGTCCATTGTTCCGCGGTTCTGCCCTTTGGCTTGCATATGTACAATGCGCGCCCCCACATGGATGCGGCGTTCTGACAGATGACGCCCTTTCCGCAGGGCCGGGTCTCCGCCCCGCCCCTCTCAATGGTTCACAACCCCGTCGGGATACGGCCCGGTCATGTCCGCCAGGACAGGGCCGTACTTCGTGTCCAGCACAGTGCAGAAGTACAGATCCCCGTTCTCCAGCCACAGCTCCCCCGGCGCTCCCGCGCTGGCATAGGCCGGCTCGCCGGTGCGGAAGACCTTCATCCGGTCATAGTACCACAGCATAGCCTCCTCCTCCTTCATGGAAGGCCCCGGACAGGCCGCGTCCCCGACGGACAGCGGCGACCAGTCATTGCCCAGCTCCTTCCAGGCGATCCGGATGCTGGGGATGTTGTCCGTGTTGCCATAGCGGGTATCAAAGTCAAGCGTGAAGAAGCTCCGCTGGTTGAACCCATCCGGCAGGAGGGAAAAGTATACGGAGAACTCCGTGGCGGCGCAGAAGCACTCGTCCACCTTCAGCCCCGTCAGCTCGTACAGCTCCTGGAGGGCCAGATACGCCTGCTGGCGGTGGGTGACGCGGACGGTATCCGTATAGGACAGGACGGCGTCCGGGTCCAGACCGTCGGTCAGACCCTCGCACAGCTCGGGGTCCGTGATGAAGGTGAGCTTCGTCCCCGCCGCGTCCGGGTAGTCCAGTACGGAGAAGTCCGTCAGCGGCAGCCGTACCAGCTCCCCGCCCCGCAGGACGTAGCGGCCCAGGACCTCGCCGTTGGAGTCCGGCACGACGAAGCCGCCCTTTTCCTGAAGGAGCGCAAGATTCATGATGCCGGGGAAATCCTCGCTTTGGGTGGAGAGGGTGTAGATGAACGCCCCCTCCTCTCCTTCTATGGTATCGGTGATCTCCCAGGTGGGGCTGTTCTTCCACTTCTCCACGATCTCCAGCACGCCGTCCTCATCCACGTCGGCCTCCATGCTGCCGTTTGTGGTCATCAGGCAGGGCGTCCCGTCAGGGCGCTGGGTGATGTAGAAGCTCCACCTGCCGGACGCGCCCACGGTAATCGAAATCCTGAACCCGTCATGGCCCAGGACGTTGAAAAACGGCTCCACGGTGACAGCGCCAGGATCACTGTTGACGTAGTGGTTGTACTCCGCCATGCGGAACATGATCTGATAGTCCAGGTCCCCCCGCCTGTCCGGGATGGCGTACAGCAGGTATACGTCGGAGAAGGCGGTCCCGCGCTCGTCGGTAACGGTGTTGGTTTTGACAACACTCAGAAAGGCCGGCTTGTCTCCCGGCCCATGATTGGCCGTGTCTCCAAAGTGGAAGTCAGCCAGCTCATTTTCCTGCAATTCCTCCAGGTCGTCCAGAAACGGGACCAGAGACGGGTCGTACTCCCCGAAGGGCTGGTCTCCGAACTCGAAGTCGTGCCGGACGGTCAGCGGCAGGGTGCCGGGGAAGATTGCCGAGAGGGCCTTCTCCGCGTCCTCAGCCGGAGGGTCCTCCGGCGCAGGCGATGGAGCGGGCACGGCGTGAGTGGGCGCGGGCAGGAGAAGGGAGAGCGTCACCGCCAGCGCGGCCGCCAGCACCGCGCAGCCCGCCGCCAGCACGGCGGCGGCGATTTTCCAGGGCCGGGCGGCGTCGGGAGGCTGGCCGGCGGCCTCCCGCTCGGCGTCGATCTCTGTCCAGGTCTCCGGCGGGATGTCCAGGACTGCGGAGAGCTTTTCCAGCTTCTCCCGGGCGGGCCGGGAGAGGTCGGCCTCCCATTTGCTGACGGCCTGACGGCTGATGTCCAGCTCCTCGGCCAGCTGCTCCTGGGTCATGCGCAGGGATTCGCGGGCCTGTTTGATACGGGTTCCATAGGTCATATGGGGGGTCCTCCTTCGGGATGATGTGCTTTGACGATACTGTAACCGGGTTTGAAAATCAACCAACCGGGCGCAACTATTGGCGGTTGCGCCCGGTTTTTGTATAGAAAATTGTAAAATTCAGTCTACTGCCCCACAAACACCATGACGCTCCTGGGCCGTATGGTGATCCAGCCGCCCGTGGGGATGGGGTGGACGGGGGGCATCTCCTCCCACGTGTCCACCGCAAGGGACCAGCAGATGGACGAGGGCAGCTCCGGCAGGCGTACCCGAAGATCCTCCCACCATGCGTTGGAGGCCACATAGACCGCCCGGGGGCCTACGCCCCGCTCGCCGCCGGTGAAGAGGACGCCCACATAGTGGTCCTGGGCCCCGAAGCCTCCCCGGGGGCCGTCCACGCCGTAGAAGCTGTAGTCGGGGAACCCCCAGCAGCCGTCGCTGACATTGGCCCGGAGGACGCGGTGCTCCTTCCGGAAGCGGATCATATACTGGAAGAACTGGAACATGTCCCGGTTTTCGATCAGCTTCCGCCAGTCCAGCCAGGAAGTGATATTGTCCTGGCAGTAGGCGTTGTTGTTGCCGAACTGGGTGTTGCAGAACTCGTCCCCCGCCAGGAACATGGGGATTCCCCGGGAGCACATGAGCAGGGTGAAGGCGTTGCGGCACATGCGGCGGCGCAGGGCGTTGATCCCCGGGTCCTCCGTCTCGCCCTCCACGCCGCAGTTCCAGCTGTTGTTGTCGTTGGCCCCGTCGGTGTTGTCCCAGCCGTTTTTGAGGTTGTGCTTTTCATTGTAGGAGAACAGGTCCCACAGCGTAAAGCCGTCGTGGCACGTGATAAAGTTGACGGAGGCGTTCTTGCGGCTGTCGATGGCGTACATGTCCTGGCTGCCCACCAGCCGCAGGGCCGCCGCGTGGGCGCAGCCGTCGTCCCCCTTGAGGTAGCGGCGCACGTCGTCCCGGTAGCGGCCATTCCACTCCGCCCAGCGGTTCCAGGAGGGGAAGGACCCCACCTGATAGAGCCCGCCCGCGTCCCACGCCTCTGCGATGAGCTTCACGTCCCCCAGAATGGGGTCGAAGGCCATGGCCTGGAGCAGGGGGGGCTTGTTCATGGGGGAGCCGTCCTCGTTGCGCCCCAGAATGGAGGCCAGGTCGAACCGGAAACCGTCCACCCGGTAGGTGGTGACCCAGTAGCGCAGGCAGTCCATAATCATCTGGTGGACGATAGGGTGGTTGCAGTTGAGGGTGTTGCCGCAGCCGCTGAAGTTATAGTACTTCCCATCGGGGGCCAGCAGGTAGTAGATGTTGTTGTCAAAGCCCTTGAAGGAGAAGAAGGGCCCTTTCTCGTTGCCCTCGGCGGTGTGGTTGAACACCACGTCCAGATAGACCTCCATCCCCTCCTGGTGGCAGGCGCGGATGAGGTCCTTCAGTTCCCGGCCCTCCCGGTTGAACTCAGTGGAGGCGGCGTAGCTGGTGTTGGGGGCGAAGAAGCTGACGGTGCTGTACCCCCAGTAGTTGTACAGCTTCTGGCCGTCCACCTCCCGGTAGTCCTGCATCTCGTCGAACTCGAAAATGGGCATCAGCTCCACGGCGTTGACGCCAAGCTGCCTGAGGTAGGGCAGCTTCTCCATCAGCCCCGCGAAGGTGCCCCGGCAGCGCACGGCGGAGGAGGAGTCCATGGTGAAGCCCCGGACGTGGAGCTCATAGATGATGAGGTCCTCCATGGGGATGAGGGGTGGCTTCATGTCGCCCCAGTCGAAGTCGTCCTTCACCACCCGGGCCTTGTAGTGCTGGCCCCTGGGGGCGGTATAGCCCCACTTGCTCTGGCCGGTGACGGCCTTGGCGTAGGGGTCCAGGAGGTACTTGCTCTTGTCGAAGATCTTCCCCTTCTCCGGCTCATAGGGGCCGTCCACCCGGTAGGCGTACTCAAACTCCTCGATGTTCAGCTTGAACACGATCATGGAGTACACGTTGCCGATGCGGTAGTGCTGGGGGAAGGGCAGCACGGCGTAGGGCTCCGACGCCTCCCGGTGGAACAGCAGCAGCTCAATGGATGCGGCCCCATGGGAGTGGACAGTGAAGTTCACCCCGCCGGGGATGGCGGTGGCGCCGTTGATCTCGTAGAAGCCGGGACGCACGGCGAAGCCGTCGATATAGTTCAGCGGAACCAGGTGGATAGTACGCGGCAGGGCTACCTTTTCTACAGTGGAGGGGGAATGATCGTCCATACGCAGGTCTTCTCCTTTTGATTGGTTAAAGCTCGTCTGACAGCAGACGAAGGGCTTTGTGAATTGCGCGGGGGCGTTGGGATTTCATCCGGCCTCACCCATGATGCCCAAAAATCAGCGCCATGCCCAGCAGCAGCCCCAGCATGGTGGACATTCCGGCCAGCCGTCCCCGCCAGAGGCTCTCTGACTCCGGCAGCAGCTCGCCGAAAATCACGTACAGCATGGCTCCGGCGGCGAAGCTGAGGGAGACCGCCAGCAGCAGGGGATTCATGGTTCCCGCGCTGTAGCCCAGCAGGGCCCCGATGATGGTGGGCAGGCCGCTGAGGGCGGCGACGCCGACGGCTCCGGCGGGCCTGGAGCCCCCCGCCAGCAGCGGCGCGGCGATGCTCATGCCCTCCGGGATGTTGTGCAGTCCGATAATCAGCGCGGCCAGGATGCCCGCGTGTCCGGCGTGGCCCGGCGCGGCGGTCCCGGCGAAGGTGGCGCCGATGGCCATGCCCACCGGCATGTTGTGCAGCGCCACCGCCGCCGCTAGCACCAGCCCCGCCGTGCGCAGCGTGTGGTGGCCGCAGGCGCACAGCTCTCCGTTATCATGACCAGAATGGGCGGTTTCATGACTGTGGTTATGGCTGTGGCTGTGGCTGTGCCCGTGGGCGTCCGTATGGCTGTGGCCGCCGTGGGAATGGGTGTGGTGGGCCTGCTTGTCGATCCAGCAGTTGAGCAGGTAGGTACACAGGTACCCAATCAGAATCCAGCACAGCACAGGCAGGGCGCTGGCCTCCTCACGGGCGTCGGCGATCAGGTCAAAGCACACCACGCTGAACATCACCCCCGCCGTGAAGCGCAGCAGCAGGCTCATGGTCCGGTCCGACGGGCTGTGGACCGCCGCGGCCAACACGCCGCCCAGGGACAGTCCGCCCGCGCCGGTGACGGCGGTGATGCAAAAAATCGTCAGATATGTGTTCATCCAAATTCTCCCGGTTATTGATTTCCACTGACTTTCAGTATATCCTGCCTGCATAGGAAAAGTCAAGCAGGAATTCGCAAATCACAGAATAATTGCGCAAATCCGTCCCTGTTTCGAGGATATTTCCATCAGAACGGCTCCCAGGGGCTTCCCAGCGGCCAGAACTTACCACTTGCGCACAGACCGATTCGTCATGTACAATATCCGCAGCTGCCTGTCGAAGACGGACGAAAACGGAATGCACTTCAGAAAAGAAAGGAACCTGACCAAGATGAAACGATTTTATACCATCCTCCTGGCCCTGAGCCTGATCCTGGCCCTCTCCCTCACCGCCCTTGGCGCGGCCGGCGGCAGGGTGCGTATCCTGGTGGATGGCTCGCCGCTGAACGCGCCCGGTGCTTACATAGCGGAGGGAGGGACGACCATGGTCCCCCTGCGGGCGCTGGCGGAGGCCCTGGGCTGCCAGGTGGACTGGGACCCTGAGACGGAGACGGTCACGATCCTCTCCGGAACTGCGGCGGAGGACGCGCCGGAGCGCAGCGCCCTTGTCGTTCTGGATCCCGGCCACGGCGGCGGCGCGGACGGCGCGGTATACGGCGGCGTAAAGGAGAAGGATCTGGCCCTGTCCATCGCCCTCCGGGCAAGGACCCTGCTGGAAGACGCGGGGCTGTCGGTCCTCATGACCCGCGCAGACGACCGGGACGTGAGCCTCTATGAGCGCACCGACCTGGCCAACGGCCAGGAGGCGGACCTGTTCGTCAGCATCCACTGCAACGCCAGTCTGGACCACGACGATGCGCTGGGGGTATACACCTGCGCCTACAGTGAGGAGTCGGCGGGCTGGCAGCTGGCGGAGACGCTGTACCGGACCATGCAGGCGGCCACGGGCGCGCCCGGCTCCGGCATGGAGCCCCGGCCCCATCTGGCGGTGCTGCGCACGTCCCGGATGCCCGCCGCCCTGGTGGAGTGCGGCTTCATGTCCACGCCGGAGGAGCTGGCGCTGCTGGTCCAGCCGGCGTATCAGGACAGGCTGGCCCGGGGGATTGCGGCCGGCGTGCTGGACTATCTGGCACAAGGCTGAGGGAAGCGCATATAATGGCCTGTAGCAGCTCACATCGCGGGGCGGTGGTCCCGCGTTCGTTTTAAAGGAGGAGATCCTCATATGAAGGACGTCACCACGCTGGACCGGCTGGCGGTAGGCCAGCGGGCCGCTGTGACGGAGGTCTCCGCTCCGGAGGACCAGCGGCGCAGACTGCAGGAGCTGGGATTTGTTCCCGGCGGCGTGGTCTCGGCGGTGCAGGAGAGTCCCTGGGGGGACCCGGTGGCCTACGCTGTGTGCGGGGCGGTCATCGCGCTGCGGCGGGCCGACGCCCGGCAGATCGCCATAAGGCAGAGATGAATCGGAGACGGCGGGTCCTGGTGGACCTGCCGCCTCCGCGCGTCTATTTGCTGATATGGAAGACCTTCTCCCCCGGGCAGACCATGCCCAGCTGGTCCCGGGCGATGTTCTCGATCAGGGTGGGGTCCGAGCTGTTGTTCAGGTCATCCTGAAGCTGCCGGTTGGCCTCCTGAAGCTCCTCCAGACGCTGGGCCACCAGGGTCTCCTCGGCCAGGGCGTTCTTTATCTGTCCGTTCATGCGGAGAATCTGGACGCCCAGGACAACCATCAGGAAGGCCAGGACCAGGATGGTCACCCGGCTGGCGGGACGCTGCCTGGAGGCAGACTTCGCGGACCTGCGGGGCTGGCGGTTATTGTTGGTTGGCGGCGTCCGTTTCATCCTGCTCTCCTTTCCTGGCGCGTCTCCGGCGAAGATGATTGACCCCTATTATAACCCGGAATCGTCCAAAAGAAAAGAGTTTTTTTGCGGTTTGCCCGCATTTTTTCATCAAAGCCATCACAAGGCGGGCGGGAAAAAGGAGCAGCTCCAGCCAGAACCGCCAGACGGGCCGCAGCAGCGGACCGGCCAGGCACAGGAACAGCAGCATTCCGCCCGCTGCGCCCAGGACGACGAAAATGCGCATTTCGCCGTTGCCTGCCATGACGAAAAAGAAGAGGGACGCGGCCGCAATCAGGCAGAAAAGGACGTCGAGGATGCCGCCCCAGAGCTTGCCGCCCAGGGTGCGCAGGGTGCGGAAGAGGTCGTAGACAAGGCCCAGGACCGCGCCCAGGGCTGCGGCCCGGAGGAAGAGGGCCAGCTGTTCGGAGATCGGGTGGACCATGGCGGTCAGCCGAAAAAGCGGCGGAAGAGGCCGCCCTGATTGTTCCTGGGCATCCGGTCCTCATAGAGGAGGGTGTGGATGGACCCGTCCACATGGAGCTCGCCGCCGTCCAGGTTCAGCTTGCCGATGTGCAGGCCGGCGCCGCCCACCACCAGGGTGCCGGCGGTGGTGTTCATTACGATCTCTTCCTCGTCGAAGCGCTCCACTTCCTCCACGCCGGAGACCAGCAGGCGTTCCCGCCCGTCCAGCTCCAGGCGGTGCTGCATGGAGCCCATTTCCTCATAAGCCATACTTTTTTACCCCCCATATCCATGTTACTCCATGTATATGGGGGGGATGTCCTATTTATGACTGGTTGGTTCTTCTTCTGCGCTGCGGGCGGGGGCTTACTTTTCCCTTGCAGGAAAAGTAACAAAAGCGCCCTCAAGGGGGCGGACCCCCTTGAGAATCCCCTGAATGACGGGGGTGTTGATTTTTCCCTCCGGCGATACCCTGTTTTGTTCTGACCCAACGCCTTGTTGGTGCGCCGGTCTTCTGCGGCTACCCACGGGGTCTATTGATAGATTTCGCTGCGGCGCCGCTTCTTCAATCGGTCTGCATCCGCCGCCGGTCATGCGGCGGACACCGGCCGGGCGGGGAATGGCCGAGAGGCTGGGCGTATTTCTGCCGCAGGAAAGAACAGTTTTTATTTGCGGACAAGCTTTCGGTAGTTATAGGCGTTACCGCCCTGGCGGGTTTTATAGCCGAAATACTCAAATCCCCGGGAAATCAACTCCCTGTCCGGCGTGGTGGATCGGAATCCATCATCACCATCGCAGCAGACGATCCATCCGCCGTTTTTGGTTACGCGGGCCATTTCCGCTATTTCCTCATCATAAAAGTCGCCAACCACATGGCCGCTGCATACGACATCAAAAGTATCCGCTTCATAGGGCAGGCAGAGAATCTCCCCGTCCAGAACCTTTACATTGGAGATCCCTTTCCGTTTGATTTTGTCCCGCATAAATTCCCTGAGCTGGCCGCAGGGGTCGCTGGCATAAACCTGTTTTGCGTATTTCGCCGCCGCGAAAGCCAGCCGTCCTGTGCCGGAACCCACATCCAAAACAATTTTCCCTTCCAGGTCTACCAGCTCATAGAGCCGCTGGGGGTCCCAGTAGCGGATGTAATCCAGCTTTTCCATGACCTCCGGGTCGGCATAGACCACGAAGCATTCCAATGCAGCCAGCAAGGCGATTTCTGCCTCCCTGGCCTCCGCCGCGCTGACCGCATCAGCCTTCGGGATGTGTAAGCGATCCAGAAAATCCGTAACCTCCGGGGCCTTTTTCCGGCAGTAACCGGCAATATAGGGCCGTTTGCTCAAAGCTTTCGCCAGGTCCGCCTTGTAATCCCGGTTTTTGTCGTACCAGGAGATCTCCTGCGTGATCACATAACGGATGATCCATCGGTCAAAGAGCAAAAAGATATCCAAAGTATAATCTTCCGGGCGGATCCAGTAAAATGGTTGCTCAGCCATATTTCCTCCAGTTTCCGGAGGGTTATTTTGTAAAAACCCTCCTTGTTGTTTTGGTGTTCATTTTGGCTGTATACGTCATGAAAAACACTCCCTTTCTTTTATTTTAAGGCAATTTGCAGTTTTCAACAAGCAAATATAGCCTACAGCGCCATTATAGCATTTTTTTGAATATGATTCAAGCTTTTCTCTCTGTGGACCGGGGAATCAGGACAATTTACTCACAATTTGTCTGTTTATTCAATTGCCGGGCCGCAGCCCCCCTTATGACGGTCCGACCTCCCGATACATCGCCGCAGCCTCCGCCTTCCCGGCGTTCTCCACCACCGACACAACCTCTACCGTCAGCGTCCGCTGGCCGAAGCGGATGCTGATGACATCCCCCTCCTTGACCTCATACGACGCGCGGGCCGTTTTCCCGTTCACGCTCACCCGCTCATTGTCACACGCCTCATTGGCCACCGTCCGCCGCTTGATGAGCCGGGATACCTTTAAATATTTGTCCAGCCGCATGGCCTTCTCCTTTCGTGAAAGCAGGGGGCGCGGCCAGCGCCGCGCCCCCCTCAAATGAATATTCCTTACTTCGCGACGACGTCCTTCAGCGCCTTGCCGGGCTTGAAGGCGGGTACCTTCGTGGCGGCGATGGGAACGGGCTCCTTGGTCTTGGGGTTCAGGCCCATACGGGCCTCCCGCTTCTTCACCTCAAAAGTGCCAAAGCCTACCAGCCGGATCTCCTCGCCCTGGGCCAGCGTATCAGAGATGACGTCCAGAACGGCGGTGATCGCGGCCTCGGAATCCTTCTTGGACAGGCCGGCCTTCTCCGCTACGGCGCTAATCAGTTCAGACTTGTTCATTTGGGTTTGCTCCTTTTAACATTTCTTTAGTTTTTGTATCCAGAACGTCCCCAAATTGCGGGACGCCTGCTTCGCTCCACCTAATCTAACATACTTTTCCCTCACTTGCAAGACTTTTATCCCAAAAATCCTGAATTTTCCTGGAAATTTTAGCCTGAACCGCAAAATTTTTACGCTGGAAGGCTCTCTTTCCACAAATTTCCACCTCCATAACCGCGCGATCTGCTGAAAGAAATCGTTGACAATCCTTGAGGGGATGGCTAAACTATAGAAATAGAAAAGGAGTGGAGCGCCCGGCGGCGGATGCCGCAGGGGTGAAACATACAGGAAAGGATGAAATGCCAATGTCTGCGGAAGAAAACAGGGAAATGCTGCCCAATGAGCAGGATTCCATTACGGTATACTTCAATCCACAGCTGCTCCAGACCCTCTCCGCCCGGTCGGAGGAGAAGCGGCAGAACCTGCGGGAACTGGAGACCGCCGCGGGAGACGGCGACCTGGAGGCCGCCTATCAGCTGGGCCGGGACTACTGCTTCGGCGAGGAGAGCACCCCCCGGGACGAGGAGCGGGGCTTCTACTGGTTCTCCAGGGCTGCGGAGGGCGGGCACATCGCCGCCCAGCACGGCCTGGGACTGTGCTACTCCCGGGGCTACGGCACGGAGAAGGACCCGGCCAAGGCGCTGGCCATGTTCCGGGCCGCTGCCGAGGAGGGATATCTCCCCGCTGTGTGCGAGCTGGGGCTGTGCTACGAGCTGGGCGCCGGCGTGGAGATGGACAAGGAGAGGGCCGCCGCCTATTACCGGGAGGCCGCTGAGGGGGAGTACGCCCCCGCCCAGTGCAACCTGGGGTTCTTCTACTATCGCGGCATCGGCGTCCAGGAGGACGACGAGCAGGCCGCCATGTGGTTCGCCAAGGCTGCCCAGCAGGACTACCCCCGCGCCCAGATGCTGCTGGGGGAGTGTTATGAGAACGGCTACGGCGTGGAGAAGGACGAGGAGAAGGCAGTCCGGCTCTACCGCGCCGCCCATGAACAGGGCTTCGATGGCGGCACCTGCGCGTTAGGGTGCTGCTATGACCGGGGAGTCGGCGTGGAGGAGGACGAGGCCGAGGCCGCCAGGCTCTTCCTGGAGGCCGCCCGCCAGGAGTACCCCAGGGGCCAGTATCTGGCGGCGCAGTGCTACGACTACGGCCACGGGGTTGAGAAGGACGAGGCCAGGGCGGTGGAGCTCTACCGCGCCGCCCACAAAAACGGATATGTCCCCGCCACCTGCGCCCTGGGGCTGTGCTACGAGCTGGGCACCGGCGTGGAGACGGACAAGCAGCTGGCGGCGGAGCTGTACCTGGAGGCCGCCAACGCCGGATACGCTCCTGCCCAGTGCAACCTGGGCTACTGCTATTACCAGGGCATCGGCATCCCGGAGAACAACGAGGAGGCGGTGAAGTGGTTCTCCCAGGCGGCGGAGCAGGAGTACCCGAGGGCGCTGAACCTGCTGGGGGAGTGCTACGATTTCGGCTATGGGATCGAGAAGGACCCGGACAAGGCCGCCAAGCTCTACCGCGCCGCCAGCGACAAGGGACACGTCCCCGCCATCTGCTCTCTGGGCCTGTGCTATGAGATTGGACGCGGGGTGGAGAAGGACCTGGACAAGGCCGTGGAGCTCTACCGCAGGGCCGCCGAAGCGGGGGACGCCCGCGCCCAGTGCAATCTGGGCTTCTGTTACTACCAGGGCATCGGCGTGGAGGAGGACGACGCCCAGGCGGTGCAATGGTTCGCCAAATCAGCAGAGCAGGACTACCCCAGGGCCCTGAGCCTGCTGGGGGAGTGCTACGACGGCGGCTTCGGCGTGGAGAAGGACCCGGTCAGGGCGGCGGAGCTGTTCCAGTCCGCCAGCGACAAGGGCAGTATCACCGCCACCTGCTCTCTGGGGCTGTGCTACGAGCTGGGCACCGGCGTGGAGATGGACAAGGCCAGGGCCGTGGAGCTCTACCGCAGGGCCGCCGCGGGCGGTGACGCCCGCGCCCAGTGCAATCTGGGCTTCTGCCTCTATCAGGGCATCGGGGTGGAGATGGACGACGCCGGGGCCGTGGAGTGGTTCCGGAAGGCGGCGGAACAGAATTACGCCCGCGCCCAGCAGCTGCTGGGGGAGTGCTATGAGAACGGCTACGGTGTGGAGGAGGACGGCGCGCAGGCCGCCCGGCTCTACGCCCAGTCCCATGAGAATGGATACATCCCCGCCACCTGCGCCCTGGGGCTCTGCTATGAGACCGGCTGCGGCGTGGAGCGGGACCTGGAGCGGGCGGTGGCCCTTTACCGTCAGGCGGCGGAAGCGGGATTCCCCCGGGCGCAATGCAACCTGGGCTACTGCTACTACCGGGGCATCGGCGTCCAGGAGGACGACGCCCAGGCGTTCCAATGGTTCTCCAAGGCCGCCGAAAAAGGGTTTTTGCGGGCCCGGCATCTGTTGGGAGAGTGCTATGACAACGGTTACGGCGTGGAGCAGGACGAGGCTGAGGCCGCAAGGCTCTACCAGATCAACCACGACGCCGGTTACATCCCCTCCACCTGCGCCCTGGGCGTGTGCTATGAGTTCGGCACCGGGGTGACGATGGACAAGGCCGAGGCCGTGCGGCTGTACCGCCTTGCGGCGGAGGCGGGGTACGTACGGGCCCAGTGCAACCTGGGCTACTGCTACTACCGGGGCATCGGAACGGTGGAGGACAACGATTTCGCCGTGCAGTGGTTCTCCAAGGCCGCCGGGGCGGGCAGCGGACGGGCCCAGCAGCTGCTGGGCGAATGCTACGAGAACGGCTACGGCGTGGAGAAGGACGCGGCCAGGGCCGCCCAGCTCTACCGCCAGTCCCATGAGAACGGCCACTTGCCGGGGACCTGCTGCCTGGGGCTGTGCTATGAGCTGGGCTCCGGGGTGGAGGAGGACAAGCAGGAGGCTGTCCGGCTCTACCGTCAGGCGGCGGAGAAAGGCTACGCCAGGGCCCAGTGCTGTCTGGGCTTCTTCTACTACCACGGCATAGCGGTGGAGGAGGACAACGACGAGGCGTTCCGCTGGTTTGAGCTGGCCGCGCGGCAGGGCTACCACCGGGCGGAGTTCTACCTGGGCGAGTGCTATGAGAACGGCTACGGCGTGAAAGCGGATCAGACGGAGGCATACCAGTGGTACAAGAAGGCCCACGACGGCGGCTACCGCGGCGCGGCCTGCGCCCTGGGCCAGTGCTGCGAGGAGGGCCGGGGCGTGCGGAAGGATCTGGCGCAGGCCGCAGAGCTCTATCAGGAGGCGGCGGACCAGGAGGACGCCGACGGCCAGTACCGCCTGGGGGCCTGCTACGAGAAGGGGGCGGGCGTCCGCCGCGATCTGGCGAAGGCCCGCGCGCTGTACCAGCTGGCGGCGGAGCAGAACCACAGGAAGGCGAAGGAGGCTCTGAAGAAGCTGAAAAAGCCGGGGCTGCTGGGCGGACTGCTGGGGAGGAAATAGGGCCGGGAGGGCAGATTTCTCTGCCCGCAAACGGGAAATCAATTTTCAGCGCAGGAACCGGCAAACAGCGGAAACTGGGCGCCCCTGCAAAATTGATTTCCCGTCCCGCGAAAACCCCTGCTTGCGTATTGGCGGAGATTATGCTAAACTATAACATGATCTGTCCTGCATAGGAAAAAAGGAGGAGATGCCATGGCAGTAGAACGAGCGTCCTTCGGCGCGTCCGCAGACGGCAGAGCGATAGAGAAATATACCCTGCGCCAGGGAGCCCTGACAGCGGAGATCATCACCTACGGCGCGGCCCTGCGCGCTCTGTGGGTCCCGGGCCCGGACGGGAAACCTCTGGACGTGGTGCTGGGATACAGCGGTATCGCCGGATATGAGGAGAACGGCTGCTACCTGGGAGCCGTCATCGGACGGTACGGCAACCGGATCGCCGGGGCCAGATGCCGTCTGGACGGCCAGGAGCTGACCCTGGTTCCCAACGAGGGGACCAAGCAGCTGCACGGCGGGCCCAACGGCTTTGACCGGCAGGTGTTCCAGCTGGAGGAGATGGGCGGGAGTCATGTGACCCTGAGCCATACCTCTCCTGACGGTCAGGGCGGCTTCCCCGGAACCCTTGCGCTGCGGGTGACCTATACCCTGACGGACAGCGCCCTGCGCCTGCGCTATGAGGCGGCCAGCGACAAGGCCACCTACTGCAACATCACCAACCACAGCTATTTCAACCTCAACGGCGGCGGGGACGTGATGGACCACCGGCTCTGGCTGGCATCCCACCAGTTCACCCCCGTGGACGGCGAGAGCATCCCATCCGCCATGTCCGCGCCTGTGGCGGGCACGCCCTTTGACTTCACTGTGGAGAAGACTCTGGGGCGGGACGTGGGGGCCGATGACCAGCAGCTGCGCAGCGCGGGCGGGTACGACCACAATTTTGTGCTGGACCCGGCCCAGGGCCTGCGGCTGGCGGCGCGGCTCACCGGGGAGCGGGGCGTCAGCATGGAGTGCTGGACCCAGGCGCCTGGGGTGCAGCTGTATACCGGCAATTTTCTGGAGACCACAACCGGCAAGGACGGCGTACCCTACCGGCCCCGTCAGGCCGTGTGCCTGGAGACCCAGTACATCCCCGACAGCCCCAACCATCCCGAGTGGGGAGACATTGTCCTCCGGCCCGGACAGCGGTATGATATGACCACAGAGTACCGGTTCAGATGGACGTGAGGGGGATGTCATCTGCCGGGGCGGAGCTGCCGCGGCAGGACGGCTGAAAATTTATCCTGCTGCCATGGAACCTTTTGGATTGGTTATCCGTCTATGTCTTTTGAAAGGAGGCTTGCGTGATGGGCATGACCGGCAAACAGTTCAACAGCTATATCCGCCTGATCCTTTCCGCGTTGAAGGACATGCTCCAGGAAACCGATCCGGAAAAAAAGGCCGCCAAGGCCCAGGAGCTGCTGGACAATTTGCAGACGGCGCTGGCGGACTGATACGGAAATTGTAACCAAAATGATGCAAAAATGATGCAGTTTTGATACCACCATTTCACAAATTTCTGGTATGATATGCCGGTAAACCGAGAGTGGACCGGAGTCCCGGTCCGGAGAAAGGAAGGAATGAACATGAAACAATCCCCGCGAAAACTCCTGTCCCTGCTGATGGCCTTCGCCATCGTCCTGTCCCTGCTGCCGGGGATGGCGAGGGCGGCTACAACAAGCGCTTTCTACAATGTAAGTGAGAGCAGTATGTCTCTTGAGGTGGGTCAAACTAAGAGACTTACTTTGACGCTTAAAAACCCTGATGCATATAGTCGTGCATTTCATGCCAGGTGGAGAGCTACTGGCGCTGTGTCAATAAGCGAAGGCAACGGCAGTGTCGGTGGGTTTAGTGAAGTTGATAGTTCTGGGATTTCTACGGCCAGTAGAACCATCAAAGCTAATAGGGAGGGTACTGGAACAATTTATGTTGAGTTAGTGCCTTCTGGAAATGGCAATAACTCTATTCAAGAGAGAGAAATTGCCATCTGTGAGGTAACAGTCACTGCTCCTACCGTCACAGAGGATTTGGAGATTACTCCAATTTCTAACAATTCAACAACAATATCTGCATCTTCACCTACCAACAACAGCACCACCCTCCGGATTAATAATTCCTACACTGGAAATACCACTTTTGAGTGGAAAGTTACAGGTGGTTCGTCCGCTGTAACGACCAGCTCGTTGACAGGCTCTCCGACGCTTACTTTGACGGCTAGGGCTGTTGCTGTCAATACGCCTGTCACTGTGGAAGCTACCATGACGCTTCCTGACGGTTCAAAACATACTGGTACAGCACGCATCACCGTTTTAGGTGATGCCAAGGCTGACAGAATTGTTCTTTCCGGCACAGGTGTAGGCGGCACCCAGACTCCCTTTTCTCTGTCGATGACGACTGCCAGCAACGCAACTGTGACCGCCTCTGTGCAGACAGCGAATGGTACGGCAATTACAGGCGCAACGATTGACAGTGTAGCTTCCACCAACGAAAAAGTATGTAAAGTTTCTCGCAGCGGGAATACGATTACAGTAACCCCCGTTGCTGCGGGAGCTGCTGCGGTGACTGTCACATATGGAACAGGGGCAAGCGCGATTTCCTCCACCCTGAATGTCACCGTCACCCATACCATGGCCACTGTCAGCTTCAATCCTGCCAGCCCGCTTTCCCTGCAGGTTCTCGGCACTCAGAATGTGACAGCAAGCGTTCCTAACGGCATCAGCTATTCAACCGTGACATGGGCCGTTAAAACCGGCAGCGATAAAGTTACGGTGACTCCCTTCACCGGAAGCAACCAGAATATGGTTGCCATTACCGGTAAAGCGGCTGGTACTGCCACCATCACCGCCACCTTCAAGAACTCCGCAGGGACCATCGTGGGCGAGGGTACGTTTACTGTCAATGTGGGCAGCGTCTCCAACCAGCTGACCCTCAGCAATAACCTGACCCTTTCGAACACAAACAATACAAATTCCTATGGCACAATCACCGCGTCTCTTTCCAATGCCACTTCTTCTGCAAAATACTCCGTCCGCTGGACCACCAGCAATGCGTCCATCGCGTATTTCTATAACAGCGCAAACGCTTCCAGCGCAACTACTACGTTTACTGGTATGAGCAGTGGGTACTATACTTCCCCGGTGACTGTTTATGCCGGCCGGACATCCGGCACAGCCACTATCACCGCGCAGCTGTACTATGACGGCAGGGCGGTCGGCAATCCCGTCACCCGCACGGTCACCGTCGGCAACACCGTCCTGACCCCCTCCGCCTACAGCATCACGATTCCCTACAACTCCTGGAGCAGTTATTTCTCTGTAACGTCTACCACTGCGAATGGCAGCTGGGTGCGTTGGAGCGTTCCTTCTACCAGCTATGTGACCCTCTCCGCCACCAGCAACTCGAACGTCAATAGCGGCTATCAGGTGGATACGCCCCTCAGCTCCAGCAGATACGCCGGTATTTACCTCTACGGTTCCCGCAATGGTACTTCTACCACGCTGACCGCTACGCTGTATAACAGCAGCAACCAGGTCCTGGGTTCCATCCAGATCCCCGTCACCGTCGGCAACGCCGGATTCACTGTGGTTGGCACCCCCAACACCTCCAACGTGGTGAATCTCAACAATTACTCCAGCTCCACCGCCAACGGCTACTACTGCGACTTCTCGGTGGACCCCCGCGTCAACGGCGCCAGCATCCGCAGCAGCAACAGCGCTTATGACATTTACTACACCTGGACCCTCAACGGCTACACGGTCCAGAACAGCAACACCGGCTATAACGGCTACACCTACCGGCTCTACGCCAACAACCAGTATCTCAACCGGTATCTGAGCTCCTCCAGCCGGTATAACGTCCTCACCTGCACGGTGGATGTTTACAACAGAGGCGCGTCCATAGGCGCGAACAACCGCATTTACTCCGGCAGCGCAAGCTGGAACATCACCACCGGCTACAACACCCAGTTTACCGTCTCCGCCACCGTCTATGACAGCAACCCCGGCTATGCGCTGACGGACATCCCTGACGGCACCACCACTTCCATCGCCGATCAGATTGATTCCTGGGTCCGCAACAACTATTATTACAATTCCTCCAGCTACTACCGCAATTATGACGTCCGCGTCTACGGCGGCACCGCCTATGAGAGCGGCACCTCCGGCAACCGCGGCACGCTGACCACCAATTCCAGCTGGCTTTCCTCCAGCGACCTGAGCAGGATTGTCTTTACCCCCGGCTCCACCGTGAGCAGCGCCAACGGCTCCTATCAGGTATCCTTCAACTTTGACGTGAGGATCTATACCTCCAGCTCCAGCGCCGTCTATGATACCGCCAGCGGCACCATGGTCTTCACCGTCAGGCAGGGCGCCGCCTCCGCCGGGAACATCAACTACAGCTCCGAGCTGGGCAAGGACGTGTATTTCAACGTGTCCGATTTCGAGAACTTCTGGACGGACATCTATTCCAGAGGCTCCCTGTCCTATGTGACCTTCGGCTCCGTCTCCGGCGGCACGGTCTATAATTCCAGCAACAAGAGCGTGGGCTCCACCAGCTGCTATGTCAGCCCCCGCGGCAACCAGAGCGGACTGGACGGCGTGTACTTCTCCCCCAACAGCGCCACCAGCAGAACCGCCACCACCATCCGCATCCCCTTCACCGCGTACGGCACCACCTCTTCCAACGGCAGCGTCTCCACCACGCCCCGCAGCGGCACCATCGTCATCACCTACCTCAGCGCCGCTGCCAGCACAATCACCTATTCCACCAGCGCCAGCGGCACGGTCAGCCTGAAGGCCCAGGACTTCATTGACGCGTACAAGGCCGCCGTCAAGACGTCCAGCACCCCCAGCAACCTGACCATCGTTTTCCAGAATGTCCCCTCCTACGGAACCCTGTCCTATAAGGATTCCAGCAAGAGCAACTCCAGCTCCGTGCGGCTGACCAGCAGCAACATCAAGAGCCGCAGCTTCACCACCAGGAGCTCCGGCACCAACCAGCTTGGCGACGTGACCTACACCGCCTCCAGCACCCGCACGGAGACCATCAGCTATATTGGCTATATCGGCAACACCGCCACCTTCACCGGCGAGGTCACCTTCAACGCGGTCACCGCGCCCACGGATGTGCGCGTGACCCTGCCCGCCTGCTACAGCGCATCCGGCGTGGCTCTGAACTGGTCCTACTTCACCAGCGCCAACGCCAACGCTATGGCCAACGCCAGCTATATCACCTTCGGTTCTCCCCGGACCGGCAAGCTGGTCAGCAGCGGCGCTTCCAGCACCGCCGTTTCCGTCGGAATGCTGAACACCGTGACCTATGTTCCCGCCGCGTCTCCGACGAGCACCACCGACAGCTTCACCTTCACCGCCTACAACTCCGCCAATACGATTGTCGCCAGCGGCACAGTGGCGGTTGTGGTCAGCCTCCCCGCCAGCTCCGGCGGAGTCACCAACATCAACCAGTTTACCGATATCCCCGCCGCCGGTCCCACCAGCGACTGGTACCGTCCGCAGCTGACTTACCTTATTAACAAGGGCGTTATCAACGGCAAGGGCAACGGCAAATTCGGTCCGGAGGACGCTTTGGCCTACGGCGAGGCGCTGAAGATGATCATGAACGCCGCCGGTTACTATGAGCCCGAGGCGGATGAGAGTCAGGCCAACGTCAGCCACTGGGCGCAGAACTACAAGAACACTGCTGTCCAGAAGGGCTGGCTCCAGAGCAACGTGAACCTGCGGGCGACCATCTCCCGCGACAGCATGGCGGAGCTGACCGCCCGGGTGCTGGGGATCGCCGCGGCGACGAACCAGACCTCCCCCTTCGCAGACAGCACCAACGCTTACGCCATCGCGCTGTATAACAGCAAGATCGTCCAGGGCGAGCTCTGGGATAACGGCACCCGCCATTTCACTCCCAACAAGGCTCTGACCCGCAATGAAATGGTCTGCCTGGTTTACAACATGTACCAGTACACCGGCAAGTAAACGCGGAGCAGAAGCGTATACTGAGCAGGCATCCCCCCGCCGTAAGGCGGGGGGATGCTGTCGCATATCAGGTCCCCATAGCGCGGTTCCGCCCTTTGACGCGCAGACGCACACGGCGCGCCCCTGCATGGATTCCGCCATGCTGAAAATTGTGCGTTGGAGATTGATTTTCGTGCGCAGAAAAATTTTTCTTTACAATCGGAAATGACTGTGCTATAGTAAGAAACGTATGTGACCCATACATTCCCTGGCCTCGCCGCTGGCGGCACCTGCCCCGGCGCGGCTTGCGGAGAATTTTGTAAAAAGGTGGAAAACAGCCCATGATGCAGAAAGATCAGAAGACCTCAATCATTGAGGCCAACCGCACCCACGAGAACGACACTGGTTCCCCTGAGGTCCAGGTCGCCATTCTTACTGAGCGGATCAACCAGCTCACCGAACACCTGAAGATCCACGCCCACGACAACCACAGCCGGCGCGGACTCTACAAGATGATCGGTAAGCGCCGCAGCCTGCTGGACTATCTGGCCCGGAAGGACATTGAGCGCTATCGCGCCCTCATCGCCAAGCTGGGGATTCGTAAGTAAAAAGTCAGTGGCGCGCAAGCGGCACTGACGGGATGGCCGCTGACGGTGAAGCCGGCGGCGTCCCCCGGTGCGGGGAGGAGGAGCATACCCTTCTCCCCGCCTTTCCATCCCCCAGGCAGTTCCCAGGAATTGGGAAAAAAGCCGCTGTTTTAGCAGTTGATCCTGTCCCCGAACGATCGGAAACAGGATCAAGTGCTAAAAGGCGGCTCCCCCACAATTTTTGTCCGGCGGTACCTGCGTCAAGCCGCGCCGGCGTATCTTGTATGGGCGCACACCGTGCGCCCATACAGGGCTTCCGGACGCAACAAAAGAAAAGGAGTACGCTATGTCGACTATCATCACCAAAAAGCAGTTCCCCAACTACCGCAAATACACCATGGACCTGGCGGGCCGTCCCCTGACCCTGGAGACCGGCAAGCTGGCCGAGCTGGCCAACGCCGCCGTCCTGGTCACTTACGGCGAGACCACCGTGCTTTGTACCGCCACCGCCTCCGCCCGTCCCCGGGACGGCATCGACTTCTTCCCCCTCAGCGTGGACTTTGAGGAGAAGATGTACGCTGTGGGCCGCATCCCCGGCAGCTTTATGCGCCGTGAGGGCCGCCCCGGCGAGAAGGGCATCCTCACCAGCCGGGTCATTGACCGGCCCATCCGGCCCCTGTTCCCCGGCGACTTCCGCAACGACGTGGCCATCATGGCTACCGTCATGAGCGTGGACCAAGACTGCTCCCCCGAAATTGCCGCACTCATCGGCACCTCCGCCGCCCTCGCCATCTCTGACATCCCCTGGAACGGCCCTGTGGGCGCGGTGAAGATGGGCTATGTGGACGGGAAGCTGGTGGTCAACCCCACCCGTGAGCAGGCTGAGATTTCCGACATGGACGTGACCGTGGTCTCCACCGGCAAGAAGGTGGTCATGATCGAGGCCGGGGCCAACGAAATCCCCAACGACGTCATGTTCGACGCCATCCAGACCGCCCACACCGAGAACCAGAAGCAGGTAGCCCTCATCAGCCAGATGGTGGCCGAGATCGGCAAGGAGAAGTTTGACTATCCCCACGCCGACTTCAACCAGGAGCTGTTCGATGACATTGTCGCCAACTATATGGACGAGGCCAAGGCCGCCATGGACACCGACGACAAGAACGTCCGCGAGGCCCGCTGGAACGCCATGATCGAGCATTGGCACGAGAAGTATCTGGAGCAGTACCCCGACATGGACAAGTACCTGGAGGAGTTCACCTACAAGTTCCAGAAGAAGATCGTCAAGGCGTGGCTGCTTCAGGGCCACCGGGTGGACGGCCGCCAGAAGAACGAGATCCGCCCCCTGGGCGCGGAGGTTGGGGTGCTGCCCCGTGTCCACGGCTCCGGCCTTTTCACCCGGGGCCAGACCCAGGTGCTGAGCATCTGCACCCTGGACACCCTCTCCGCCTGCCAGAAGCTGGACACCATCTGGCCCGAGGAGACCAAGCGGTATATGCACCACTACAACTTCCCCGGCTACTCCGTGGGCGAGGCCAAGCCCTCCCGCAGCCCCGGACGCCGCGAGATCGGCCACGGCGCGCTGGCCGAGCGGGCCCTGCTGCCCGTCCTGCCCAGCGAGGAGGAGTTCCCCTACGCCATCCGCGTGGTGTCCGAGGTGGTCTCCTCCAACGGCTCCACCTCCCAGGGCTCCATCTGCGGCAGCACTCTGGCTCTCATGGACGCCGGCGTGCCCATCAAGGCCCCTGTGGCCGGCATCTCCTGCGGCCTCATTCAGGACGACGACGGCTCCTTCACCACCTTTATTGACATCCAGGGGGTGGAGGATTTCCACGGCGAGATGGATTTCAAGGTGGGCGGCACCAAGAAGGGCATCACCGCTATCCAGATGGACCTGAAGAACGACGGCCTGACCATGGAGATTATCAAGAACGCCCTGGATATTACCTATGACGCCCGGTGCGAGATTCTGGACCAGATCATGCTGCCCTGCATCTCCGCGCCCCGCGCCGAGGTCAGCAAGTGGGCTCCCAAGATGATTACCATGCACATCGACCCCGACAACATCCGGGACGTCATCGGCAAGGGCGGCTCCGTCATCCAGAAGATCGTGGCCGACACCGGCGCGAAGATCGACATTGAGGACGACGGCACC